>NZ_CP054044.1:1545442-1854531 GCF_013282745.1 Yersinia bercovieri ATCC 43970
AGGAAAATGATGGAACAATCTACCCCAGAAAAACAATCTTACCTTGAAAAGCAATCTCACCCGGAGAAACAGCCTCGCCGTGAAACGGGCACTCTGCTGTTGGCATTGATCACGGGTTTGGCCATCAATGGTTCATTCAGCACACTATTTAGCGCGTTTGTCCCTTTTTCAATCTTCCCGCTGCTGACGTTAATATTGGCGGTGTATTGCTTGCATCAGCGCTACCTCAATTTTGCCATGCCGCAGGGGTTGCCAGTGCTGGCTGCGGCCTGTTTCTTGCTGGGCATTTTAGTGTACAGCGCCATTGTGCGGGTCGAGCATCCGGCGATTGGCTCCAACTTCGTGCCCTCTATTCTCAGTGTGGCGCTGGTGTTCTGGATCTTGTTTAAGCTAAAGGCGCGTAAATCGGCGCAGGCGAACACGGAATTTGAGTCAGAGAATAGCGATAACCAGCAGCCGCAGTAGTTTTCGGGCGGCGTCTTTACGATCTGCCTGTTCTCTCCGCCGCTGGCACTCTGCCAATAACTTCAGGGCAACATAGCGTTGCCCTTTTGTTTATCTAGGATTCAGTTATTCGTTAGTCCCGCTTCTCCAACAAGACCCCACACTCCATATGATGGGTATAAGGGAACTGATCGAAGAGCGCTAAGCGGCTGATTTTATGGGTGTGCTGCAACTGTTCCAAATTGGCGCACAGCGTCTCTGGGTTACAGGAGATATAGAGGATACGCGGATAAGCCTGCACCAATTTGACGGTTTCATCATCCAGCCCGCTACGCGGTGGATCGACAAAAATTGTCTCACAGTTATAGCTTTTCAAATCAATGCCTTTCAGGCGAGTAAACTCACGGACACCTTGCATGGCCTGAGTGAACTCTTCCGCTGACATACGAATAATTTGCACGTTATCGATATTATTCGCTGCAATATTGTATTGCGCCGCTGCCACTGAGGGTTTGGCTATCTCAGTTGCCAGCACCCGATCAAAATTACGTGCTAGTGCCAACGAGAAGTTGCCATTACCGCAGTACAGCTCCAGCAGATCCCCACTTGCATGTTGAGTGACATCGATCGCCCACTCCAACATATGAATGTTCACCGCAGCATTCGGCTGGGTGAAGCTATTCTCAACCTGACGATAAATCATCTCACGGCCCGCAACTGGCAACACTTCATCGATATAGTCATGATCCAACATGATTTTGGTTTTCGCAGCCCGCCCAATCAGTTGCAGATCAAAACCCTGCTCGCGCAGTTGATCTCGCAACTCCAGCGCTTTTTGCTGCCACTCTTCATCTAATTGGCGGTGATACAGTAAAGAGGCGATCAGCTTACCGCTCAGAGTCGATAAGTAATCAATCTGAAATAGCTTACGGCGCAAGATCGGCTCAGCCCGGATGGCGGTCATCAGGGCGCTCATCAGACGATTGATTAACAGACTGGCGACCGGGAACTGCTCGACCCGAATACGCTGCTTGGTCTGTTGGTCAAACATGATGTGGTAGAGGTCGTCATCATCGTGCCAAACGCGGAACTCCGCCCGCATACGGTAATGCTCGGCAGGAGAACGGAATATTTCCGGAGCGGGGGCCTGAAACGGCAACATCATTGCCTGAAGACGGGCAGATTTTTCCGCCAATTGGTGATCATAGCCGTCAGTCGGCAGGATGTTGGGAGTCATGTTTCTTCTCGTTTGGACATAAAAAGAGGGTTATTCCTGCGGATTGTAGGGAAAGTGGCCCTGATGTCCAGTTTTGTTATGCTTATTCTTCGTTCCAAGAATGGAAGTCTAGACATCCATTTTACTTAATCGTAACATTGCGGTCCGGCCTCATGCGGTACTTATACACCTACGAGTTAAAAGGGAATCCGGTGTAAATCCGGAGCTGACGCGCAGCGGTAAGGGGAAGTCACGGCGAAAGGTTGCAACAGACACTGTCCACCAGGATGGGAAGTCATCGCCAGCTCTGTTCTCAGAGATCCCAAGCCCGAAGACCTGCCGGTATTACGTCGCAATATTCGTGGTCGTCGCGTACTACCGGCCATGGCACTGCGGCATCCACCAATTGAGTTTGGATGCTTTATGACAATTAAAAAATATACGCTGCTCACAGCGCTCTCTGTGACGGCATTTTCTGGCTGGGCGCAGGGTAACAACACCACCGGTAACAATGACGAAATGGTGGTGACTGCCAGCCGTTTTAAACAGCCAGTCTCCACTGTATTGGCCCCCACGGATGTCGTGACGCGGGATGATATCGATCGCTGGCAGGCCAAAAGCCTCAATGAAGTGATGCGCCGGTTACCGGGTGTGGATATCGCGCAATTTGGTGGTTTAGGGCAAGGCTCTTCTATGTATATCCGCGGCACCGAAGCCCGGCATGTACTGGTACTGGTTGATGGTATTCCTCTGGCGCGTACCGGTATCATCAACAGTGTCGACTTCAATCAAATACCGATCTCTTTAGTGCAGCGAGTTGAATACATCCGTGGGCCGCGCTCGGCGGTCTATGGCTCAGGTGCGATTGGTGGTGTGATTAACGTGATTACGCAATCAGATAAAGAAGGCGCACAGATTAATGCTGGCGTCGGTTCTAAAGGCTACCAGCAATATGATGGCAGTGTCCGTCAGCGCTTTGGTGATACATTGGCGACGGTAGCGGGGGGGTATCAAACCACTAACGGCTTCAACATCAAACCGGGTTCAGATTACTCGGTAGACAGTGATCGAGACGGCTTCCGTAATAAAAACTTCTGGGCAGGGCTGGATCATCAGTTCAACCAAGCGTTCTCTGGTTTTGTCCGAGGTTATGGCTATACCAATAGCACGGATTACGATGTCGGGAGCACACCTTACCTCCCTGAATACAGTGGCGATAAAGAGCGGTTATATAACCACACTTATGATACCGGTCTGCGTTATGCAGCGGGCGCTTACTCTGCTCAATTAATTGCCAGCTACCAGAAATATAAAGATTACAACTACAGCAGCCAATATGGCCGCTATGGGGTGGCGACCACGCTGGATGATATGGAACAGCGAAATCTACAATGGGGCAACACTTATAGCTTCGAAAGTGCGACCCTAAGCGCAGGGCTTGACTGGCAGCAGCAGCGTTTGACCTCATCCAACACCACGATTTCTGACAGTTATAAGCGGGATAACACCGGCTTATACCTCAGCGGGCAGCAAAAATTTGACAGCGTGACGCTAGAAGCCTCGGGCCGTGCCGATAAAGATGAACAATTTGGCTGGCATGAGACATGGCAAACTGCGGCGGGCTGGGAATTCGTTCCTGATTACCGCGTGACCTTATCTTACGGAACGGGCTTCCTGGCGCCGTCGTTGGGCCAACAGTACGGCGCACAGCGCTTTAGCCCTCGGATTGAGCCAAACAGCAACCTTAAGCCGGAAGAGTCCCGCCAATGGGAAGCTGGGTTAGAAGGGGTGACCGGGCCGCTTGACTGGCGTTTGTCAGCTTATCACAACAAAATTGAAAACCTGATCGACTACGACTCAGATCCAGTGACCTATATTGGACAATATTACAATGTTAACTCCGCGACGATAAAAGGCGTGGAGTGGAGCGGAAACTTCGATACAGGCATCTTCACCCACCAGGTCACATTGCAATATATTGACCCGCGTAATGATCTCAATAACGAAGTCCTAGCCCGCCGCTCTAAACATCAGGCCAAGTATCAACTGGATTGGGCAATGTTCAATTTTGATATGGATGTGTCATACCAGTATTACGGCAAGCGCTACGACAATAACACCTCTCTTTATAGTGCGACTCAGCGTGAATTACCAAGTTACAGCACAGTAGACGCTTCGATTGCTTATCCCGTTACTTCTCATCTAACAGTTCGTGGTAGAATTGCTAACCTGTTTGATAAAGATTACGAAACGGCTTATGGCTATAAAACCGCTGGACGAGAGTATTACCTCACCGGAAGCTATAACTTCTAAGGTCAATACTGCTCCTCGCCCGACAGCGCTGATTTTTGACTCAGGTGTTGGCGGGCTATCTGTCTATCAAGAGATTCGGCAGTTGCTGCCGGATCTCCACTATATATATGCATTCGACAATGTTGCCTTCCCTTATGGGGAGAAGTCCGGTGAATTTATTGTTGAACGCGTCTTGGAAATTGTCACCGCGGTACAGCAGCGCCACCCACTGGCGATTGTGGTTATTGCATGTAACACCGCCAGCACCGTCTCCCTCCCTGCTCTACGCGAGCGCTTCGCATTCCCCGTGGTTGGTGTAGTACCCGCTATCAAACCTGCGGTGCGGCTCACCCGCAATGGTGTTGTTGGCTTATTGGCGACCCGCGGCACCGTTCATGCCTCTTATACACTGGATCTCATTGCGCGCTTTGCCACTGATTGCAAAATTGAGCTATTGGGTTCATCTGAGCTGGTGGAACTGGCAGAAAGCAAACTGCATGGCGGCGTCGTTTCTGTCGAAGCATTAAAGAAAATCCTTCATCCATGGCTGGCAATGCGTGAACCACCAGACACCATCGTCTTAGGTTGCACGCATTTCCCTCTATTAGCAGAAGAGTTAGCACAAGTATTGCCGGAAGGTACACGTATGGTCGATTCCGGTGCTGCCATTGCTCGCCGAACCGCCTGGCTGATCTCTTCTCAGGAAAATGTGGTCTCTTCTCAAGATGAGAACATGGCGTATTGCATGGCGCTGAACACGGACACTGACGCTTTATTGCCCGTTCTGCAGGGTTATGGCTTCCAAACGCTGCAAAAACTACCAATTTAACGGCGTTTTGACCAAAGAAACAGCGGTTGAAAAGTTTTTTCAAATTAGGGGTTGCAGCCTGTCAGGAACTCCCTATAATGCGCCTCCACTGACCGGGAACAACGAAACAAACTTCGCCGGGTCAGGAAGAGAAAAGAACGCGTTTGAGTTCGAAAGAAATCAAATAACACCTTGACTCTTCAGCGGGAAAGCGTATTATCTGCCTCCCGCGTTACCGTAAGATTCGCTGAAAAGCCAACGGGTAACGAACGCTCTTTAACAATTTATCAGACAATCTGTGTGGGCACTCGCAAGACGATATCGAAGCCTGTTTCGGCAGGCAGAAGCAATATCAAAGTCTTGAAGAGTGACCAAAGCAGTACACATTTGAACTTCGGTTCGAATGCATATTTGCAGAAAGTAATCTTTGAGCATCGCTGCTTTCATTAGCAGCAAATCAAACAAATCTTAAATTGAAGAGTTTGATCATGGCTCAGATTGAACGCTGGCGGCAGGCCTAACACATGCAAGTCGAGCGGCAGCGGGAAGTAGTTTACTACTTTGCCGGCGAGCGGCGGACGGGTGAGTAATGTCTGGGGATCTGCCTGATGGAGGGGGATAACTACTGGAAACGGTAGCTAATACCGCATGACCTCGTAAGAGCAAAGTGGGGGACCTTCGGGCCTCACGCCATCGGATGAACCCAGATGGGATTAGCTAGTAGGTGGGGTAATGGCTCACCTAGGCGACGATCCCTAGCTGGTCTGAGAGGATGACCAGCCACACTGGAACTGAGACACGGTCCAGACTCCTACGGGAGGCAGCAGTGGGGAATATTGCACAATGGGCGCAAGCCTGATGCAGCCATGCCGCGTGTGTGAAGAAGGCCTTCGGGTTGTAAAGCACTTTCAGCGAGGAGGAAGGCAGTCGTGTTAATAGCACGATTGATTGACGTTACTCGCAGAAGAAGCACCGGCTAACTCCGTGCCAGCAGCCGCGGTAATACGGAGGGTGCAAGCGTTAATCGGAATTACTGGGCGTAAAGCGCACGCAGGCGGTTTGTTAAGTCAGATGTGAAATCCCCGCGCTTAACGTGGGAACTGCATTTGAAACTGGCAAGCTAGAGTCTTGTAGAGGGGGGTAGAATTCCAGGTGTAGCGGTGAAATGCGTAGAGATCTGGAGGAATACCGGTGGCGAAGGCGGCCCCCTGGACAAAGACTGACGCTCAGGTGCGAAAGCGTGGGGAGCAAACAGGATTAGATACCCTGGTAGTCCACGCTGTAAACGATGTCGACTTGGAGGTTGTGCCCTTGAGGCGTGGCTTCCGGAGCTAACGCGTTAAGTCGACCGCCTGGGGAGTACGGCCGCAAGGTTAAAACTCAAATGAATTGACGGGGGCCCGCACAAGCGGTGGAGCATGTGGTTTAATTCGATGCAACGCGAAGAACCTTACCTACTCTTGACATCCACAGAACTTAGCAGAGATGCTTCGGTGCCTTCGGGAACTGTGAGACAGGTGCTGCATGGCTGTCGTCAGCTCGTGTTGTGAAATGTTGGGTTAAGTCCCGCAACGAGCGCAACCCTTATCCTTTGTTGCCAGCACGTAATGGTGGGAACTCAAGGGAGACTGCCGGTGACAAACCGGAGGAAGGTGGGGATGACGTCAAGTCATCATGGCCCTTACGAGTAGGGCTACACACGTGCTACAATGGCAGATACAAAGTGAAGCGAACTCGCGAGAGCAAGCGGACCACATAAAGTCTGTCGTAGTCCGGATTGGAGTCTGCAACTCGACTCCATGAAGTCGGAATCGCTAGTAATCGTAGATCAGAATGCTACGGTGAATACGTTCCCGGGCCTTGTACACACCGCCCGTCACACCATGGGAGTGGGTTGCAAAAGAAGTAGGTAGCTTAACCTTCGGGAGGGCGCTTACCACTTTGTGATTCATGACTGGGGTGAAGTCGTAACAAGGTAACCGTAGGGGAACCTGCGGTTGGATCACCTCCTTACCTCACGATACGCATTGCGCAGTGTCCACACAGATTGTCTGATAGAATGTAATGAGCAAGAGCACCTGTTGATGAGGGTGATGATTGTGCTGTAAAAGTCCGGTATCGGGTTTTCACTGCATCAGTCGTTCGAATGTGTTGCCACATTCTCACCTTTACACAAAAATACTGAATCACTGATTCAGTAGCAATTTTTGTGTCCCCATCGTCTAGAGGCCTAGGACACTGCCCTTTCACGGCTGTAACAGGGGTTCGAATCCCCTTGGGGACGCCAATCCGATAATGTGTGAAAGACATTATCAACCGGTTCTTTATGAACTAAAAAATAACTTAAAGATGACTTTAACGAGTCGTGTTTAAGATATTGCTCTTTAACAATCTGGAACAAGCTGAAAATTGAAACAATACAGCTGAAACTTATCTCTCCGTAGAGTGACTGAGATAAGGAGTAGCCTGTATTAGAGTCTCTCAAATAATCGCAACGCAAGGGTCTGCAAAGACACCTTCGGGTTGTGAGGTTAAGCGACTAAGCGTACACGGTGGATGCCTAGGCAGTCAGAGGCGATGAAGGGCGTGCTAATCTGCGAAAAGCGTCGGTAAGCTGATATGAAGCGTTACAACCGACGATACCCGAATGGGGAAACCCAGTGCAATTCGTTGCACTATTGCATGGTGAATACATAGCCATGCAAGGCGAACCGGGGGAACTGAAACATCTAAGTACCCCGAGGAAAAGAAATCAACCGAGATTCCCCCAGTAGCGGCGAGCGAACGGGGAAGAGCCCAGAGTCTGAATCAGTTTATGTGTTAGTGGAAGCGTCTGGAAAGTCGCACGGTACAGGGTGATAGTCCCGTACACAAAAATGCATATTCTGTGAACTCGATGAGTAGGGCGGGACACGTGACATCCTGTCTGAATATGGGGGGACCATCCTCCAAGGCTAAATACTCCTGACTGACCGATAGTGAACCAGTACCGTGAGGGAAAGGCGAAAAGAACCCCGGCGAGGGGAGTGAAATAGAACCTGAAACCGTGTACGTACAAGCAGTGGGAGCACCTTCGTGGTGTGACTGCGTACCTTTTGTATAATGGGTCAGCGACTTATATTTTGTAGCAAGGTTAACCGAATAGGGGAGCCGTAGGGAAACCGAGTCTTAACTGGGCGTCTAGTTGCAAGGTATAGACCCGAAACCCGGTGATCTAGCCATGGGCAGGTTGAAGGTTGGGTAACACTAACTGGAGGACCGAACCGACTAATGTTGAAAAATTAGCGGATGACTTGTGGCTGGGGGTGAAAGGCCAATCAAACCGGGAGATAGCTGGTTCTCCCCGAAAGCTATTTAGGTAGCGCCTCGTGAACTCATCTTCGGGGGTAGAGCACTGTTTCGGCTAGGGGGTCATCCCGACTTACCAAACCGATGCAAACTCCGAATACCGAAGAATGTTATCACGGGAGACACACGGCGGGTGCTAACGTCCGTCGTGAAGAGGGAAACAACCCAGACCGCCAGCTAAGGTCCCAAAGTCATGGTTAAGTGGGAAACGATGTGGGAAGGCACAGACAGCCAGGATGTTGGCTTAGAAGCAGCCATCATTTAAAGAAAGCGTAATAGCTCACTGGTCGAGTCGGCCTGCGCGGAAGATGTAACGGGGCTAAACCATGCACCGAAGCTGCGGCAGCGACACTTAGGTGTTGTTGGGTAGGGGAGCGTTCTGTAAGCCGTTGAAGGTGACCTGTGAGGGTTGCTGGAGGTATCAGAAGTGCGAATGCTGACATAAGTAACGATAATGCGGGTGAAAAACCCGCACGCCGGAAGACCAAGGGTTCCTGTCCAACGTTAATCGGGGCAGGGTGAGTCGACCCCTAAGGCGAGGCTGAAAAGCGTAGTCGATGGGAAACAGGTTAATATTCCTGTACTTGGTGTTACTGCGAAGGGGGGACGGAGAAGGCTAGGCTATCCGGGCGACGGTTGTCCCGGTTTAAGCATGTAGGCGGAGTGACCAGGTAAATCCGGTTGCTTATCAACGCTGAGGTGTGATGACGAGCCACTACGGTGGTGAAGTAGTTGATGCCAAGCTTCCAGGAAAAGCCTCTAAGCATCAGGTAACATTAAATCGTACCCCAAACCGACACAGGTGGTCAGGTAGAGAATACTCAGGCGCTTGAGAGAACTCGGGTGAAGGAACTAGGCAAAATGGTGCCGTAACTTCGGGAGAAGGCACGCTGGCGGTAGGTGAAGAGACTTGCTCTCGGAGCTGAAGCCAGTCGCAGATACCAGCTGGCTGCAACTGTTTAATAAAAACACAGCACTGTGCAAACACGAAAGTGGACGTATACGGTGTGACGCCTGCCCGGTGCTGGAAGGTTAATTGATGGGGTCAGCCGCAAGGCGAAGCTCTTGATCGAAGCCCCAGTAAACGGCGGCCGTAACTATAACGGTCCTAAGGTAGCGAAATTCCTTGTCGGGTAAGTTCCGACCTGCACGAATGGCGTAATGATGGCCAGGCTGTCTCCACCCGAGACTCAGTGAAATTGAACTCGCTGTGAAGATGCAGTGTACCCGCGGCAAGACGGAAAGACCCCGTGAACCTTTACTATAGCTTGACACTGAACATTGAGCCTTGATGTGTAGGATAGGTGGGAGGCATTGAAGTGTGGACGCCAGTCTGCATGGAGCCAACCTTGAAATACCACCCTTTAATGTTTGATGTTCTAACTCGGCCCCGTAATCCGGGGTGAGGACAGTGTCTGGTGGGTAGTTTGACTGGGGCGGTCTCCTCCCAAAGAGTAACGGAGGAGCACGAAGGTTAGCTAATCACGGTCGGACATCGTGAGGTTAGTGCAAAGGCATAAGCTAGCTTGACTGCGAGAGTGACGGCTCGAGCAGGTACGAAAGTAGGTCTTAGTGATCCGGTGGTTCTGAATGGAAGGGCCATCGCTCAACGGATAAAAGGTACTCCGGGGATAACAGGCTGATACCGCCCAAGAGTTCATATCGACGGCGGTGTTTGGCACCTCGATGTCGGCTCATCACATCCTGGGGCTGAAGTAGGTCCCAAGGGTATGGCTGTTCGCCATTTAAAGTGGTACGCGAGCTGGGTTTAGAACGTCGTGAGACAGTTCGGTCCCTATCTGCCGTGGGCGTTGGAAGATTGAGAGGGGCTGCTCCTAGTACGAGAGGACCGGAGTGGACGAATCACTGGTGTTCGGGTTGTCATGCCAATGGCATTGCCCGGTAGCTAAATTCGGAAGAGATAACCGCTGAAAGCATCTAAGCGGGAAACTTGCCTCGAGATGAGTCTTCCCTGGGGCTTTAAGCCCCCTGAAGGAACGTTAAAGACTATGACGTTGATAGGCTGGGTGTGTAAGTGCAGCGATGCATTGAGCTAACCAGTACTAATGATCCGTGAGGCTTAACCTTACAACACCAAAGGTGTTTTGGTGGTTTGAGAGAGAGATTTTCAGCGAAGTTCCGAGATTGGGCTGACTGGCTGCACGATATATTATAGTGAAGCGGGTGAGTTAAAACAGAATTTGCCTGGCGGCCATAGCGCGGTGGTCCCACCTGATCCCATGCCGAACTCAGAAGTGAAACGCCGTAGCGCCGATGGTAGTGTGGGGTCTCCCCATGCGAGAGTAGGACACTGCCAGGCATCAAACACGAGTTATCAGAGTGACATCTGGTAACTGACAAAATCGCCAGAAGCGGTTTTGCACAGCGCGGAGCGCTGGCCCTGTAAGGGGTAAGTATCGGGAAGATACACGTAAAAGAATCGGTGGAGCGGTAGTTCAGTTGGTTAGAATACCTGCCTGTCACGCAGGGGGTCGCGGGTTCGAGCCCCGTCCGTTCCGCCACTTATTTAAATTATGCCTGCTTATGTTAGCAGGCATAATGTTAAGCGCAATTTAGGGGCGTAGCTCAGTTGGTAGAGCACCGGTCTCCAAAACCGGGTGTCGCGAGTTCGAGTCTCTCCGCCCCTGCCATATAAATAACCCTTCGCGAAAGCGAGGGGTTTTTTTATGTCCAAAATCAAAGCCTATGCACGGTATTTGGTCATCGTCATGACTTCATGTTTTACTAGATAGCTGCTGAAGGGTTATTCAGCTCGATTATAAAGCGATTCATCACCTGTCAGCTGCTCCAAATTAGTGAACAGAAACATGAGCCTTCAATTTTTCGTCCATAATCACACCTGTTTCTGATGCTTAATCAAACAGTTGAAATTAGCTAATGACACTAATTTCTGTGTAGGTACTAAAATTGTCGTTTCGGCTGGGAGTCATGACTCCCACACTATTTTTACTCCTTCTTTTCAGCGCTGTAATGGCTGCTACTCTTCTATTTTTGTCTTATATCTCCCAATTGTTTTGGTTAATCCAGCAAATAGCCTCTGTGTGAGCGCTCCACTTATTGATCCTATTTCTTCTTTAGCCACCACAAAACTTAAGAAGGTAACGTTCCCAATGTATACCTATTTGGCTGAATTTATGTACAAAACGATTGTTATTCTGTGGTGTGACGTTGCTCATTATTACTTTTACAAAATGTACTAAAACTAATTAACATTTTAGCTATCGGGAAGCTCACCTTAAAAAATATTATCTGTTTTTCGAACGACATTATCTGCAAATTGGCCGAACTTCAGGGCAGTTAATAACCTGAATGATTATCTGAACTGTTCTGCGGAATGGGAATGAATCAACGGCCCGACGATGGCAAGTGAGGAGAATAAATATGTACAGGCGTTTACTGTTAGCAGCTGCTGTAACAACGGCAATGTGTAGTGCAGTCCAGGCGGCTCCGTTAGTCGTGGGTTTCTCTCAAATAGGTTCAGAATCTGGTTGGCGCTCTGCGGAAACTAAGGTTTCTAAACAAGAAGCGGAAAAACGCGGGATAACATTAAAAATAGCGGATGCTCAACAAAAACAAGAAAACCAAATAAAAGCAGTGAGATCCTTTATCGCTCAGGGTGTTGATGCCATTTTTATTGCGCCAGTGGTTGCAACGGGTTGGACACCAGTATTACAGGAAGCGAAAGAGGCCAAAATCCCGGTATTCCTGCTCGACCGTATGATTGAAGTCAATGACCCTTCTTTATACACAGCAGCCGTAGCTTCAGATAGCGTTTATGAAGGTAAGGTTGCGGGTGAGTGGCTCTTGAAGGATGTGGCAGGCAAGCCTTGTAATGTCGTTGAACTGCAAGGCACCGTGGGTTCTAGCGTGGCCATTAACCGTAAAAAAGGTTTCGCTGATGGGATAGCTTCAGCACCTAACGTGAAAATTATCCGCTCTCAATCCGGGGATTTCACGCGCAGTAAGGGTAAAGAAGTGATGGAGAGCTTCATCAAGGCGGAGCAAAACGGCAAGAATATCTGCGCTGTTTATGCGCATAACGATGACATGGCGATTGGTGCCATTCAAGCCATTAAAGAAGCGGGCCTGAAACCCGGTACAGAAATCAAAATCGTCTCTATCGACGGTGTACCTGACATCTTTAAAGCAATGAGTAGCGGCGAAGCAAACGCTACCGTCGAGTTAACGCCAAATATGGCGGGTCCGGCTTTCGACGCATTAATTGCACTGAAGAAAGACGGGACTCAACCGCCTAAATTTATCCAGACAGAATCTCGCCTGCTACAGCCTGACACGGCCAAACAGGAGTATGAATCTAAGAAAAGCCTAGGTTATTGATTCAAAGGCGGGGCTTGCTCCGCCTACTTTCGTCACCTGTATTTGGGCAATATCTGAGTCGTTTTTGAGCATAGGTACATCTGATGGAAACACTGCTAGAAGTCCGCGGCTTGTCGGTTGAATTTCCGGGTGTTAAGGCATTGGACTCTGTCGATTTTTCTCTGCATCGCGGTGAAGTTGTCGCCTTGTTGGGGGAGAATGGTGCAGGGAAATCGACATTAATCAAAGCATTAACTGGGGTCTATAAGCGCAGCGCCGGTGAGGTCTATTTGGACGGTAAGGCTATTTGTCCAATTGATACGGCTGATGCTCAAAAAATGGGGATTGGTACTGTTTATCAAGAAGTTAACTTACTGCCCAACATATCGGTTGCGGCTAATCTCTTTATTGGCCGGGAGCCATTACGCTGGGGAATGATTGATCACCGGACGATGAACCGGCAGGCGGAGAAGCTACTGACCGGTTATGGCTTAGCATTAGATGTGCAGCAGCCTTTAGCGAACTTTTCTATTGCGATACAACAAATTGTCGCGATTGCCCGCGCCGTTGATCTCTCAGCAAAAGTTCTGATTTTGGATGAACCGACGGCCAGTTTGGACGCCAAAGAAGTCAGTATGTTACTGGATATTTTACGTCAGTTACGAGACCAAGGCATCGGCATGGTATTCGTGACCCATTTCCTCGATCAGGTCTATCGGATCAGTGATCGCATCACCGTTTTTCGTAATGGCAAACTCGTCGGCACGAAAACTGCCGCAGAACTTCCCCGCATTGAGTTGGTACAGATGATGCTGGGCCACAGTTTTGATGAGCAATTACTGAAACGCGGTGAACATAATATTACGGCAAGTAACCCATTGGTTGAGTTTAAAAACTATGGTCGACGGGGTGTGGTTGAAAGTTTTGACTTATCGGTTTCTCCTGGTGAAATTGTTGGTCTGGCGGGCTTATTAGGCTCAGGACGTACCGAAACCGCACAGCTAATTTTCGGTGTCACCACACCGGATACCGGCGAAGCCAAAATTCAGGGCAAGCCGGTCAAAATCAGAACCCCCCGGAAAGCATCAAAATTTGGTTTTGGCTATTGTCCGGAAGATCGCAAAACGGATGGCATTGTCGGCGCGGCAACGGTTCGGGAAAATATTATCCTGGCATTACAGGCCCAACGGGGCTGGTTGCGGCCCATCTCAATGCGGGAACAAACTCAAATCGCTGAGGAGTTCATTCAGCAGTTGGGTATTCGCACCCCCGGCCCCGAGCAACAAATTCAATATCTCTCCGGCGGAAATCAGCAAAAGGTGTTATTAGCCCGTTGGCTCGCCACAAAACCGCGATTTTTAATTTTGGATGAGCCAACACGCGGAATTGATGTAGGGGCACATGCTGAGATTATTCGACTGATTGAGAAGCTGTGTGACGAAGGGTTGGCACTGTTAATTATCTCATCCGAGTTAGAAGAGTTAGCGGGATATGCCGATCGCGTCATTGTGCTGCGTGACCGCCGGCATATTGCTCAGCTTGAGCACAGTGAGATTTCCGTTCCTGCCATTATGCAGGCGATTGCGGTGTAATAAGGAGTTACCTCATGGTAAATAGGAGCCTATCGATGCCGCAACGACCGCGCAAAGTTAACTGGGTCTTACCGAAAGGTGCCACTCAATTTGGCGCTCTGGCGGTCATTTTATTAATTGATAGTTTGGTCGCTCCACACTTTTTCTCGATCCACATTCAGGATGGGCGACTGTTTGGCAGTGTCATTGATATCTTGAATCGAGGCGCGCCTGTTGCCTTATTGGCTCTGGGAATGACATTAGTGATTGCCACTGGCGGCATAGACCTATCTGTCGGGGCGGTGATGGCGATTGCTGGGGCGACAGCAGCGACATTAACCAGTGCGGGGCATCCTTTACCGACCGTATTAGCCGCCGCGCTGGCAGTTGGCGCGTTATGCGGATTATGGAACGGCTTCTTGGTGGCGGTATTACAAATTCAACCCATTGTTGCCACCTTGATGTTAATGGTGGCCGGACGCGGCATCGCCCAACTGATTACAGAAGGGCAAATTGTTACTTTTGATAGTGGTGGTTTGGCGAAGTTAGGCAGCAGTACGTTGATGTACTTGCCGATGTCCGTGGTCATCGCATTGAGTATGCTGATTATTGTGTGGTTATTGACCCGCAAAACAGCACTGGGGCTATTTATTGAGTCAGTGGGCATTAACTTACGTTCAGCGCGGAATGCGGGGGTGAGTACTCGGTTGGTGCTCATTGCGGTGTATGTGATCTGTGGTGTCTGTGCCGCCGTTGCGGGCATTATCGTGACCGCAGATATCCGTGGTGCAGATGCGAACAATGCTGGTTTATGGCTGGAGTTGGATGCAATTCTGGCGGTGGTTATTGGTGGCGCATCCTTGATGGGGGGGCGTTTTAACCTTCTGCTCTCGGTGATCGGCGCTTTGATTATTCAGGGGATGAATACTGGGATCTTACTCTCCGGTTATCAGCCGGAATTTAACTTAGTGCTTAAAGCCATTGTGGTCTTAGCTGTCTTGGTGGTGCAGTCACCAATGATCTCATTTAGCCATATCTTCCGGAGGCGAAAGTAATGTTAAAGCGTAATATTCCTTTGCTGATTACTATTGCCGTTTTTATTCTGGGATATGCTTTTTGTCTCAGCCAGTTTCCCAGCTTTTCATCCACCCGCGTATGGTGTGATTTACTGACGGATAATGCCTTTCTGGGCATTGTTGCCGTGGGTATGACCTTCGTTATTTTATCGGGTGGGATCGATTTATCCGTTGGTTCAGTCATTGCTTTTACCGGCGTGCTGTTGGCAAAGTTAATCGGGACTTATGGTATTCATCCGGTATATGCCTTCGCCATAGTCTTATTTATGGGGGCGATGTTTGGTGCATTGATGGGATGGATTATCGACTCCCTGAAACTTCCGGCGTTCATCATCACTTTGGCGGGGATGTTCTTTGTGCGAGGCATGAGTTTTATCGTGTCTGAAGAGTCTATTCCCATTAATCACCCGATCTATGCCACGCTGGCGAACTATGCTTGGAAAGTCCCCGGAGGGGGGCGATTTACATTACTCGCCTTCATCATGCTAATGGTGGTGGTATTTGGGGTCTTACTGGCCCACCGTACCCGTTTTGGTCATAACGTCTATGCGATAGGGGGGAACAGTGTTTCCGCTGCGCTGATGGGCGTTCCCGTCAGAAAAACCACCATTAAAATCTATATGTTATCGAGCACCCTCGCCGCATTGTCGGGCATTGTTTTCTCGCTTTACACCTCCGCAGGTTATGCCTTGGCGGCCAGTGGTGTCGAGTTAGATGCTATTGCTGCCGTCGTTATCGGCGGCACATTACTCACCGGGGGGATCGGAACTGTCTTCGGCACCCTGTTTGGAGTGTTGATTCAGGGGCTGATACAGAGTTACATCACTTTCGATGGCACGCTCAGCTCATGGTGGACCAAGATTGTCATCGGAATCTTGCTATTTAGCTTTATTGCGATTCAGAAGATGATGAGTGCCTTTTATTTGAATCGCCGAGCTCGCCCTAAGTCACCACCACTTAATCCGGTATAGCGCTCTGGGTGGCGTTATTCATAGGGGTTTTTAATAGTTGTCGGATCAAGGGTTGTTGGTCACTGTTTTGCAACCAAACGGCATACAGTGGCCGTACGATTGCGGGTATATCAGCATTAAGTACCAATTGAGGGTACTCTTTTTGCCAATGTTCCGGCAAGAATGCGCAACCCCCGGTGGTTTCCAATAGCTGCCGGGTTAAATGGGCCGAGGTGGTGGTTAATACCGGCGACTGCTCACTGTTGAGTAGTCGATTCTCTTGCAACTGAAAATCAGCTCCCCACTCAAGTTTGATATAGGGCGCTTCATTTGCATTTTCATGCTCATTCTCGACGTCATTTTCTTTCGACGAATCAGGGGCTATAGACGAAAAAAGTCGCAGCGAAAAATGCCCTAACAGCTGGCTGGCTAACTCGTCCATTTTCGGTGGTTCGGTGGTCATCAGCAAATCCAGTTGCCGTTCGTGCAACTGTTTCACCAGCGATTGCCGAAGGGCAATACGTGCCTCAAGGCGCAATGAGCCTCGCTGTTGGTACAATTGTTGCAACCAGGGGGTGAGGTAAGCCTCCCAAAGCGACGCGGTTGCACCAATAGACAATTCAGTATGTTGCAGCGAGTGTGCCACCTCTTTTTTAGCCAGTTGCCAGGTGCTCATCAGTGTTTCAGCATAGGGAACCAGCCGCTCACCTGCCGGTGTTAGACGAATATTATTGCGATGACGAGTGAATAAATTTGCACCTAATTGATTTTCCAACTGACGGATACGAAAACTTACCGCCGACTGCGTTAAGTACAAAGATTCAGCAGCACGACCAAAGTGGCGAGTTCTACTGACTTCCAAAAAGGTTTTCAGTAATTCAGTATCCACACCTATCTCCAATTTTTTTTATCGTTAAGATTTAAATGTTTTGTTTTACACGCTGTCAAGCCTATCTAATACTCCGCGCCATAAACAGCACGACCATGAGAGAATTAGGAGCGTGTCAGATGGCGGATAGCTTCATCACGACCAATCGTTTTTTTGATAATAAACATTATCCTCGCGGGTTCTCGCGTCACGGCGATTTCACCATTAAAGAGGCGCAATTGCTAGAGCGCCATGGTTACGCTTTTAACGAACTCGACCTTGGCAAGCGCGAGCCTGCAACGGAAGAAGAACAGCAGTTTGTGGCTGTTTGTCGCGGCGAACGTGAACCAGTCAGTGCCGAGGAAAAAGTCTGGTCAAAATATGTGACCCGGACTCGTCGTCCTAAACGCTTCCATACGTTGTCAGGCGGTAAGCCGCAGATGGATGCGGTGGAAGATTATACTGATAGCGACGACTAATCCCCTTCGTCCTTGAAGCCGCAGGGTTGTTAGCCGCGCTCACGCACCCGAATCACTTACTTGGGTAAGCTCATCGGGATTTGTTTGCTTGCTGCCTACCTGCGACTCCAATGACTTTGGGTATACTCTCCGTTTTCGAAGCCGCAGGGTTGTTAGCCGCGCTCACGCACCCGAATCACTTACTTGGGTAAGCTCATCGGGATTTGTTTGCTTGCTGCCTACCTGCGACTCCAATGACTTTGGGTATACTCTCTGTTTTCGAAGCCGCAGGGTGTAAGTGCGGTGATGAATAATAGGGGGTTTTTGCTCCCTATTCACATTAGGCTCTTATGTAGCTGCAACAGCAATCGATCCATACAACGATAGCTTAGCGCTTCTGAAAGATGACTTTTTTGGATGCTATTTTCCTGAGCCAGATCCGCGATGGTACGTGCGACTTTCAAAATATGGTGCCAGGCGCGCACCGACAACCCCAATGTCAACAGAACCTGTTCCAGAAAGGCGGCGTTCTCCGGTGCTAAATAGCAATGTTCAGCAACTTCTTGGCTGCTCAGTTGGGTATTTATCTTTCCAGCCCTATCTAGCTGCCTTTGCCTCGCCTGTAACACTCGCAGCCTAACCGTTTCACTACTCTCCCCCTGATTTTTCTGTGCCCCGAGCATACCTGCGGGGAGCAATGGGACTTCAATTGAGAGATCAAATCTATCCAGAAACGGGCCAGACAGTTTTGCCAGATAGCGCAAAATTTGTTGTGGTGGCGTTCGGTTATGAATGCCCTGATAATGGCCGCTGGGGCTGGGATTCATCGCGGCTATCAGTTGCACTTTCGCGGGAAAACATACTTTGGCTGCTGCGCGGGAAATAATGATCTCGCCTGACTCCAGCGGCTCACGTAGTGAGTCCAGTACCCGCCGCTCAAATTCTGGCAGTTCATCCAGAAACAGCACCCCATTGTGGGCCAGCGATACCTCACCCGGACGGGGAATGGAGCCGCCACCAATCAGTGCCGCCATGGATGCGCTGTGATGGGGGGCGCGAAAAGCGCGGTGACGCCACTGGGCGGGGAGTTCGTTACTGTGCAGCAGGCCGTTGATGGCGGCAGCCTCCAGCGCTTCTTGATCGGTGAGCGGCGGCAGTAATCCGGTCAGCCGATTGGCCAGCATAGTTTTACCGGTTCCCGGTGGCCCAAGCAGCAGTAAGTTATGGCCGCCAGCTGCGGCGATCTCCAAAGCGCGCTTAGCCTGTGATTGGCCGATGATATCTTGCAGGTCGAGGTTGTTATCCCAAGATGGGGTCGGCTCAAGGGGGTGGCCCTGAGCGAGGCTGTTTTCACCCTGCAAAAAACCACACACCGCCAATAGGTGTTCAGCAACCCAGCTGTTACCTTGTGGGATCAAACCTATCTCAAGATGATTGGCGGTCGGGAGGATTAGCTGTCGCTGGGCCTCACGACTGGCGAGTGCTGCCGGAATTGCGCCGCTAACCCGCCTTAGCGCTCCTGACAGGGCGAGTTCACCCAAGAACTCATAGTGCGCTAATTTATCTGTAGGAATCTGTTCTGACGCCGCCAGTATCGCTAATGCGATAGGCAGATCATAACGACCCCCCTCTTTTGGTAAGTCTGCCGGTGCCAGACTGACAGTGATCCGCTTCGCGGGAAAGTTAAAACCGCTGTTGATTAATGCGCTTCGAACCCTATCCCGTGCCTCTTTTACCGTGGTTTCTGGTAAGCCGACCAAGACTAATCCCGGTAGCCCATTGCTGATATGGACTTCTACCGTGACATTGGGAGCCTGAATGCCCAGCGTGGCACGAGTGTGAATGGTTGCCAGTGACATAATGCACTCCTTTGCTGTAATTGTTGCAAGCAAGATAGTGCCTCGGGGATTTTTTCTGTGCGCAGGAAAATGGTGGGTTTGCGAAATATCGCGAGAAATTTCGCTGTAACTGCTGCACTAAAATTAAAAATTGCAGCTCGGCCCGCAAAAAAAACCCAGTATGCTAATGTGGGTTTTACTGGTTGATAAATAATACGTTTGTGGCGTTTCGTGTGTGGACTCACAAAATAATAATTTAAATAAATATTGTCAGATAACCAATAACTGTGATAACTCTGTAGGTATTCGTTCGACACTAGATAGATGAACAACCTAATTATGAAAGCGATTGTCCAAGTGATTAACCTAGTCCTAATTAGCGTGGTGGTGATTATTATCCCACCGTGCGGGGCTGCACTTGGACGAAGAAAGGCATAAAAATCAAGCCTTAATCTCAAGAGAACCCCCGCACCGAAAGGTCCGGGGGTTTTTTTATTGGCACGTTAAAGACGCGAGGAACATAAAATGCACAACAGAATAAAATCCTGTGCCTCCCGCAAAAGTTCGGGGGAATAACTATGAATGGTGCTCAGTGGGTGGTTCAGGCGTTGCGTGCGCAGGGTGTTGATACGGTATTCGGCTACCCGGGTGGTGCGATTATGCCAGTGTATGACGCTCTGTATGATGGTGGTGTTGAGCATCTGCTCTGCCGCCATGAGCAGGGCGCGGCGATCGCCGCCATTGGTTATGCCCGAGCAACCGGCAAAGTGGGGGTGTGTATCGCCACTTCCGGCCCTGGGGCCACGAATCTGATCACCGGTTTGGCTGATGCGTTGCTGGACTCTGTACCGGTTATCGCGATCACCGGTCAGGTGGGTTCTGCGCTCATCGGCACCGATGCTTTTCAAGAGATTGACGTACTGGGCTTATCACTGGCCTGCACCAAACACAGTTTCCTCGTTGAATCACTGGATGCGCTGCCGGGTATCATGGCTGAAGCTTTTGCCATCGCCACCAGTGGCCGCCCTGGCCCGGTTTTAATTGATATTCCGAAAGATATTCAGTTGGCCGTGGGTGAGTTGACCCCGCATTTGATGCCAGTTGAAGAGCACTTGGTTGATTCTGCCGCTGAGCTGCAACAAGCCTGGGATATGCTGGCGACCGCGAAAAAGCCGATGCTGTATGTTGGTGGTGGCGTCGGAATGGCACAGGCGGTTCCTGCGCTGCGTGCTTTTATTCAGGCCACAGGTATACCTGCGGTGGCGACCCTGAAAGGCTTGGGCGCACCAGATACTGAGCACCCTTGCTATCTGGGGATGCTGGGAATGCATGGCACCAAAGCCGCGAACTTTGCCGTACAGGATTGTGATTTATTGATCGCAGTTGGCGCCCGTTTTGATGACCGCGTAACTGGAAAATTGAATACATTCGCCCCGAAAGCAAAAGTTATTCATATGGATATTGATCCGGCTGAGCTGGGTAAATTGCGTCAGGTTCACGTGGCATTGCAGGGCGATTTGAAGGTGTTACTGCCCGCCTTACAACAGCCGTTGAATATCCAACCGTGGCGCGATGAGGTGATGGCGTTAAAACAGCAACATAGCTGGCGTTATGACCACCCAGGGCAGGCCATTTATGCTCCGCTGTTGCTAAAGCAGATCTCTGAGCGTAAAGCGCCGGAAACCGTGGTGACCACTGATGTGGGTCAGCATCAAATGTGGACGGCGCAACATATGAACTTTACCCGTCCTGAGAATTTCATCACCTCCAGCGGCCTTGGCACCATGGGCTTTGGCGTTCCGGCGGCGGTTGGCGCACAGATGGCCCGCCCTGATGATATGGTTATCTGTGTCTCCGGCGATGGTTCGTTTATGATGAATGTTCAGGAGTTGGGCACCATAAAACGAAAACAGTTGCCGCTGAAGATAGTATTGTTGGATAACCAGCGGTTGGGGATGGTTCGACAGTGGCAGCAGCTGTTTTTTGATGGACGTTATAGCGAAACCAATCTCTCTGATAACCCCGATTTCATCACTCTGGCCAGTGCTTTTAATATCCCCGGCCAACGTATCACCCGAAAAGACCAAGTCGAAGCCGCACTGGATGCGCTGTTTAACAGCGAAGGCCCTTATTTGCTCCAGGTTTCTATCGACGAACTCGAAAACGTTTGGCCGTTAGTGCCGCCAGGCGCAGGTAATGAAACCATGCTGGAGAAAGTCTCATGATACAACATCAACTCTCTATTCAAGCCCGCTTCCGCCCTGAGATGTTAGAGCGCGTATTGCGGGTTGTGCGGCACCGCGGTTTTCAGGTTTGTGCTATGAATATGTCACCAATGATTAATGCTGAGAATATTAATATTGAATTGACCGTTGCCAGCGGGCGACCTGTCGATTTACTGTCTTCTCAGCTAAGTAAGCTTATGGATGTCGCCTGCGTCGAGATCCTACAACCTAATTCATTACAGATACGCGCCTGATGCGCCACAAGGAAAGAAAAGAATGACGAAGAAAGCTGATTTTATTTGGTTTAACGGTGAAATGGTTCCGTGGGCAGAGGCCAAAGTTCACGTAATGTCTCACGCGTTACACTACGGCACGTCAGTCTTCGAAGGTGTTCGTTGCTACGACTCCCATAAAGGGCCAGTGGTTTTCCGTCACCGCGAACACATGCAGCGTTTACATGACTCAGCCAAAATTTACCGTATGCCCGTTTCTCAGTCGGTTGATGAGCTGATGGAAGCTTGCCGCGAGACACTGCGTACCAATAATTTGACCAGCGCCTATATCCGCCCATTGGTATTTATCGGTGATGTTGGCATGGGGGTGAATCCGCCAGATGGCTATAAGACGGATGTGATTATCGCGGCATTCCCATGGGGTGCATATCTTGGCCCGGAAGCGCTGGAGCAAGGCATTGATGCCATGGTCTCCTCGTGGAACCGTGTTGCACCTAACACCATCCCGACGGCCGCAAAAGCTGGCGGTAACTACCTCTCCTCCTTGCTGGTGGGCAGTGAAGCACGCCGCCATGGCTATCAGGAAGGGATTGCACTGGATATCCACGGTTTCCTATCTGAAGGTGCCGGTGAGAACCTGTTTGAAGTGAAAGATGGCATCCTGTTCACGCCACCATTTACCTCTTCCGCACTGCCGGGTATCACCCGCGACGCCATTATCAAATTGGCGAAAGATATGGGGCTGGAAGTGCGTGAGCAAGTGTTGTCACGTGAGTCTCTCTATCTGGCGGATGAAGTGTTTATGTCAGGTACGGCGGCAGAGATCACGCCAGTACGCAGTGTTGATGGCATTCAGGTCGGTATTGGTAAACGTGGCCCGATCACGGCAAAAATCCAGCAAGCATTCTTCGGCCTATTCACTGGCGAAACCGAAGACAAATGGGGTTGGTTGGATCAGGTTTACCCAGAGTCATCATCTAAATAGTCAGTAGCAGATAAGTCGCCAGTAAATAATTAATCGTCAGTAGCAGAAAGCCGCAGGTGGTTCGTTCGCCACCTGCAATGCAGCCTGTGATTTACCCTATAACAATCATTTACCACTTAACAATCATTTGCCACCTAACAATCATTTTTCATTTGCAACACCGACTTGATGTGCAAAATAAAAAACGCGGAGTAAAGAGACAATGCCTAAGTACCGTTCCCATACCACCACCCATGGCCGTAATATGGCCGGCGCCCGCGCACTGTGGCGCGCTACCGGTATGACCGATGATGACTTCGGCAAACCGATTATTGCTGTGGTTAACTCATTTACCCAGTTTGTCCCGGGCCACGTTCATTTGCGCGATTTAGGTAAACTGGTCGCGGAGCAAATTGAAGCTTCTGGCGGTGTGGCGAAGGAGTTCAACACCATTGCGGTGGATGATGGGATCGCCATGGGTCACGGCGGCATGCTCTACTCTCTGCCTTCGCGCGAATTGATCGCTGACTCAGTTGAGTACATGGTTAATGCCCACTGCGCAGATGCCATGGTCTGTATCTCTAACTGCGACAAAATTACCCCAGGGATGCTGATGGCCTCTCTGCGACTGAATATCCCGGTGATCTTTGTGTCCGGTGGGCCGATGGAGGCGGGGAAAACCAAGCTGTCAGACCAAATTATCAAGCTGGATCTGGTGGATGCCATGATTCAGGGCGCTAACCCCAATGTCAGCGATGCCGACAGTGAGCAGATTGAGCGCTCAGCTTGCCCAACCTGCGGCTCCTGCTCCGGGATGTTTACCGCCAACTCGATGAACTGCCTGAATGAGGCGCTGGGCCTGGCCTTGCCGGGTAACGGCTCACTGCTGGCAACTCACGCTGACCGTAAACAGCTGTTCCTGGATGCCGGTAAGCATATCGTTGAGCTGACTAAACGTTATTACGAGCAAGATGATGTCACCGCCTTGCCGCGTAGTATCGCCAACAAAGCGGCATTTGAAAACGCCATGACGCTGGATATCGCCATGGGCGGCTCAACCAATACCGTGTTGCATTTACTGGCTGCGGCGCAGGAGGGGGATGTTGATTTCGATATTAGCGATATTGACCGTCTATCTCGCCAGGTGCCCCATCTGTGCAAAGTTGCGCCGAGCACCCAGAAATACCATATGGAAGATGTACACCGTGCGGGTGGGGTGATGGGGATTTTAGGCGAGCTGGATCGCGCTAACCTACTGAACCGTGAAGTGAAAAACGTCTTGGGGCTGAATTTGACGCAAACGTTGTCAGCCTATGACGTGATGCTGACCCAAGACGAGGGCGTGAAGCAGATGTATGCCGCCGGCCCGGCCGGTATCCGCACCACCAAAGCCTTCTCGCAGAATTGCCGTTTCCCATCACTGGATACCGACCGCGAAGAGGGCTGTATCCGCACTCGTGAACATGCCTACAGTCAAGATGGTGGTTTGGCGGTGTTGTACGGCAATATTGCCGAAAACGGCAGCATTGTTAAAACTGCCGGCGTGGATAAAGAGAGTCTGGTCTTCCGTGGCCCGGCCAAAGTGTATGAGAGTCAGGATGATGCGGTAGCAGCTATTCTCGGCGGCAAAGTGGTTGCCGGTGATGTGGTGGTGATTCGCTACGAAGGGCCGAAAGGCGGGCCGGGGATGCAGGAGATGCTCTACCCGACCACTTACCTGAAATCTATGGGCTTGGGCAAGAGCTGCGCCTTGCTGACGGATGGCCGCTTCTCGGGCGGCACCTCAGGTCTGTCGATTGGTCACGTCTCACCAGAGGCGGCTAGTGGTGGCCTGATTGGTTTGGTGCAGAATGGCGATTTCATCAATATTGATATTCCGAACCGTGGCATCGTATTGGATGTGAGTGAGTCTGAACTGGCTGCCCGTCGTGAAACTGAAGAGGCCCGTGGCGCTGCTGCATGGTCACCGAAAGCCCGCGAACGTCAGGTTTCTTATGCACTGCGCGCTTATGCCCTATTGGCAACCAGCGCTGACAAAGGTGCGGTGCGCGATAAAAGTAAGCTGGGAGGCTAATCCCCATGGCGGTATCACAACCCTTATCCGCTGCCCCCTGTGGGGCAGAGTACCTGCGTGCGATACTTCGTGCGCCGGTGTATGAGGTGGCGCAAGTCACCCCGCTGCAAGTGATGGAAAAGATCTCCTCCCGCTTGGGCAATACCATTTTGGTCAAACGTGAAGATCGTCAGCCGGTACATAGTTTTAAGCTGCGTGGCGCTTACGCGATGCTGGCGAGTCTGACAGAAGCGCAGAAAGCCTGTGGTGTGATAACCGCGTCTGCGGGTAATCATGCGCAGGGGGTGGCTCTGTCGGCCAGTAAGCTAGGCATTAAGGCGCTGATTGTGATGCCAGTAGCCACCGCTGACATCAAAGTTGATGCGGTGCGTGGTTTTGGTGGCGAGGTGCTGCTGTTTGGTGCCAATTTCGATGAAGCCAAAGGCAAAGCTATCACGCTCTCCCAACAGCAGGGCTATACCTTTATTCCCCCTTTTGACCACCCAGCGGTGATTGCCGGGCAGGGAACACTGGCTATGGAGTTGCTCCAGCAAGATGCGCATCTTGACCGGATATTTGTGCCGGTCGGCGGTGGCGGGCTGGTGGCGGGTGTTGCGGTGCTTATCAAGCAACTGATGCCGCAGATTAAAGTGATTGGGGTTGAGGCGGAAGATTCAGCCTGTTTACGTGCCGCGCTAGATGCGGGCCAGCCGGTGGATCTGGCTCGTGTCGGTCTGTTTGCCGAAGGGGTGGCGGTGAAACGCATTGGCGATGAGCCTTTCCGCCTGTGCCAGGAGTATCTGGACGAGGTGATCACGGTCGACAGTGATGCTATCTGTGCTGCGGTCAAAGACATTTTTGAAGATGTGCGCGCCATTGCCGAACCTTCTGGCGCGCTGGCGTTGGCGGGGCTGAAAAAATATGTGCAGCAGCACAATATTCAAGGCGAGCGTCTGGCTCATGTGCTCTCCGGTGCGAACGTCAACTTCCACGGTTTACGTTATGTATCAGAACGTTGTGAGCTAGGTGAGCAGCGCGAAGCCTTGCTGGCGGTCACTATTCCAGAGCAAAAAGGCAGTTTCTTGCGTTTCTGTGAGTTGCTGGGGGGCCGTTCGGTGACGGAGTTTAACTACCGTTATGCGGATGCGGATAATGCCTGCATTTTTGTCGGGGTCCGTTTGACCCGCGGCTATGCTGAGCGGGCTGAGATCTTGTCCGAGTTGCAGGATAAGGGCTATCAGGTCGTGGATCTCTCTGATGATGAGATGGCCAAGCTCCATGTGCGCTATATGGTGGGGGGCCGGCCATCCAAGCCGCTACGTGAGCGGCTGTACAGTTTTGAATTCCCTGAATCACCGGGGGCTTTGCTGAAATTCCTGCATACACTCGGCACACACTGGAATATCTCACTGTTCCACTACCGCAGCCACGGCACCGATTTTGGCCGAGTATTGGCGGGGTTTGAGCTATCGGCATCTGAACCGCAATTTGAGCAGCACCTGGCCGCATTGGGCTACGACTGCCATGATGAAACCAATAACCCGGCATTTAAATTTTTCCTCGCCGGCTAAACAAAGCCATCAGGATCGTGCCCCTATCTAATGATAGATAGGGGCACGATCCACCTTATTAAAATGAAGGCAGTAAATAATTAAAATAGAGGCAATAAATATTAATTTTCTTGATATCAGTTATTATTAAAAATCACATCTAATAAATCGCCCGCCAATAAATAGCCCCAAAACCTTAATGACCTTAATTTCATTTTACTTCATTGCTGGTTATTGAGTAATGGTGGTTTTGTGTTATTTATTTCAGTGCTCTGTACGAGTAACAGCAATACTGATTATATAGAGAGGTCATTTATGTCTATGATAAACAATCAAACTGGAAGTATTAACCCTGAGAGTAATTCAACGCTACCTAATGAGGGAGGGGTTGTTAAAGTGAATCAGCATCATTTAGAAAAAACTTTATCTGATGTGGCAAAAATAATAACAGATAAGAGCGCTGCTAACCAATGTTCTGGTTCTTATCAAGAGAATAGCGATGGTACTTTCCACTCATATTCTACCGAAGCAGCGAATGCTGAAGGGATTAATAACGTCAAAATCTATGTTGAAGCAGAATACAGCGCCGATAATATTGTTGGCTATACGGTCAAGTTTACGGAGTTTGATGCTGCAGGAAATATATTGGGCAACGTAGAGAGTAAACTGGATGCTGATGGAACAACAATAGATCACCATAAAGTGGATGACGGAATGCTCAATGATACTGTTACTGATCCTTTAATAGGAAAAGAATTCTCATTGGTTGAATCAATACATAGCTTCCCACTCGGTAGTGTCGATATAGTGACAAACGATATCATGGCAGTGACAACTTTGGCGGGTGCTGCATTCGCGGGTACAATAATTGCTGGCGTATTTTAATGAGACTGCGGCATCCTGAAAGCTTTGCTGCTGACTTATCAATAAACCTCAGATCCAAAGATGTTAATTAACGGCTCAGTGAGCCGTTTTTTATCTCACCAACTCACCCCATCTTAACTCCTCAATCAATGATACCTAAATATAATGAAATAACTGTGTATTTATTATTTTACTTATTTTTCATATTATTTTGTTTATTTCCTTATGGTATCCCATGTCATTAGATATTTATAGATAGAATCATTAGCATCTAACTGCAATGAGTTACGCTTTGTTTATATGACATGGCGATATTAGTTTACTCACTGCACCATTAGATAAAACATATTCAAAAATCACTGAAATTTAATAAATAATATAGGTATCCATATGAATAATAAAAATATCCATGACTATCATGCTACTGACGATAATAATATTAATTTAGAAAAGCAGGCTGGTAAAAGGTATAAAGATAAAAATGGAGATCAATTGACAGATAAGTATGATAACAATGAAAATTTAATTTGGCGTGAACGGTTAGTTTGTAATAAGAAAGGAGAAATAACTTCAAAGGTCATTACAAACTTCAGTCATAACGAAAAAGGGAGTATAATTAAGCATCATGATGCGACTTATAACGCCGCTGGTGAGTTAATTGAGTGCGAGGAGCGTCTTAATATGGGGCAAGGTAAATCTGCCAAGACTAAAAAATTAAGTACGAATATTTAGGGGGAATGATTTCAAAAGTTGAAGAGATATTGGATTCCAGTAAGCGCTTGCTGAGTAAGGTTGTACAGCGTGTTGATATTTATGGGAATGTGTTGTTGAGAGAGGAATATGATAAAAATAATAAAGTAATTAAAGAAATAGAGTCTAAAACTAACCGTGATTACAAAATCACTGGTTGTACGGAAAAACATTATAGTGGTGAGGGGGAATTAACGAGCAGAGTGGAGATGACTAAATTTAGTTATGGCAATGCCTCTGTTTATTATGAGGAGTTAACCTTTGATAGTCATGGTGATATTATTGGAGTCGCCAGTATTAGCAAAAAATTTGATGATAATGGAAATGTACTTAGCCAACAGAAAGAAATATATGACAATAAAGAAGAATTAGAAGATGGTAACTTCAGTAAGGAAATTGAAGAGGAGTTTGATGCTAAAGGCAATCTAATTTACCGTGATGAAACTAGTGCTGATGGTTGTGAAAATACGATTATACGTCAAGAGTTTGATTCTTTTGGTGAGTTAATATCAAAGGTTAAAGAAGAGATAAAACGCCAAAATGGTCAAATGTATTCCCATAATAAAGATCTTTATGGTGCTAATGACATCATTATTAGTGCAGTTGAGATATGGCAGAATTTCGATAAAACTAGCGGTAAATTGACGGACAGAACTGAAACCACATATTCGTATGACCCTCAAGGTAATACTATCGGCAGTGTAAAAACAGTTGAAAAATTTGCTACTGATGGTGAGCAAACGTCAAGTGTGACAGAGAACTATGATGCCTATGGAGAGAAAATAGAGGTAGAGCCAATTGAATTACTGCCAGAAGCCGTTAATAATCCCCTTTCTGAACAGTTAGCGCCGACAATTAACAATAATAGCGATGTAAATATCTTTGAATCCTATGATCCAAAGTACAGTGATAAGGGTGAATTAATCAGCTCTCGTCGCGTAACAACAGTTAGCGATAATACTCGAGTTATCGTTGAGTGCACATACCAAAATGGAGAGGTAGCATCAGAAATTAAAACAACAGAAGACATGACTGGAAAAGTATTGAATGAATTATCTAAAACATTTAATTCTGATGGAGAGGAAACTTCCTATTCCAGACGTGAGTATAATGCTAGCGGAAAAATGATTGCTAACTTCAATCAATTCTCTAGATTTGGAGGGAAATCAGATCAACTGATAAGTGCGATGAATGGTTTTGGCACCAATAGGGGGGTTGCGGCCCCTGCTGATAAGATTCTTATGCCAACTATCAATTCGAGTATGCTCGTTGCCCCGCTATAAATTATTACCCAGGCTGCCATGGGCGGACTAAGCATTACAGTAGTCGCCAAAAGGCGTCAATTAGCGGCTCATTGAGCCGCTTTTTGGTGACGCAAACCCCCAATTCAAACGGCTCCACCAGTGAGACATCATCCAGCAGGGAGATACGGTTGCGCACCGGTTCTGGGCTATTATCCACCACCACTGACGGGATCAGCGCCACGCCACAGCCTAGTGCAACCATTGACACAATCGCTTCATGGCCGGAAACCGTAGCGTAAATCAATGGGTTAGTGATTCGTTGGCGGCGAAACCATAAATCAATGCGTTTTCGCGATGGGCCGTGCTCCGGTAAAATAAAGGGAATGGTGGCCCAATCAGGCTGTTCGACCGACACCTGCGAGCGCACCGCGCAAGGGAGGGCGGGGGCAATCAGCACCAACGGAATTTCCCCAATTTGGGTAAAAGCCACACTGCTGGGCAGCACTTCAGGGCGGCCCGCAATCCCCAAATCAGCTTCATTGGACTGCACCTTATCGACCGCATCGGCAGCATCACCGGTGGTGAGCTTGATTTCAACCAGCGGATGGCGGGCACGGAAGCGATCCAGAATCGGCGGCAGATGGCTATAAGCGGCGGTGACTGAGCAAAATAGCCGCAGTTCGCCACTCAGTGATGGCCCGTGTTGGCCTAAGGCATGGCGCAATTGCTGATATTGCAGCAAGGTCTGCTGCGCAAAGGATTTCAGTTGGGTGCCAGCATCGGTCAGTTGCACGGTACGATTATCACGTAAAAAAAGTGGCTGGCCGATGGTCTCTTCCAACCGCTGGATCTGGCGTGAAAGGGTGGATGGACTGACGTGCATGGCTTTGGCGGTGCGGCCAAAATGGCGACTTTCAGCCAAATGTAGGAATAATTTTAGGTCACGTAAATCCATCACAGACAGCCTCTTGGGTGAGAATATCCATTGTATTGCATCAGAAATAGTCTGTATTGCAGAATCTGCAATATCACATTGTTAATATATCAATTTCAGCAATGTGTTTCCTGTCATATAGTGAATCCAAGGTTATCCCCTACACCCATAAAACAGAATCTGAACGGAGTAATACCATGGCTAACTATTTCAACACCTTGAACCTGCGCCAGCAGTTGGCGCAATTAGGTAAGTGTCGCTTTATGGCACGTGACGAATTCGCCGATGAAGCTGGCTACCTGAAAGGGAAAAAAGTGGTGATCGTGGGCTGTGGCGCACAGGGGCTGAACCAGGGCTTAAACATGCGCGACTCCGGTCTGGACGTGGCTTACGCTCTACGTAAAGAAGCCATTGCCGAAAAACGTGCTTCATGGCGCAAAGCGACTGAAAACGGCTTCAAAGTGGGTAGCTATGAAGAGTTGATCCCACAGGCAGATTTGGTGGTTAACCTGACACCAGACAAACAGCACTCCGCAGTGGTTCAGGCGGTTCAGCCATTGATGAAAGATGGCGCAGCGCTGGGCTACTCCCATGGTTTCAACATCGTTGAAGTGGGTGAACAGGTGCGTAAAGATATCACCGTGGTGATGGTTGCGCCAAAATGTCCTGGCACTGAAGTTCGCGAAGAGTACAAACGCGGTTTTGGGGTGCCGACACTGATCGCCGTTCACCCAGAAAACGACCCGAAAGGCGAAGGCATGGCGATCGCTAAAGCGTGGGCGGCAGCCACTGGCGGCCATCGTGCCGGGGTATTGGAATCCTCTTTCGTTGCTGAAGTTAAATCTGACTTGATGGGCGAGCAAACTATTCTGTGTGGCATGTTGCAGGCCGGTTCACTGCTGTGCTTCGACAAGCTGGTTTCTGAAGGTACTGACGCGGCATATGCTGAAAAATTGGTTCAATTCGGCTGGGAAACCATCACCGAAGCGCTGAAGCAAGGTGGCATCACGCTGATGATGGATCGTTTATCCAACCCAGCAAAATTGCGTGCTTATGCCCTGTCTGAGCAACTGAAAGAGATCATGGCATCACTGTTCCAGAAACATATGGATGACATCATTTCTGGTGAATTCTCTAGCGGCATGATGGCCGACTGGGCTAACGATGATGCTAAATTGCTGGGCTGGCGTGAAGAGACTGGCAGAACGGCATTTGAGAATGCGCCACAGTTTGAAGGCAAAATCTCTGAGCAAGAGTATTTCGACCACGGCGTATTGATGATTGCCATGGTAAAAGCTGGGGTTGAGCTGGCATTCGAAACTATGGTTGATTCCGGTATTATCGAAGAGTCCGCTTATTACGAATCCCTGCATGAACTGCCACTGATTGCGAATACCATTGCCCGTAAGCGCCTGTATGAAATGAACGTGGTTATTTCTGATACCGCAGAATACGGTAATTATCTGTTCGCTAACGCCGCAGTTCCCCTGCTGAAAGGCAAATTTATGGATTCACTGCAAGCGGGCGATTTGGGTAAAAGTGTTGCTGGCACGGCGGTGGATAATGCCCAACTGCGTGATGCAAATGAAGCTATCCGTAATCACCCAATCGAAGCGGTAGGTCATAAACTGCGTGGCTATATGACGGATATGAAACGTATCGCCGTTGCTGGCTAAAATAGCTTAGCCCTTGAGTGTGACAGCGTAATTATTTAGCTCTAGCTGCCACACCAGGGATGATGAGTATTATTTTTAGTAGAAACAAGCCGCTGCCATTGATTAATGGCGGCGGTTTTTTTTGTCTCAAATAGAGTGTATTGCGTGGCGAAAAAATAATTAAATTAATGCTATCACGGCCCGAAAAAAGGCGTGTAAGGTGTTAATCGTGGTTAAGTCCATCGCGAAGAACCTATTATTTTCATTCCTGTAGTCAAAAATAATTATAGCCATAACAAATGACCTCGCTAATTAGCGAGGTTTTTTTGTTTCCGGGTGTGGTGGCTATTGATATTAAAAATATTAATGGAGGTGAAATAAGTTAATTAATCAATCAATGAGCAGATAAATAAATAGTCTCGTGAGTTATAGCATTCAACTCAACTCTAAATAAGGAAATTAATTATGGGTGAAGGACACAGTAATGTAACGGGCCACGGCAGCCGAGGCCCAACTGGCGGTATTAAAGGGGGTCCTGCCGGACGGGGCAGTAGTAATTCAAATCGGGGCAGTGGCTGGGGAACCTCAAATACGCCTTATGGCAAAATTCATCATTATAGCCCGAGCCAATTTGGTCGCAGCAATCGTGGTGGAAATAAGGGCGGTAATAATCATTCAGGGGCTACCAGCAATACACCGGGTCTGGCACAACGGCCAGATATGCAGGCTTATATGGCCGTCGGGGGCGTACCCGCAGTTATCACATTAATTGATGGGAATTGGGGGATCACCTTAAGTCGGCTTTCGGTGGTGGCGGCATTTGTCGAAACTCAGCTCACTCGCATAGGGTCATGGGCGATGCGCACCAGCCCCATCGGAGTGGCAGTCATGGGCATGATGCCCTCATCCATTGCCCCTGATCCCCCGATGGGCCATTACTTTACCACCCCGGTTCTGCCCGCCAACAGAGTCACTGATATGCCGAAAGAGGCGTTACAGACAGTGGCGGATGTTGCGGTTAATGTCCGCATCAGTGATGTGACGGAAGCGGGTGTGCAACAGGCAGTATTAGTCAAAAATCCAGCGGTAATACAACGTGTTCCGGTGGTTAAAGCGGTTCCAACGGCGACACCGAATCTCTATACCGCACCGGTTCCTGGTGTCACGCCGATACACATCAATGTGGTTGATAATGTGGTGCCTGCTCATCAGACACCACCGGCAGTGGCTGGCAAACCCGCCGCGATACCTATTGAGAATGCGCCCGTTAAGAAGGTGGCTACCTCTGCGGGTCGCCATACCCGTGATGCCATCATCGTCTTTCCCGAGGGTACAAATATTGATCCGTTGTATATCTCAATGATTCGAATCATCAGTACTCATGAGATTAGGGAGGAAGCGCGCCGTGCTTATGAAATGGCGCGGAGTGAGCGGGAGGTGGCGGAAAGTGCTCTGGTACAGGGCCAGCCGTTCAACTCGGTTGCAGAAGAGATGGGGCTGAAAAAATCGCTGACGGACAAGCAGGTGACAGAAGTCGCGGCACATATTCTGCTGCTGGAAAAAAACCTGATGTTGCTGAACCAGGAGGTCACTCAGCTGCAGCAACGCCTTACTCACCTTCTAAGTCCTGAAAACAGAAGGACATTCAGGCACATTCCCGAGATACGCAGGTTGAGGGCGGTGGCGAGCACCCAACAAGGCGAGGTGAATACCTTAAATCAGGGTATTGCGGAGTTAAGGGCCAGGCAGGCAGCGTTATTAGTGCTGCAACAACAAGTTAATGCCGATATTGAAAGAGCAGAACAGCAGCGCGTTGAAAGTGCACGGCTGGCAGCAGAAGCAGCAGCAGAACGGCAGCGCGTTGAAAATGCACGGCTAATGAGGGAGCGGGAGAAAGCAGAGGCCAGACAACAGGAAGCCATTCGCCAGGATACGTACTCTTTGCCCGCTTATTCGATGTGGAGTTTTTACCCACCTGGTTTTGCCGTCGCCGGAATGGGGTCTATTGAGCTAGGGCAAGAAGTTATACAGGGATTAGGTACTTCACTGCGAATGGCACTGGTAAGACTCGGAGCCATTACAACCTCATCGGTAGCAGATCCAATGGCTGTGACTGTTGCCGCCGCTTTCAATCCACGAAAGGAGGGGGAAGGCTCAGATAAACCAACAGGCTGGGATCGCCCACCTTTAGCAAGCATTATTCGCCTGGCTAACTACTTGGTAGCTGATCCGATGATTGCTGCTGTTATTGCCGCTGCTTCCGACTCTCTTAAAGAGGGGGAAGGCTCAGATAAACCAGCAGGCTGGGATCGCCCACCTTTAGCAAGCACTATTCGCCTGGCTAACTACTTGGTAGCTGATCCGATGATTGCTGCTGTTATTGCCGCTGCTTCCGACGTCCTTAAAGAGGGCGAAGGCCCAGCTCAACTGCCGGATTTGGCTCGGCCACTTTTAGCGGGCGCCATTCCCCTTCATAGCATGTGGTTATCACATGGGATTTGGTCAGCAAAGCAAGCGGATATTGAACTCCCGATTCGAATGGTAATCACTGACGCTGATGGCCTGATGGAGGTTCATGCGGTAAAAACCGGTGTGGGCGGTGTTTCCGCCAGGGTAAAACTTGTGGGTGCACAATATGATGCAGCTAAGGGCACCTATTTTTTTACCACTGATAATTTACCGTCCCGCACTTTTATGTTTACACCAGTAACACCGCCGGGAACGGATCTCAGTCCGGTGCTACCACAACCGGAGAGTGCGCCCGCACTCCCGCTACATACCGGTGAAACCGTCATCCGGCACGCAGTCATCCATACTGTGTTCCCCCTGCCCGCGCTGGAAGAGCATGATTTCCACGATTACGTCATCTGGTTCCCGGCAGATTCGGGGCTGGAGCCGGTATATGTTTACCTTAAAAGCCCGCGCGATGAGCCGGGTATCGTGACGGGACGAGGGCAATCCGTGACGGGTATTTGGCTGGCAGGGGCGGGAGAGGGGCTAGGCGCACCAATCCCCGCACAGATCGCAGATCAATTACGTGGCAGACGGTTTAGTAGTTTTGATAAATTCAGAGAGGCATTTTGGGTCGCCGTTGGGCATGATCCTGAGCTAGCGGGGCAGTTTTCACCTCTGAACCAGAATAGAATGAAGAATGGTTATGCTCCGTATCCAGTACCAATTGAGCAGGTAGTGGGGAGAGAGAAATTCGAACTTCATCATTTTATTCCAATTAAAGATGGCGGAGCAGTTTACAACGTGGACAACCTACGAATAGTGACACCGAAAAACCACATTAGTATTCACTCAAAAAATGGAGGTAAATAATGGAATTGAAAAATAGCATAACTGAATATACGGAATCTGATTTTTTAGATTTTTTAAATAAAATTCTTGCTGTCGAGGTTTCTGAAAATGAACATGACGAACTTATTCGTCATTTTGTAAAGATTACTGAACATCCACAAGGTAATGGGGTTCTTTTTTATCCCGAGACTGAGGCAGAGGCTAGTCCTGAGGGTATTCTAAACGTTATAAAAAAATGGCGAGCTGAGAATGGCAAACCTGGTTTTAAAGAGTAAGTTAGCTTACTAAACAATAATATAATCCGTCTTTTATGGCGGGTTATATTACTAAGATATACTGTATGTATAAGCACTTATAAGTGAAGTAATTATCAATTGGTTCTATGGCGGTTTTGCATTTTCTATTTTATTAACCGACAAGGTAATTAATGCTATCACGGCCCGAAAAAAGGCGTGTAAGGTGTTAATCGTGGTTAAGTCCATCGCGAAGAACCTACTATTTTCATTCCTGTAGTCAAAAATAATTATAGCCATAACAAATGACCTCGCTAATTAGCGAGGTTTTTTTGTTTCCGGGCGTGGTGGCTATTGATATTAAAAATATTAATGGAGGTGAAATAAGTTAATTAATCAATCAATCAATCAATGAGCAGATAAATAAATAGTCTCGTGAGTTATAGCATTCAACTCAACTCTAAATAAGGAAATTAATTATGGGTGAAGGACACAGTAATGTAACGGGCCACGGTAGCCGAGGCCCAACCGGTGGTATTAAAGGGGGTCCTGCCGGACGGGGCAGTAGTAATTCAAATCGGGGCAGTGGCTGGGGAACCTCAAATACGCCTTATGGCAAAATTCATCATTATAGCCCGAGCCAATTTGGTCGCAGCAATCGTGGTGGAAATAAGGGCGGTAATAATCATTCAGGGGCTACCAGCAATACACCGGGTCTGGCACAACGGCCAGATATGCAGGCTTATATGGCCGTCGGGGGCGTACCCGCAGTTATCACATTAATTGATGGGAATTGGGGGATCACCTTAAGTCGGCTTTCGGTGGTGGCGGCATTTGTCGAAACTCAGCTCACTCGCATAGGGTCATGGGCGATGCGCACCAGCCCCATCGGAGTGGCAGTCATGGGCATGATGCCCTCATCCATTGCCCCTGATCCCCCGATGGGCCATTACTTTACCACCCCGGTTCTGCCCGCCAACAGAGTCACTGATATGCCGAAAGAGGCGTTACAGACAGTGGCGGATGTTGCGGTTAATGTCCGCATCAGTGATGTGACGGAAGCGGGTGTGCAACAGGCAGTATTAGTCAAAAATCCCGCGGTAATACAACGTGTTCCGGTGGTTAAAGCGGTTCCAACGGCGACACCGAATCTCTATACCGCACCGGTTCCTGGTGTCACGCCGATACACATCAATGTGGTTGATAATGTGGTGCCTGCTCATCAGACACCACCGGCAGTGGCTGGCAAACCCGCCGCGATACCTATTGAGAATGCGCCCGTTAAGAAGGTGGCTACCTCTGCGGGTCGCCATACCCGTGATGCCATCATCGTCTTTCCCGAGGGTACAAATATTGATCCGTTGTATATCTCAATGATTCGAATCATCAGTACTCATGAGATTAGGGAGGAAGCGCGCCGTGCTTATGAAATGGCGCGGAGTGAGCGGGAGGTGGCGGAAAGTGCTCTGGCACAGGGCCAGCCGTTCAACTCGGTTGCAGAAGAGATGGGGCTGAAAAAATCGCTGACGGACAAGCAGGTGACAGAAGTCGCGGCACATATTCTGCTGCTGGAAAAAAACCTGATGTTGCTGAACCAGGAGGTCACTCAGGTGCAGCAACGCCTTACTCACCTTCTAAGTCCTGAAAACAGAAGGACATTCAGGCACATTCCCGAGATACGCAGGTTGAGGGCGGTGGCGAGCACCCAACAAGGCGAGGTGAATACCTTAAATCAGGGTATTGCGGAGTTAAGGGCCAGGCAGGCAGCGTTATTAGTGCTGCAACAACAAGTTAATGCCGATATTGAAAGAGCAGAACAGCAGCGCGTTGAAAATGCACGGCTGGCAGCAGAAGCAGCAGCAGAACGGCAGCGCGTTGAAAATGCACGGCTAATGAGGGAGCGGGAGAAAGCAGAGGCCAGACAACAGGAAGCCATTCGCCAGGATACGTACTCTTTGCCCGCTTATTCGATGTGGAGTTTTTACCCACCTGGTTTTGCCGTCGCCGGAATGGGGTCTATTGAGCTAGGGCAAGAAGTTATACAGGGATTAGGTACTTCACTGCGAATGGCACTGGTAAGACTCGGAGCCATTACAACCTCATCGGTAGCAGATCCAATGGCTGTGACTGTTGCCGCCGCTTTCAATCCACGAAAGGAGGGGGAAGGCTCAGATAAACCAACAGGCTGGGATCGCCCACCTTTAGCAAGCATTATTCGCCTGGCTAACTACTTGGTAGCTGATCCGATGATTGCTGCTGTTATTGCCGCTGCTTCCGACTCTCTTAAAGAGGGGGAAGGCTCAGATAAACCAGCAGGCTGGGATCGCCCACCTTTAGCAAGCACTATTCGCCTGGCTAACTACTTGGTAGCTGATCCGATGATTGCTGCTGTTATTGCCGCTGCTTCCGACGCCCTTAAAGAGGGCGAAGGCCCAGCTCAACTGCCGGATTTGGCTCGGCCACTTTTAGCGGGCGCCATTCCCCTTCATAGCATGTGGTTATCACATGGGATTTGGTCAGCAAAGCAAGCGGATATTGAACTCCCGATTCGAATGGTAATCACTGACGCTGATGGCCTGATGGAGGTTCATGCGGTAAAAACCGGTGTGGGCGGTGTTTCCGCCAGGGTAAAACTTGTGGGTGCACAATATGATGCAGCTAAGGGCACCTATTTTTTTACCACTGATAATTTACCGTCCCGCACTTTTATGTTTACACCAGTAACACCGCCGGGAACGGATCTCAGTCCGCTGCTACCACAACCGGAGAGTGCGCCCGCACTCCCGCTACATACCGGTGAAACCGTCATCCGGCACGCAGTCATCCATACTGTGTTCCCCCTGCCCGCGCTGGAAGAGCATGATTTCCACGATTACGTCATCTGGTTCCCGGCAGATTCGGGGCTGGAGCCGGTATATGTTTACCTTAAAAGCCCGCGCGATGAGCCGGGTATCGTGACGGGACGAGGGCAATCCGTGACGGGTATTTGGCTGGCAGGGGCGGGAGAGGGGCTAGGCGCACCAATCCCCGCACAGATCGCAGATCAATTACGTGGCAGACGGTTTAGTAGTTTTGATAAATTCAGAGAGGCATTTTGGGTCGCCGTTGGGCATGATCCTGAGCTAGTGGGGCAGTTTAATATAGTTAACAAAGTTGAAATGATAAATTATCGTGCTCCATATCCGCCAGCAATAGAAAAAGTGGGTGGTAGAAAAAAATATGAGATTCATCATATTAAATTTATAAAAAATGGGGGTGAAGTTTATAATGTTGACAACTTAAGGGTGATGACACCGAAATTACACGTAAGTATTCACTCGAAAAAAAGAGGGAAATAATATGGATCTTAAAAATGAACTAACGGAGTATACTGAGTCTGAATTTATAGAATTGATTAACTCACTCTTTATTGGAAATTTCTCTTCAGAAGAAGAACATGACGCAGTGGTAGATCACATTGTGAAAATTACAGAACATCCGAATGGTACGGATATTATTTATTATCCTGAGCAAGGGGTGGAGGACAGCCCTCAAGGTGTACTTTACACGGTGAAAAAATGGCGAGCCGAGAATGGTAAACCAGGATTTAAAGAGTAAATTAGCGGGCTAAACAATAATATAACCCGTCTTTTATGGCGGATTATATTACTAAAATAGACTATATGTATAAGCACTCATAAGTGAAGTAATTATTAATTGGTTTTATAGCGGTTATGCATTTTTGTTTTATTAACCGACAATGGAATTAATGCTATCACTGCCCGGAAAAAATCTTGTAAGGTGTTAGTTGTGGTTAAGTCCATCGCGAAGAATCTATTATTTTCATTCCTGTAGTCAAAAATAAATATAGCCATAACAAATGAACTTGCTAATTAGTGAGGTTTTTTTATTTCCGTATGCAGTGGCTATATGTTTACCTTAAAAGCCCGCACAGATCGCAGATCAATTACGTGGCAGACGGTTTAGTAGTTTTGATAAATTCAGAGAGGCATTTTGGGTCGCCGTTGGGCATGATCCTGAGCTAGCGGGGCAGTTTATTGAAAGTAATCGTGAGCGAATGAGAGCGAGTAAGTCTCCGAAGACTAGAACAAGTGACTCTGCTAATTTGTGTACATCGTTTGAAATTCACCATATTAATCTTATTAAAGATGGTGGCGAGGTTTATAATATTGATAACTTGCGAGTAGTCACGCCAAAGAAACATATAGATATTCATTCAAAGAAGAGAGGGCAGTAATGGAATTAAAAAACAGCATTTCTGAATATACAGAAACTGAATTCATTGATCTCCTAAATATTATTTTTAGAGAAAACAGTTCTGATGCAGATGATTATTTGGATAAGTTATTAGAGTATTTTGTACGCATTACTGAACATCCAGAAGGAACGGATCTGATATATTATCCACCTTCTGATTCAGAATGTACGCCAGAGAAAATACTTGAAAAAGTCAAAAAATGGCGAGCCGAGAATGGTAAGCCCGGATTTAAAGAGTAAACTAGCTGGCTAAGCAATAATATAACCCGTCTTTTGTGGCGGGTTATATTACTAAGATAGACTGTATGTATAAGCACTTATAAGTGAAGTAATTATTAATTGGTTTTATGGCAGTTATGCATTTTCTGCTTTATTAACTGACAAGGTAATTAATGCTATCACGGCCCGGAAAAAATCTTGTAAGGTGTTAACCGTGGTTAAGTCCATCACGAAGACCCTATTGTTTTCATTCCTGTAGTCAAAAATAATTATAGCCATAACAAATGACCTTGCTAAGCAGTGAGGTTTTTTTTATTTCCGTATGTAGTGGTTATATGTTTACCTTAAAAGCCCGCACAGATTGCGGATCAATTACGTGGCAGATGGTTTAGTCGTTTTGATAAATTCAGAGAGGCATTTTGGGTCGCCGTTGGGCATGATCCTGAGCTAGCGGGGCAGTTTATTCCTAGAAATGTGACTCGAATGAAACATGGAAGATCCCCTAGAACTCGGCTTATTGATACAGTTGGGGGAAGATACTCATTTGAAATGCACCACGTAAAACACGTTAATGATGGTGGGGAGGTTTACAATATTGACAATTTACATGTAATAACACCCAAAAGACATATAGATATTCACTCAAAGAGAGGATAATAAGATGAAATTAAAGGATAACATAGATGAATATACAGAGTCTGAATTCATTGAGTTGACCTCAAGGATTATTAGAGATGAAGGAACCGAAGATGAATTGGATTCTCTTCTAGAGAGTTTTATGCGAGTTAGCGAACACCCTTCGGGTTCTGATTTAATTTTTTATCCAGAAGATGGTGCAGATGATAGCCCTGAAGGAATACTTGAAACTATAAAAAAATGGCGAGCCGAGAATGGCAAGCCTAGTTTTAAAGAGTAAACTAGCTTGCTAAGCAATAATATAACCCGTCTTTTATGGCGGGTTATATTACTAAGATCGACTATATGTATAAGCACTTATAAGTGAAGTAATTATTAATTTGTTTTATGGCAGTTATGCACTTTCTATTTTATTAACCGACAAGGTAATTAATGCTATCACGGCCCGAGAAAATACGTGTAAGGTGTTAGTTGTGGTTAAGTCCATCGCGAAGAGTCTATTATTTTCACTCCTGTAGTCAAAAATAATTTAGCTATAACAAATGACCTCGCTAAGCAGTGAGGTTTTTTTGTTTCCGTATGTAGTGGTTATATGTTTACCTTAAAAGCCCGCACAGATTGCGGATCAATTACGTGGCAGGTGGTTCAGTAATTTTGATAAATTCAGAGAGGCATTTTGGGTCGCCGTTGGGCATGATCCTGAGCTAGCGGGGCAGTTTATCAATATCAACAGGTTAGTTATGCGTAATAAGCTTTCTCCATTTTCCCCTAAAAAAGAGCATATAGGTGGAAGAACAAAATATGAGCTTCATCACATTAAGCCAATCAGCCAGGATGGTGCGGTTTATGGTATAGACAATCTTCGGGTGTTAACACCGAAACGGCATATTGAAATCCACTCAAAGAAAAAGGTGTAATTATGAGCGTAAGAAAACTCACAGAATATACAGAAAACGAATTTCTTGAATTGATTAAGACTCTTTTTGATGGGGGTTTTAGGTCAGAGGAGGCGCGGGATGTGGTAGTCAATGCAATTGTTGACGCAGCTGAACACCCTGATGGGACAGATATCTTGTTTTATCCTTCAAACGATAGTGAAGATAGCCCTGAGGGTGTTCTAAACGTTATCAAAAAATGGCGAGCCGAGAATAGTAAACCCGGATTTAAAGAGTAAATTAGCGGGCTAAACAATAATATAACCCGTCTTTTATGGCGGGTTATATTACTAAGATAGACTGTATGTATAAGCACTCATAAGTGAAGTAATTATCAATTGGTTTTATAGCGGTTATGCATTTTTGTTTTATTAACCGACAAGGTAATTAATGCTATCACGGCCCGAGAAAATACGTGTAAGGTGTTAGTTGTGGTTAAGCTCATCACAAAGACCCTATTATTTTCACTCCTGTAGCCAAAAACAATTATAGCCATAACAAATGACCTTGCTAAGCAGTGAGGTTTTTTTATTTCCGTATGCAGTGGTTATATGTTTACCTTAAAAGCCCGCACAGATAGCGGATCAATTACGTGGCAGACGGTTTAGTCGTTTTGATAAATTCAGAGAGGCATTTTGGGTCGCCGTTGGGCATGATCCTGAGTTATCGGGGCAGTTTAAGCTCAATAATCAAAATCTAATGAAAAATGGGTATGCTCCATTTGTTAATAAATCGGATAAAGTGAGCAAACGTGTGAAAATTGAGCTTCACCATAAAAAACCAATTTCTCAAGGTGGTGATGTTTATGATATTGATAACATTAATGCAGTGACACCCAAACGCCATATTGGTATTCATTCAGAAAAGGGAGGTGTATAAATGGAAAATAAAAAATTCTCTGATTACACAGAGCAGGAGTTTTTAGATTTTATAAAAGACATCTGTTATGTAAATAAAACTATATATCCAACAGAAAAATCGCATGAAATTGCGGTAGAGGAATTTGAAAGATTAACAGAGCATCCAGATGGTTCGGATTTGATTTATTATCCTAGTGATGAGCGAGAAGATAGCCCTGAGGGTATTCTAAACGCCATTAAAAAATGGCGAACCGAGAATGGTAAACCAGGATTTAAAGAGTAAATTAGCGGGCTAAACAATAATATAACCCGTCTTTTATGGCGGGTTATATTACTAAGATCGACTATATGTATAAGCACTTATAAGTGAAGTAATTATTAATTTGTTTTATGGCAGTTATGCACTTTCTATTTTATTAACCGACAAGGTAATTAATGCTATCACGGCCCGAGAAAATACGTGTAAGGTGTTAGTTGTGGTTAAGTCCATCGCGAAGAATCTATTATTTTCATTCCTGTAGTCAAAAATAATTATAGCCATAACAAATGACCTTGCTAAGCAGTGAGGTTTTTTTTATTTCCGTATGTAGTGGTTATATGTTTACCTTAAAAGCCCGCACAGATTGCGGATCAACTACGTGGCAGACGGCTTAGTTGTTTTGATAAATTCAGAAAGGCATTTTGGGTCGCCGTTGGGCATGATCCTGAGCTAGCGGGGCAGTTTATCAATATCAACAGGTTAGTTATGCGTAATAAGTTTTCTCCATTTTCCCCTAAAAAAGAGCATGTAGGCGGAAGAAAAAAATATGAACTTCATCACATCAAACCAATTAGTCAGGGGGGAAGGTTTATGGTATAGACAATCTTCGGGTGTTAACACCGAAACGGCATATTGAAACCCACTCAAAAAAGGAGGTGTAATTATGAGCGTAAAAAAATTCACAGAATATACAGAAAGCGAATTTTTTGAATTGATTAAGACTCTTTTTGATGGGAGTTTTAGGTCAGAGAAAGAGTTAGATTCGCTAGTCTTTGAAATTGTTGATGCAGCTGAACACCCTGATGGGACAGATATTTTGTTTTATCCTTCAAACGATAGTGAAGATAGCCCTGAGGGTGTTCTAAACGTTATCAAAAAATGGCGAGCCGAGAATGGCAGACCCGGATTTAAAGAGTAAATTAGCTTGCTAAACAATAATATAATCCGTCTTTTATAGCGGGTTATATTACTAAGATATACTGTATGTATAAGCACTTATAAATGAAGTAATTATCAATTGGTTCTATGGCGGTTATGCACTTTCTGTTTTATTAACCGACAAGGTAATTAATGCTATCACGGCCCGAAAAAACGCGTATAAGGTGTTAGTTGTGGTTAAGTCCATCGCGAAGAATCTATTATTTTCACTCCTTTAGTCAAAAATAATTGAGCTATAACAAATGACCTCGCTAATTAGCGAGGTTTTTTTGTTTGTATTGTTACTGCTTATATTAAAACTGAATCAAAATTATTTATATATAACAAGGAGAGTTGTTATGAGTAATATACCTGCTATTCTCACTCGTTGGGGTGTGTGGGCCAGAGATAATAATCGTCTGGATTACCCACATATTGCCAGCGGATTTAAGGAAGTAGTCTCAGCAGAAAAACAGCTTGAATCCTGTAGTGATAATGATGGTTTGGCAATTGATGTTGCCGTTGGGTATTTAAAGCGCTCAGCCAGAGAAAAAGAGCTGGAGCTTATTATTCGCTATTACGTTTATGGGCAATCTAAAGCTTCAATTGCCCGATTGAAAAAATGTAATGAGCGGGAAATTCGGCGTCAATTGCAAATCGCTGAGAGTTTTATTGACGGGTGTCTGGCGCAATCAAATATTGCGCTGGAAATGTATTAACATTAATTTCGATGGTGCAGAGATATCTGGAGGTATGAAGCAGTCATGTATCAGGCCATGCTAGCCGAGGCCCAATGGCGGTGTTAAAGAGACAATTAGATTCGAGGCTAAGGTCAATCCTGATGGTATTTTCAATATTATTAAAAGTGAGATCTGAGAAAGTGAAATGTGTGTTTAAAGAGTAGGTTAACTCGCTAAGCCATCATGCCAACCGTCTTTTATGGCGGTTATATTATTTAAATTAACCCATCGGGTAAAATATCAAGGTTGAATTAAAGTTCTGGAGTGAATGGCCAGAGAGAGTGCAAATATTGACTATCCATATATCACTAATGAAATAACAGGGGTGCTATGCCTTATAAAATAGTCGGTGGGATTATAACCGTATTAGTAGCCTTTTCTCTGATGCAGTTTGTTCATTGGCATAACCTTTCCAAACAGGTAGAGAAAAGAGAAAAAGAGTTAGCGGCAGAGCGGGCAATGAACGTTGCATTGGGTCATATTATCGATGCTTATCAGGAAAATAATAGTGCCAATCGCGTAGCCATTACCCGTCAATTAGAGAGTGAGAGGGTGATTCGCAATGAAAATGAGGAGAAAGTCAGGCAGTTTCAGGCTGAAGCAATGGGTGATCCTTGCGCTGTTCAACACATGCCTGACTCTATTATTAACCTCTTGCAAGAGTAATTCACTGACACCAAAAGTTGCCGAGGTTATTCGATTATCTCCACCAGAGTCAGCATTAATAACCTGTGAAATACCAGCATTTACTGGTGTTAGTTGGGGGGATGGCGGAATTTACGCCTTGGTATTAAAACGAGAACTACAGATCTGTAAAGGGCGATTGGATGAGGTGATTGACTTTATGGACGAAAAAAAGAGCATAAATTAATGGGGTTAACTTAAGTTATGATCTCTAAGGATTGGCTCACCAATATATGGCGAGCCGAAAATGGTAGGATCAATTATTAAGTAATAATCGTCCGATATTCTGAACCCCCTCCCGACTCTTTTTCTCTATTTTAGATTGCTGCTTAGGGCCTGACTATTACCCAAATCATCGATTAAGACAAAATTGAGAGTTGCGCTGCCAGCCGTTGGCGAGTGATTGAGTGGAAAGTCGAGTGTTGAGAAGGGGGCCACCATATCTGGTAAGGCTTCCGCCGAGCCTAATTTCAGTGAGGCCAATGACGCAAAATAGGGGGTCGGGTTATTCACTTTAATCAGGGATGTATCGCCACTACGCGCTAAAGTAAAAGTTAATGCTTTAGCTAGAGTGTCCCCCGGCGCGGGTATGCCCTTAGGGCGATTAAATACTTTGTACTGCATACGCAGGGCTAGCGTGACGAAAGATTCATCCTCAACTTTGGTGGTTGATTTAGGCGGAATTTCGTAAACGTTGAGCCAAAATGCGGATTCTCTATCCATCGGTAATTTACTGGCACCTGATAGAATTAATCGCAAACTGCGTTGTGCCTGCGGTTGTAGCCGAAATAGCGGCGGCAACACTAATACCGGCGAAATTGCTTTCTCCGGTGTCGCCATCAAATTGCCATCATCCACCCAAACCTGCACTGCCACCGGATAGCTGTTGCTGTTCACCAGTTGCAGTGACTCTTCCGTGCTCCCTTCGCTGAAGATAACCCGTGTTCTTTCTGCAATCACACTCGCCATCGTGGGTGCACTGCTGACCAATATCAGCAACAGTAGCAAGCTGCTGATCCCGCTATTTATGCTTTTGAAAAGCACATTATTGGACACGAATAACCACTTGCGCATGTGCATTTACTGCTCCCGCCGTCACAGTTTGCCCGCTGATTTTGCTTAATTCAGCCCGAAAGTTCTCAGTGTAGCTATTCCCCCCAGTCACACTACCCGTCTGTTGTTGTGCGCCCTGGAAGATGCCATACCAGCCACCACTATTACCTGTTTGGGTGACATCTTTTGATAGTAGATTCATTGGGTTATTGTTACGGTAGATGCGGATACCAACCCCATTTGCCATACCGGCTGCACCATAATTATCCGACACTAAGTGGCTGACGCCCCCGCTGGCGTTAATTAATCCCAATGTTTGCGCTTTTGCGACATTGGCGGCGGGCACTAAAAAGCCCATTGCCACTGTACCTGCCGTCACGCCTGAGGTCACGCCAGTCTGACACTGAAAATCGACATTAAAATCAGCGGCGCTGGTATGCCCGGTATTAAGTTCTGCCACCGAGATCCGGGGTAATACCACGGTCGGGGTAAAATGGGTGACCGCGCAGATCGTGGTTCGGCGGAAAGTGACATAGTTGAACAACCCAATGGAGGCCGGCCAGGTGCCATACCAACCGGGCCAGTTTGTTAGTGAGTCGGTTCCTTCAACCGGGCCAGTGATGCCCGGCCCTTTAAAGGCGATATAGGCATTCGGTTGGGTGTAAGCATAGGTATAAGAGGCTGCATTATTAGTACTGGTGCGGACATAATCAACGCGAAACAGTTCGGTATATAGATTACTGAAATTTTTGGCTTTGACTAAAATGCGGCCAGTGCTGTCAGTATCAAGGTCGGTTAAGCGGCGACCTTTCCATAGGCGAGAGTAATACTCGCCAGTGGAGAGATTGGTAAGCCTGATAACAACATTGCGGACATAGGTGGCAAAACCGGAGGGAACATTGCCTGCGATTAAGCCATCTTCATTCTTGCCAGCAAAATCATTATCCCCGTTAGTAGCATACATCTCGAACAGTTGATCAACATCTGCCGCCGCACAGCGGAAGAGCACCCGCTCGGGGTCATAGCCAGTATTCAGGGCAAAAGTGGTAAAGTTAGAGGTTGCTGCCGCCAATAAGGTGCCATCCGGCTGAAAGTTAGCATTGGTGCTGAGGTCAATAATACCCGGTAAGCCGAGCGACCCATTGTTGGTATCCGTTGAGCCAGCCCAGGAACTGGCTGTACCATCACCCGCAGTTAGCTGGTTTTGTGCCGTAATTTTGGTACAGGCTGACCACGCAGAGGTACTGCATAATCCTATTAGCAGTAATACCCCGGACAGCAGGCGCGGGCGACGATAACAGGCAGCGGTTGATGGCCGCGAAACTTCGTAAGATATTAATGGCGCTGTTGGTCTTAACATTATTTTTCTCACATCGTTAACGGCGGCAACTGCCTGTTAAATGAATAATATCTTGCTCAGTCTCTTTAGAGTCAAATGCATAAGGCAATTCGCACTGGTCGCTGCTGTTTTCACCCCAGCGAACAAAGAGTGAACCCTTTTTGTCTTGCACCCGTGCATAGATCTGATTGCCCTGACCTACCATACCGACCAGTTCATCTTTGCTGTTATAGACATCGGCACCTAGCGGTAACCCGTCATCCCCGGCAGTTTGAGTCTGAATCAGCACCGCATAACCGGTCAGTGTTTCAAATTTCACTTTTACTGCGGCCCCAGCATAAGGAACAACGCGGCCCTGATTCTCTTTCAGTTCAGTGTTGCGGTTAATGCCTTTGGTATCTAAACCGATCGTATTGTAATTATAAGGTGTTAACGAAGGCACCAGGGCAAAACCGTTACTATCAACTCTCGACCCTTGCGCATTACGCACGGCGGCCCCTTGAGCACCCTCTGCCTCAATTAAGCCAAATGTCTCACCCAAATAAGGCCCCAGTGTCAGACCCTGGCTATGAATTACTGCGGCACCGCGAGCACCTGCACCATATTGGGTGTAGTTATTACCGCGAGAATAGTTCCCATTAACCGTCGCATTAGGGAACTGCTGCTGCACATTCACCCCCCAAGTATTTGAGCTGCCGCCGAAATTGCTATCGTCATAACCGGCATTGACGGAATAGTTAAAGGCATTTCGTTCACCCGCCGTACCTGAAAGTGCTGTCTGATAACTATTGCCGCTTTTTGGATTACGGCTGGCAGACATTGATAAATATTGATTTTTACTGCCAATATTTAGCGGAATAGAGACAGTTAAGGTCGCGATATTCTCGGTATTGCCATAGCGTGTTGCCGTGGTGGTTGGATTGGTGTCGTCGGTATCCCAGTTATACAGTGTCGAGGTATAAACACTGCGCTGGCGGCTAATTGCCACGTTATAACTAATATCACGATAGTTATTGGAATAGCCTAACTGTAACTGTGTATCTCGCTGCGTATCGTTATAATAATCATTGGTTGAGGCAGAGGCATACAACTGACCAAAATTACCTAAACTCTGATTGACCGTAGTGGTAAATTGGCTGCGCTGTTGATAGGTGGATGAGTCCCAAGTCCCGCCATTTTTTTGCACTGAACGCACGCCGAAAACATCATTTAAATCGCGATATCCTTTGGTGGAGTAGCGATATCCCGCTAATGAGAATGAGGTCCCGGTTTCACTAAAGGTCTGGCTATAGGTGGCCTGCATCCGCCAGCCATCCTGTGTTTGGTCATCTTCAACTTTGGCGTGGGAATAGGTGGTATTCAGGCCAAAAGCGCCTACCGAGGTGCCAATAACCCCGCCAACGAGCAGTGCCGTATAATCTTGCGCTAAGCGCACACCGGTATTCGCTGTTAATTGATTGGTCAGCCCGCGCTCATAGGTAAAGTCGGTGAAATAATTATCGATATCAGTGAAATCGCGTGACTCCCCGATAACGGCATTATAACGGCTCACCCCAGGACGCATTGAATCTGGCACCGCGCTAAATGGCACGGTAAATGTTGAGCGGCTACCATTTGCCTCTATTACCTCAACATTAAGATCGCCCTGGCTGGTGGTGCTGTATAAATCGTTAATAACAAAAGGGCCGGGTGCAACGTTGGTTTCATATATTTCCCGCCCATTCTGGCGAATAACCACGCGGGCATTGGTACTGGCAACACCACGGACTTCTGGCGCAAAGCCACGCATCGACTCTGGCCACATACGTTGGTCAGTCGCCATTTTCGCGCCACGAAATGACATGGTGCCGAATAATGTACTGTCGGTGAAGGTTTCGCCCAGCGTTAATTGACTATCCAATTGTGGAATAGGGCGCTGCAAATAAGTGCGGATATTATTCCATTGTGTGTCGCTGCTATTCGTGTTGCTGGAATAGCGCACGTTTGATTGCTGGCGCAGTTGCCACAATCCTAAGTTCAAGCCACCCTTGATGCCAATAAACCCGTAATCAGAGGTATTATTCTGCTGACCTTGTGTTTCGCTACGATAAAAGTTGGTGCTGTAGTTAACGAAGGCGAGTTTTTCACCCTCTTGCCACTCTGTCCGCTCAATATAACCGCGCGGCTGCTTTTTCAATAAAGCTTGTGGAATAGAGAGTTCTAAGCGCAATTTGGCCTGATCAAAATGGAAAGAAGCTCCTTTGACCCGCTCAGCGAGTGGCACACATTGGCCTGCTGAGGTGTCTTCTGGGGTATCTGCTGTAGTATCCGCCGCTAATGAATCTGTGGCTACAGTATTAGCTTCTTTGGGTGTTGCACTATCTTTACCGACTAATTCAATACCTGCGGCCGTCAAGAACTCATCACTTAGGCAGGGGTAAACCTCTGAAGAGTCAGCACTCTTAATAAATTTAATGGTGGTGCGTTTGTACTGCTTATTATTGATCAAGACATCTACAGCATCGTAAGTTCCCGCTGTAACAGAATTCTCTTTATTCAGTTGATTCAACCCTGAGGCAAAATTTGTACCTAAAAAGAGAGATTCATCAAATTCAAGCTCTTGTGACGCCTCTTGCGCTAAAACAGTATCAACATGTAGGATTAAACTGATACATAACGTTAATGCTTTCTTACGGCCGGAAAATTTCTTTTTTAGAATGACGCGTGCGAAACCCATAAATATTCCTTTGCCGGAATGTGACAATTAAATCCGATAAGTACCGGCATCTTGTCCACCGAAATCATTCACTAGTCGAAAATTAATAACTGGATTAGCTGGCGCTGATGAATTTGGAATAACCCATTCAACCTGAGACATGGGTGGGATCATCTCTGATTTCATTTTAAGGTTTTTACCGCTCCCAACCACTTCACCGCTGGCAATAGTGGCAAAGAAACCGGTTGGATTTTTTCCGGTGACAACCACATTACTGCCTTGTTGACGGACACTGAATGTCAGCGCACTGGGAACTTGATCAACTTTACCAACAATAGCTTCCGGCCGATAAAATACTTTAATACGGTTACGTAGCAGGACTAACATTTTATTGTTTTTCTCTGCTTTATTGACGGGCGGCACCTGCAAAAAATTAAGATAAAATACAGATTCTTTATTTGTTGGTAGACCACTGCCGGTATATTTCAGTCGTAATGTCTGGCCTACATTGGCTTCAATTCGAAAGAAGGGAGGGGTGACGAGAAACGGCGCTTTGCCCGTTTCAGGAGTTGATGTAGCGTCACCACTGTCTAACCAAACCTGAACAGCATTAGGAAAATTGTCATTATTGGTTAATTGTACGCTGTGCTCCTTTTCACCCGCCGAATATATAATACGGCTGCCGCCCATGACGACACTGGCGTTGGCAAAAGAGATACCCATAAACATTAATAAAGTGGCGAACAGATAACGATAGCTAGGTGTATTAAACATGATGGGTATATCCTCTGTAGGCATTTATCGGGTGGGTCACCCACCCGATAGTACAGATATTACAGGTAAGAAACCGCATATTGTACAGATGCAATCACAGAACCCGGTGCTGCTTGCCCAGTAGCAAGGTACTGAACCGCAAAATCATGCTCTGCTGATGTCTGGTTTGCTTTCAATACAATACCTTCTTGCGGCAAACCACTATTCAAATCAATACCTGTTGTTGTTGTTGTGTCTTTCAATAATTGAAGCTCAACATTTGCCGCTGTGCCGGTATTTTTTAAGTTACCAGAAGTGGTCACTTGATTACCAACGAAAACAGTTTTGATATCAACATCAGAAGAATCTGGTGCACAACCAGACACACCCAGAGTAAAGGTTGTTTTACCTGCGGTTTTACCTGTGGTATCTAGGTCAGCACTTGATACTGTCGGCAATAAAACCATTGGGTTAGCTTCAAGACCATTTACAGTAACTGAACAAGTTTGTGCAGTGACTTCGCCTTGGAAAGTAATTGTATTATTGCTTGCTGCCATTGAAGCAGTTGTAGATGCTGCGAATAATGCCATAGCCAAAGTAATCTTATTCATTTGAAACTCCAATACGATAATTTAAGGTAAGTCAGATTCTCATGAGTATCTAATTGCGAATGAGAACTTAACTTAATAAAGATGAAGTGGTGAATGACTATATGGCGAATGTTATTCGATTATATTCGTCAGCTTTCCACAAGGGTTTTTCATTTAAAGTGACTCAGAGGTTTTATATTTCCGCTGCATCCCTTACTTGATGACGACAATAATATAGAAGGTGATGGTTATTGCAAATAAGACAAGAGAACCAATTGATGTGGGAAAATTCCTACCATTAAGAATTTGGAGGTGAATTTAATTTAACTTATTGTATTTAAATGAGTTTTATGAATAAAAAATAGTGTGTTTATAAGATCTTTCTTGTTGTTTTTGTTGGTAATGTTTGTTTTTGGCTGATTTTAGTCCATTAATGTAGAATATTTTAGATATTAATTCATCGGTCGTTTTATATAGTTAGGTAAAGATCTTGTATAGAAATGACAGGCGAAAACTATAGGTGGGAATATTATTATGTTATTAATTATGAGTCATTGTGCTAGTGACTTTTCTGACAAGGTGTTATTTGCGCCGCCGATTAAGGAGGCGCACTTCTAACTTAGTTCCGATATAGCACTTTAATAATGTGATAACCGAACTGAGTTTTTACCGGGCCATAAGGTTGCAGCAGTTCGCAGCTGAAGACCGCTTTATCGAATGCCGGGACCATATCCCCTTTATTGAACTCGCCCAGATCGCCGCCATTACGTTTTGATGGGCAGTTGGAGAATTTTTTCGCCAACTCTTGGAAATCTGCACCGTTATTCAACTGTGCCAGAATATCGTTTGCCTGCTTTTCATCATCTACCAGAATGTGTAGCGCAGAAGCTTTGTTTGCCATGTCACAATCACCACAATGTTATTTGAACGAAGGTTATCTTCATTAGGGTCTAGAAGCGCGCCAGTGTAGCCTATTTTTCTGGTGATGGGGCCACTGTGGCGCGTGTTTTACAATTCAAAAGCACAGGCGATTCTTGGTCGACGGCTGCTTTCTGCTACAATCCTCTTCCCCTGATAACCCAAGAGCGATCCTGCGCCCATGCGATTAAATCCCAGCCAACAACAAGCCGTCGAATTTGTCACCGGACCCTGCCTGGTGTTGGCCGGTGCGGGATCGGGTAAAACCCGGGTGATCACCAACAAGATAGCCCATCTGATCCGCCAGTGCGGTTATCAGCCAAAGCATATTGCCGCGGTGACCTTTACCAATAAAGCTGCACGTGAGATGAAAGAGCGTGTCTCTCAGACACTGGGGCGCAAAGAGTCCCGTGGTTTGATGATTGCGACCTTTCATACATTGGGGTTGGAAATCATCAAAAAAGAGTATGCGGCGCTGGGGATGAAGTCTAACTTCTCGCTGTTTGATGCGCAGGATCAACTGGGATTATTGAAAGATCTGACCCACAAGTGGCTGGAAGACGATAAAACCTTACTGCAACAACTGATATCACAGATCTCCAACTGGAAGAATGATCTGCTTGATCCCGCCGCCGCTGCCGCACAGGCGCGATCCGAGCGCGATAAGTTGTTTGTTCACTGTTATGGCTTATATGACGCCCATTTGAAAGCTTGTAATGTGCTGGACTTTGATGATCTTATCTCCCTGCCGACGTTACTGCTGCAAAATAATCTGGCAGTGCGGGAGCGTTGGCAAAATCGCCTGCGTTACCTATTAGTAGATGAATACCAAGATACCAATACTAGCCAATATCATATGGTGAAATTGCTGGTGGGCAGTCGGGCGCGCTTTACCGTGGTGGGTGATGATGACCAATCGATCTACTCATGGCGTGGGGCGCGACCCCAAAATCTGGTGCTGCTGAATGAAGATTTCCCGCAGTTGCAGGTGATTAAGCTGGAGCAGAACTACCGCTCCTCGGGCCGGATTCTAAAAGCGGCGAATATTCTGATCGCCAATAACCCCCACGTTTTTGAAAAGAAGCTCTTTTCTGAGCTGGAGTATGGTGACGAGTTAAAAGTCATCACTGCCAATAATGAAGATCATGAGGCCGAGCGCGTGGTTGGTGAGCTTATCGCCCATCATTTTGTTAAAAAGACGCAATACAGTGACTATGCCATTTTGTATCGTGGTAACCATCAGTCACGGCTGTTTGAAAAGCTGCTGATGCAAAACCGCATCCCCTATCGTATCTCCGGTGGTGATTCGTTTTTCTCGCGACCCGAGATCAAAGATTTGCTGGCGTACTTGCGAGTATTGACTAATCAGGATGATGACAGCGCATTTATGCGCATCGTCAATACACCAAAACGTGAGATAGGATCGGCGACCATCCAAAAACTGGGTGAATGGGCAAAGGTGCGTGATAAAAGCCTATTTCGCGCCAGCTTCGATTTGGGGTTGGGCGAGCATCTAAAAGGTCGGGGTCTGGAGTCATTGCAGCGGTTTACCCACTGGATGGAAGCTATTATCCGGCTAGTTGAACGCGAGCCGGTGGCGGCAGTGCGGGATCTGATCCACGGTATTGATTACGAGAGCTGGCTGTTCGAAACCTCGCCTAGCCCGAAGGCCGCAGAAATGCGAATGAAGAACGTCAATCTACTCTTCAGCTGGATGACCGAAATGTTGGAGGGGTCTGAGCTGAATGAGCCGATGTCGCTGACACAGGTGGTGACGCGCTTTACCCTACGCGACATGATGGAGCGGGGGGAGAGTGACGGCGAGCTGGATCAAGTGCAATTAATGACCCTGCATGCTTCCAAAGGGCTGGAATTCCCTTATGTGTTCTTAGTGGGCATGGAGGAGGGGTTGTTGCCGCACCAAAGTAGCATCGACGAAGATAATGTTGATGAGGAGCGGCGGTTAGCGTATGTGGGGATCACCCGCGCTCAGCGTGAGCTGTTCTTTACCCTCTGCAAAGAGCGGCGGCAGTATGGTGAGCTGATTCGCCCGGAACCGAGCCGCTTCCTGATGGAGTTACCGCAGGATGATTTGAAGTGGGACAATGAGCGCCAGGTGGTTAGCCCACAGGAGCGGATGCAAAAAGGCCAGAGTCATCTGGCCAATATTCGTGCTCAGTTAGCTAACGCCAAAAAACAGTAATGGGCGATGTACTGCCCATTTATTGCTTGATTACGGAGTCACCTGTTTGCCATCAACAGTGACGTTTTTCACCTCGCTGAAATGCCATGGCGTCTCACCACGTAGCTCGGTGAAGGTAACCTTGTTAAATTCACTGTCACGTAAGTCGCTAATGGCGGTTGGGGCAACCTGTTTTAACTGTACATTATTGACGTGCACTAAACGGTGCCATGCTTGATTTGCTGTATCCCCTTTGATCTCAATTGACGCACTCTTGCCGGTGGTGTTATCCACCGTCACATTTTTTAATGTGAAATCATAGAATTGAGCCGGAACCTTGGCCGGTGGATAGTCGATGTTGGCATTGCTGTCGGCATAATCCAATGTCATCACCATCACTTGTTTCGCCAAATCACGCATCGCATTATTGCGGAACGTGACATTACGCGCACCGCCACCAATGGTGCTAGTGCTCTTAGCGCGCAGGCCGATGTCAGTCAGGTACATCACATTATTCTCAGCCAGAATATCCTCAATCCAAGCACCGGTATGGCTGCCGGTAACAATGGCACCGTGTCCCATCCGGAAGTAGTTGTTGAATAGCCATGCACCTTTCATTGGCTCTTGTTGTTGCGCTTTTTCCCCAGTGCCGGCAGCAAAGTTGATGCAATCATCACCGGTATCAAAAAAGTTATTAAACACCATCACATTCTGGCTATTACCAAACTCAATTCCATCCCCATTATTAGCATCATAGGTTTGATGGATTAAGCCGTTCGCCACCACATTGTGGTTTTCCAGATTCATAATGCCGTGGAAAGCGGGGTTACGCACGGTGAAGCCCGCCAGATAGACATTTTCTACCCCGCGCAGTGTCATCAGGCTTGAGCGGCGTTGACCGTAGGCATTTTTTAAATCCATACCGTCGGAAACGGCCTTCTCAACCTGATTCTTCGCCAGAATGCCATCTTCATGCACTTTACTGTTTTTGCTTGCCACATATTGCGGTAGTGGGCGGCCTAACTCATCGGTAATTTCAGTGGTTTTGGCTCTTTGCCAGCCATTGCCGTCAATGACCCCCGAACCGGTAATGCGGATATTGCGGAAAGTGCCGGGCTTGCTGTTATTGGGGTCGATAGCATTGATCAGTGATGCTGGGCGCTCAATCGTGGAGTAAGGGTAGAGGCGGTAGCCAGCGGGATAATCATCAGGATTTTCCGAACCGAGCAGTGTTGCCCCAGCTTGCAGATTGAGGGTCATATCACTTTTCAGCCACAGTGCGCCGCTTTTGTAAGTGCCGGAGGGGATCTCGACCCGACAACCCGGCTTGCAGCTATCAATGGCTTGCTGGATAGCCTTGGTATTCAATGTCTTGCCATCGTCGATAGCACCAAAGTCGCGCACATTCACAATCTGTGGCTTAACACTGGTTTTTGCATTAATCGGGTTGCTGGCGGCAGATAATGATCCATCGGCGTATTGGGCTTTGACCGTAAACTGATAGCGAGTATTGGGTTTTAAGCCATCAACAATGAAGTTCTGTAGCACAATTTTATGCTGAAAATCCTCTTTATCGTTAGCATAGAAGTGGTCGATATAGGGCTTGGCGGGGGAGAATTTATCATTGTTATCACTGGCTTTTCCCAGCAATTTGCCCGCAGAGTAAATCTGATAATCCACAATTTTCCCGGTCTCTTCCGGGGCTTTCCATACCAGCACAATACTGCTCTCGTCATAAGCGAGAGTGGGTACTTGCAGCTGCTGAGGAGCATCGTGGTGACTTGATTTAGCGGCCATTGCCAGAGGGGCGCAGACCATCAGACTAGACATCATCACCAGCATACCGGCGGTATGTGGGCGTTGAAACTGTAATCGCATTGTGATCCCTTACCATAAAGAAACGCTGTTTTATAAAAATACACACAATGTTTCTTTTTTAAACTGAAGGCGATCACAAACTGATGGTTTTGTGGAGAGGTCACTTAGAAGAGCTAGGGAGAGGAGAGAGTGAGAGGGGCGACTGCAGCCGCCCAACAGCAAAAAAATTAGTTAAACTCTTCGAGGAAGAGAGGCCACTGGACATAGCTTTGCCAATGACTCTCTTGTTCCAGCGCTTCCGCTCGATAGGGGTGCTGTTGCAGCCAGCCCTGAGGTAGCAGCACATAGAGTGCTTCACCCTTGGCCGACAATCTGATTGCAGGCAGTGTATCGTCTCGCCGACGGCTGGCAAAAATAATCGCCAGACGCAGCAAACGACACAGGTGCTGTGCCATATCTACCGGCAAGGCATTTTGCTGATTCAACAGGGTTAAATCGAGGGTATCACACTGATTTTGTAGCAGCGCAGAGAGCAGTAACTTTTGCGCAGGGGTAAAACCGGGGAGATCCAGATTGCGAATCAGGTAAGCCGCATGTTGGGGAGCGCGCTTAAAATCGACGCTAAGGCCAATTTCATGAATCAAACAGGTATTTTGCAATAACTCCCGACATCGGCGGTCGAGATGCCACTCTTTTTCTACCTGTAGCAAAAAGTTATCGGCCAGTTTGCTCACCCGCTTGGCTTGCTCGGTGTCGAGTATATAGCGGCGCTGCAAATTTCGGATGGTGCGGCTGCGAATATCCTGTTCCACCGGTAAATGAAGCATACCGTAGACCAGCCCTTCGCGCAGTGCGCCGCCCGCCAGCGTCATACTTTCAATCGCCAACTCTTGGAATATCGCGATCAAGATAGATAATCCACTGGGGAAAACCAGCGCCCGCTCCAGTGTTAGGCCGGGGATCTCCAACTCTTCCAATTTGCCGCACTGAATGGCTCTTTGCTTGAGTTGCTGCAATTTGGGTAAGGTGATCAGCTCATCCATGCCTTGGGCGACCATGATCTCTTGCAGGGCCTGTACCGTGCCCGAAGCACCGACACAAATTTGCCAGCCATGCTCACGAAAGCGCGCCGCGACCGGTTTGATCATCTCATGTGCGGCCAGTTCAGCGCGTTCAAAATTCTCTTTTGCCAGATTGCGGTCACCGAAATAGCGCTCTAGCCAGGTGACGCAACCCATTGATAAACTAACTAAAACATTCGCTTGTGCGCCATTGCCAGTCACCAGCTCTGTGCTGCCACCGCCAATATCGACCACCAGACGCTGCTCTGGCCCACCGGTAGTATGTGCTACCCCGTGATAAATCAGCCGAGCTTCTTCCTCGCCGCTGATGACCTGAATAGGGCAGCCGAGGATCTCGATTGCCGTTTGCAGGAACTCTTCAGCGTTAGTGGCCAGACGCAGGGTAGCCGTGGCGACCACGCGGATCTGATCCCGAGGAATGTCCTGTAAACGCTCGGAGAAGAGCTTCAAGCATTGCCAGCCGCGTTCCATCGCGTCTTGTGATAAGTGATTCTGGCTATCCAGACCCGCCGCCAGACGGACTTTCCGTTTGATGCGGGCCAGTGTCTGGATACTCCCTGCCACCTCACGTACCACCAACATATGAAAACTGTTGGAGCCAAGATCGATGGCAGCATAAAGCGAGGTGGAACTTAGCATCGTTTTATCAGCTCGGTCGCTTACGGTTATTATTCCGTGGTGCACCACTACGACGTGGGGCAGAGTTACGGCGTGGGCCATTCCCAGTACGGGTACGGGCCAGACGTTTTGGCGCCGGCAAATCTGTTAATAGCGCATCACTATTATATTTGCTGACCGGAATGCTATGACCGGTGTAAGTCTCGATAGCCGGTAAGTTTAACGCGTACTCTTCACATGCCAGGCTGATGGAGTGACCACTTTCGCCAGCACGACCAGTACGACCAATGCGGTGAACATAGTCTTCGCAATCGTCGGGCAGGTCATAGTTGAAGACATGGGTCACCAGTGGAATGTGTAGACCACGAGCGGCAACGTCAGTCGCAACCAGAATATCCAAATCACCTTTGGTGAAATCTTCCAAAATCCGCAGGCGTTTTTTCTGAGCGACATCACCGGTCAGCAAACCGACACGATGGCCGTCAGCAGCCAGATGGCCCCAGATCTCTTCGCAACGATGTTTGGTATTGGCAAAAATAATGCAGCGGTCTGGCCACTCTTCTTCAATCAACGTCTGAAGCAGACGCATTTTTTCTTCATTTGAAGGGTAGAACAGCTCTTCCTGAATGCGGTGGCCCGTTTTTTGTAACGGTTCCACTTCAACATATTCTGCATTGTTCATCTGTTCGAAGGCCAATTCACGTACACGGTACGAGAGGGTGGCAGAGAACAGCATGTTTAAACGCTTATCAACGGAAGGCATACGGCGGAACAGCCAGCGGATATCTTTGATAAAGCCCAAATCGTACATACGATCCGCTTCATCCAAGACCACAACCTGAATCGCCCCGAGGTTAATATAATTTTGTTTAGCGTAATCGATTAAACGGCCAGTTGTCCCGATCAGAATATCAACGCCACTCTCCAGCACTTTAAGCTGTTTGTCGTAGCCATCACCACCATAAGCCAGCCCTAATTTCAGCCCGGTTATCTGGGAAAGTGATTCTGCATCGGAGTGAATTTGCACAGCCAATTCACGCGTTGGTGCCATAATCAAAGCGCGTGGTTGATTAGTCTGGCGACCCTCTTGTGCGGGGTTAGAAAGCAAATAATGGAAAGTAGACGCTAAGAAAGCCAGCGTCTTGCCGGTTCCTGTTTGCGCCTGACCCGCTACATCACGCCCGGAGAGAGTGAGTGGCAATGCTAGCGCCTGGATCGGCGTGCAATACTCAAACCCTTTGTTTTCAAGGGCTTGAATAACTAGCGGGTGCAGGGCGAAGTCGGAAAACTTCTGTTCGGTCAAGTGTGTTTTGCTCATAGTGTGGTAGAATATCAGCTAACTATTGCTTTACGAAAGCGTATCCGGTGAAATAAAGTCAATCCTATTGTTGGTTAATGCTACACCAACGAGGTAGACACAATCCTTTGGAGTAGAACATGAGCGATAAAATTATTCACCTGAGTGACGAAAGCTTCGACACTGACGTGCTAAAAGCCAGCGGCCTGGTTCTGGTCGATTTCTGGGCTGAATGGTGTGGTCCGTGCAAGATGATTGCTCCGATTTTGGATGAAATTGCTGAAGAGTACGAAGGCAGACTAACCATCACTAAACTGAATATTGATGACAATCAGGGCACGGCACCTAAATATGGTATTCGTGGTATCCCAACATTGTTGTTGTTCCGTGATGGTGAAGTGGTTGCCACCAAGGTGGGTGCATTGTCTAAAGGCCAGTTAAAAGCATTCTTGGATGCAAATCTGTAATTAGCCGCCTGTACAACCCAAGTCATTGGCGTTGTAGCAAGGCTGCAAACGAACAAAGCCCGATGAGCTGACTCAGGTCAGTGATTCGGGTGATTGAGCGCTGCTAACCTCACTGTGGCGTCAAGGACTCCGGCGAGTTTAGTGGTGGCGGTGATTTCTCACATTGACCGCTAGACGCCTGCAAAGAAGCGTGTTAAGTTTACTCTACTGCGCATAAAACATTCCTGTGTACAGAGTCCAGGTTTGTAGCATCTAGCTTATTCTTTAGTATCTAATAAATAGTCTGTAGCATCTAAAAAGTTTAAATCTAAAGTTTTACTCTATGTCGAAATAATGTGTGTTGAGAATGATTATGAACTCAATCAGTTTTTTGACAGTCTAACGGCTTTACAAAATCAGTCGAAGGCACCTTCAATCTTTTTACCGTAGTGTCGCGCAAATCTCGCGTAAGTGATGACTTACGTAGTTTGCCTAAGGCCGGTGATTGAATGCCCATTAAACAGGCACGGATGACGCTGCCATACCATTCACGACCATAGTTCGAGACATACCCCGAGTTTAAGAACCCACCATTATGAATCTTACCGAATTAAAGAACACGCCGGTTTCTGATCTGATAACACTTGGCGAAAATATGGGGCTGGAAAACCTGGCCCGGATGCGTAAACAAGATATTATTTTCTCTATTCTTAAGCAGCACGCGAAAAGTGGAGAAGATATCTTCGGTGACGGTGTGTTGGAGATATTGCAGGATGGATTTGGTTTCCTCCGCTCTGCAGACAGCTCCTACCTCGCCGGTCCCGACGACATCTATGTATCCCCAAGCCAAATTCGCCGTTTCAACCTCCGTACTGGTGATACCGTTGCCGGTAAGATTCGTCCGCCTAAAGAGGGTGAGCGTTATTTTGCATTGTTGAAAGTTAACGAAGTTAACTATGACAAACCGGAAAACGCCCGTAACAAAATTCTGTTCGAAAACTTAACCCCATTACATGCCAACTCTCGTCTGCGCATGGAACGTGGTAATGGTTCGACGGAGGATTTAACTGCCCGTGTACTGGATTTGGCATCGCCAATCGGTCGCGGTCAACGTGGTCTGATTGTGGCACCGCCTAAAGCGGGTAAAACCATGCTGTTGCAGAATATTGCGACCAGCATCGCTTACAACCACCCTGATTGCGTATTGATGGTATTGCTGATTGACGAGCGTCCGGAAGAAGTGACCGAGATGCAACGTCTGGTTAAAGGCGAAGTCATTGCTTCTACCTTTGATGAACCGGCATCCCGTCACGTTCAAGTCGCTGAAATGGTAATTGAAAAAGCAAAACGTCTGGTTGAGCACAAAAAAGACGTTATCATTCTGCTGGACTCCATTACCCGTTTAGCTCGCGCCTATAACACCGTCGTACCTGCTTCAGGCAAAGTACTGACCGGGGGTGTGGACGCGAATGCCTTACATCGTCCAAAACGTTTCTTTGGTGCTGCACGTAATGTTGAAGAGGGCGGAAGCCTGACCATCATTGCTACCGCGTTGGTTGATACCGGCTCTAAAATGGATGAAGTTATCTATGAAGAGTTCAAAGGTACCGGCAACATGGAATTGCACCTGTCCCGCAAAATTGCGGAAAAACGTGTCTTCCCAGCCATTGATTTCAACCGCTCTGGTACACGTAAAGAAGAGCTGTTGACAACCACTGAAGAGCTGCAAAAAATGTGGATCTTGCGCCGAATCCTTCATCCAATGGGTGAAATCGATGCGATGGAGTTCCTCATCAGCAAGCTGGCAACAGCAAAAACTAACGATCAGTTTTTCGATAATATGAGACGTTCGTAAGTTTATCGGAATTAGTCAAAACGCCACGCTCAGTCGTGGCGTTTTTTGCTTTTGGAATATAGGATACTCGGGTTTGCTATTCATTGAGTCGATCGCAAGATCGAACTAACGGTTATTTTGGTATTTATTCTCACTACCAGCGAGAAAATACCAAAAATAGAGTTGGGAATAACAAGCAAGGCTGTCATCATATTCAGAAATAACTGAAAGCGTGGCTAAGGCATGGTTTGCGCCAACCTACATGCTAAGCTGTTGTATCTATTTGCAGAGAGCGGTTAAACGTGAACTTACTCACTATGAGTACTGAAATATTTGTTATCTTCCTGTTTTCTCTGGCATTTTTATTTGTTGCTCGCAAGGTTGCCAAGAGAATTGGATTAGTCGATAAACCTAATTATCGTAAACGCCACCAAGGGTTAATCCCATTAGTGGGTGGAATATCTGTGTTTGCGGGTATTTGCTTTACTTTTCTGATCACCAATCAGCAGATCCCCCATTTCCGTTTATATCTTGGCTGCGCCGGCTTATTGGTATTCATCGGCGCGCTAGATGATCGGTTTGATATCAGCGTAAAAATCCGAGCCTTTGTTCAGGCACTGGTTGGCATTGCCATGATGGCGATCGGCGGGCTTTATTTACGCAGCCTGGGGCACACTTTTGGCCCATGGGAGATGGTATTAGGGCCTTTCGGCTATGTCGTGACGCTGTTTGCAGTATGGGCGGCAATCAATGCTTTCAATATGGTGGATGGCATCGATGGCTTGCTCGGCGGCCTCTCCTGTGTCTCTTTCGGCGCGATGGGTATTTTGCTCTATCAAAGCGGACAGATGGCATTGGCGTTATGGTGTTTCGCCATGATTGCCGCGATCTTGCCATATATTTTGCTTAACCTCGGGCTGTTAGGGCGTCGCTATAAAGTCTTTATGGGCGATGCTGGTAGCACCTTGATTGGTTTCACGGCGATTTGGATGCTGCTGCAAACGACACAAGGGAACTCACACCCGATTAATCCGGTTACTGCATTATGGATTATCGCCATCCCATTGATGGATATGATAGCCATCATGTATCGGCGCTTACGTAAAGGGATGAGCCCATTCTCCCCAGACCGTCAGCATATCCATCACTTAATTATGCGTGCGGGTTTTACCTCGCGGCAGGCTTTTGTCTTAATCACTCTGGCTGCGGCGCTATTAGCGGCGATAGGTGTTATCGGCGAACGGCTAACATTTATCCCTGAATGGGTTATGTTGGCATTATTCTTGCTTGCATTTCTGTTGTACGGCTACTGCATCAAACGGGCATGGCGAGTGGCGCGTTTTATCAAGCGTATGAAGCGCCGGATGCGTCGTGCATCGCAAAATAAGCATGAATCTTAATCAGAGGCTTTTAGGCAGTGATGAAATCAGAATCTATGTCGTCGGATAAAACAGGATCTACCCATAATGAGCCTACTGTGGATAACGAATTAGATATCCGTAGCCTGTGCCGTACGCTTTGGCGTGGCAAGGTGTGGATTATCGGTATGGCCATTCTTTTCGCTGCACTTGCGGTGGGTGTCTCCTATCTGGTGAAACAGCAGTGGAGTGCTACGGCCATTACTGACAGACCAACAGTCAATAATCTGGGCGGTTTTTATTCTCAGCAGCAATTTTTGCGTAACCTGGATACCCGGATTAATAGCGGTGTTGCCAGTGAGCAGCCGGGGATTTCTGATGAGGCCTACAGCGAGTTTATCACCCAGTTAGCGGCCTACGACACCCGTCGTGACTTCTGGCTGCAAAGTGATTACTACAAGCAGCGGTTAGAAGGTGATGCCAAAGCAGACGCGGCATTACTGGATGAGCTGGTGAATAATATTGTTTTCACTCCCCGTGATGATAAAAAAATGCTTAACGACAGCATTAAGCTAACGGCAGAAACCGCGACAGATTCCAATAAATTACTTCGCAGTTACATTGATTTTGCCAGCCAACGTGCGGCCCGCCATTTGAATGACGAGATTGAGGGGGCATGGGCTGTTCGTACTCAATCAATGAAAGCACAAGTCAAACGGCAGGAGGCGGTGGCACAAGCGGTGTTTGATCGTGAAGTTGCTGCGGTGAAACAAGCATTGAAAGTCGCCAGCCAGCAAGGGATTAACCGTAATCAAACGGATACCCCCGCTGAGCAGTTGCCAGACTCCAAAATGTTTATGTTAGGCAAGCCCATGCTCGAAGCTCGCCTGGAGACATTAGAGGCGACCGGCCCTAGTTTTGATATTGATTACGATCAGAACCGCGCCATGCTGGCCACATTGAATGTGGGGCCAACACTGGATAAAACATTCCAAACTTACCGCTACTTACGTACCCCGGAAGATCCGGTGACTCGTGATAGTCCGCGCCGTGTGTTCCTGCTGATTATGTGGGGCGCGATTGGGGCATTGGTCGGGGCCGGTGTGGTATTGGTTCGTCGCACCAGCACACAACCGTAATTGGCTCTGTGGCTTAGATTCTAAATAAGTGGCTTAGATGCTAAATAAGTTGTTTAGACCCTAATAAATTGGCGTCGCAGACTGACAAAAAAAGTCATATTGCGACGTCAGGTAAGAAGCGTATAAATCGTTAATGGGCGCATTGTGCGTCCAACTTGCAGGCGTTGTCTGCGGCTAACTGACCTTAAAGAGATTCACTGTGAAAGTGTTGACTGTTTTTGGCACCCGGCCTGAAGCCATTAAAATGGCTCCTCTGGTGCATGCTTTGGCTCAGGACGAAGCCTTTGAATCGCGAGTTTGCGTGACGGCTCAGCATCGTGAGATGTTGGATCAGGTGCTGCGTTTATTCGAGATTCAGCCGGACTATGATTTGAATATCATGAAGCCGGGACAGGGATTGACGGAAATAACCTGCCGCATTTTGGAGGGCTTAAAGCCGGTGCTGGCTGAGTTTAAGCCAGATGTGATCTTAGTTCATGGTGATACCACCACGACACTGTCGACCAGTCTCGCTGCGTTTTATCATCGCATTCCTGTCGGCCATGTCGAAGCGGGTTTGCGCACTGGAAATCTCTACTCTCCGTGGCCGGAAGAGGCCAACCGTCAACTGACGGGCCACCTTGCCATGTACCATTTTGCGCCGACGGAGAATTCGCGGCAAAATCTGTTACGTGAAATGGTACCAGAGAGCCGCATTTTCGTGACCGGCAATACAGTGATCGACGCGCTGTTCTGGGTCCGTGATCGGGTGATGAATAATCCAGAACTACGGGCCAGCCTGGCGCAACGTTACCCATTCCTCGATACCAGTAAAAAGATGATTCTGGTCACAGGTCATCGCCGCGAGAGTTTTGGTGGTGGTTTTGAGCGGATTTGCAGCGCGCTAGCGGAAATTGCCCGTAAACACCCGGAAGTGCAGGTGGTTTATCCGGTGCATCTCAACCCTAACGTCAGTGAGCCGGTCAACCGCATCCTGAAAGGGATTGATAATATCATTCTGATCGACCCGCAAGATTACCTGCCATTCGTTTACCTGATGAATCATGCCTACCTGATCTTGACAGATTCTGGCGGTATTCAGGAAGAGGCACCTTCATTAGGTAAGCCGGTATTGGTTATGCGGGATACCACCGAACGTCCGGAAGCGGTAGATTCCGGTACGGTTCTGTTGGTGGGCACTAATATTAATAAGATAGTCGATGCAGTGACCCGCTTGCTGACTGATGAGTCTGCCTATCATCAGATGACCCGGGCACATAATCCTTACGGTGACGGGCATGCCTGTCAACGCATCCTTGAAGCTTTAAAGAATCATCAGGTGACGCTATGAGTTTTGAAACTATTTCTGTTATCGGTCTTGGGTATATTGGTCTGCCAACCGCTGCGGCTTTCGCCTCGCGCAAGAAGAGAGTGATTGGTGTTGATGTCAACGCCCATGCTGTTGAAACCATCAATCGCGGTGCGATCCATATTGTCGAACCCGATTTAGACAAAGTGGTGAAAATTGCGGTTGAAGGGGGCTACCTTCAGGCGGTGACCAAGCCACTGGCCGCAGATGCGTTTCTTATTGCCGTGCCGACACCTTTTAAAGGCGATCATGACCCAGATATGGTTTATGTTGAATCTGCCGCTAAATCTATCGCACCGGTACTGAAAAAGGGTGACCTGGTCATTCTGGAATCCACATCACCAGTGGGCGCTACAGAACAAATGGCCCAATGGCTGGCTGAAGCCCGCCCAGATTTGAGCTTCCCACAAAACGCCGGTGAAGAGGCCGACATTAATGTTGCCTACTGCCCGGAGCGCGTGTTGCCGGGTCAGGTGATGGTTGAGCTGATTCAGAACGACCGTGTGATTGGCGGTATGACGCCAAAATGTTCAGCTCGCGCCAGTGAGTTGTACAAAATCTTTTTGGAAGGCGAATGTGTGGTGACCAACTCCCGCACCGCTGAAATGTGCAAGCTGACTGAAAACAGCTTCCGCGACGTTAACATCGCTTTTGCTAATGAGCTGTCACTGATTTGTGACGCGCAGGGCATCAATGTGTGGGAGCTGATTCGTCTGGCGAATCGTCATCCGCGCGTCAATATCCTGCAACCCGGGCCGGGCGTTGGTGGTCACTGTATCGCGGTTGACCCATGGTTTATCGTTTCTCAGAATCCAGAGTTGGCGCGCCTGATTCACACCGCACGTCTGGTGAATGATGGCAAACCGCTGTGGGTGGTTGACCGCGTGAAAGCCGCTGTTGCAGATTGTCTGGCCGCGACGGACAAACGTGCGTCTGAAGTGAAAATTGCCTGCTTTGGTTTGGCCTTTAAGCCAAATATCGACGATCTGCGCGAAAGCCCAGCGGTTGAAATTGCCCATTTAATCGCTGAATGGCACTCTGGCGAAACATTGGTGGTTGAACCCAATGTTGAGCAACTGCCCAAATCACTGGTTGGCCACGTGACCCTGAAAGATACCGCCACGGCATTGCAGCAGGCTGATGTGCTGGTGATGTTAGTTGATCACAGCCAGTTCAAGGCGATCAAACCTGAAGATGTGAAGCAAACGTGGATTGTGGACACCAAAGGAGTATGGCGTTGAGACGTATTCTAGTCACAGGCGGGGCCGGTTTTATCGGCTCTGCGGTGGTAAGACATATTATCGATGGCACTTCAGATAGCGTGGTGGTGGTGGATAAACTCACCTACGCCGGTAATCTGGAGTCACTGGCGGTGGTCGCAAAAAGTGAGCGCTATGCCTTTGAGCAGGTCGATATTTGTGATCGCGCTGAGTTAGACCGCGTTTTTGCCCAGTATCAGCCGGATGTAGTGATGCATCTGGCGGCTGAAAGCCATGTTGACCGCTCCATTGATGGGCCGGCGGCCTTTATCGAAACTAACGTGGTGGGCACTTACACCCTGTTAGAGGCGGCGCGTCACTACTGGCAGCAACTCAGTGCTGAGGCCAAACTGGCATTTCGTTTCCACCACATCTCAACGGATGAAGTGTATGGCGATCTGCATGGCACCGACGATCTGTTTACCGAAACTACCCCCTATGCGCCAAGCAGTCCCTATTCGGCATCTAAGGCATCCAGCGACCATTTAGTCCGCGCCTGGTTACGAACCTATGGTTTACCGACGCTGGTGACCAACTGTTCAAATAACTACGGCCCATATCATTTCCCTGAGAAATTGATCCCGCTGGTGATTTTGAATGCGCTGGCAGGCAAACCGCTACCGGTGTATGGCAATGGCGCGCAAGTCCGTGACTGGCTGTATGTCGAAGACCACGCGCGGGCGCTGTATCAGGTCGTGACAGAAGGTGTGGTGGGTGAAACTTACAATATCGGCGGTCATAACGAACGCAGAAATATTGAAGTGGTTGAGACCATTTGCGCACTGCTGGACGAACTGGTGCCAGCAAAACCTGCGGGTATTGCTCACTACCGTGACTTGATAACCTTCGTCAAAGATAGGCCGGGCCACGATATGCGCTATGCCATTGATGCAGGTAAGATTGAGCGAGAGCTGGGCTGGCGGCCACAGGAGACCTTCGAAAGTGGTATCCGCAAAACCGTATTGTGGTATTTGAACAATGAGTCTTGGTGGCGTCGTGTTCAGGATGGCTCCTACGCCGGTGAGCGCCTGGGTGACTTAGGGTAAATTCGAGTCTATTTATCATTGGGATGACGTCATTCAATTATTTGCATGATGTTTTGCCTATGTATAACGTCTGCCTGATGGTTTCAGCAGATGGTATGTTTCAGGAGATCGTATGAAAGGCATAATTCTCGCTGGTGGCTCAGGCACCCGATTGCACCCCATCACCCGTGGCGTCTCTAAGCAACTGCTTCCGGTTTATGATAAGCCGATGATCTATTATCCGTTGTCAGTGCTGATGCTGGCCGGTATCCGTGATGTCCTGATCATCTCTACGCCAGAAGATCTGCCGTCGTTCCAGCGCTTGCTGGGTAATGGCGACGAGTTTGGTATTAATCTGAGTTATGCTGCACAACCAAGCCCAGATGGGTTGGCACAGGCATTTATTATCGGCGAAGAGTTTATCGGTAATGAGCCTTGCTGCTTGGTGCTGGGCGATAATATCTATTTTGGTCAAGGCTTTAGCCCGAAACTGAAAGCCGTGGCGGCCCGTGAGCACGGAGCGACGGTGTTCGGCTATCAGGTTATGGACCCAGAACGTTTTGGTGTGGTGGAGTTTGATGACAACTTCCGCGCTCTATCTATCGAAGAGAAGCCGAGCCAACCAAAATCTAATTGGGCGGTAACTGGGCTATATTTCTATGATAATCAGGTGGTTGATTTCGCCAAGCAGGTGAAGCCCTCCTCCCGTGGTGAGCTGGAAATTACCAGCATCAACCAGATGTATCTGGAGCGCGGTGAGCTAACGGTGGAGCTGCTAGGCCGTGGTTTCGCCTGGTTGGACACCGGCACCCATGACAGTTTGATTGAAGCCAGCACCTTTGTGCAAACCGTTGAAAAACGGCAAGGTTTCAAAATCGCCTGTCTGGAGGAGATCTCATGGCGCAATGGTTGGCTGGATGATGACGGCGTAAGACGCGCAGCAACCGCGCTAGCCAAAACGGGTTACGGCAAATATTTGTTGGATCTGTTACATGCCCGTCCACGCCAGTATTGAGCCACTGGCCTGGGAGAGTGAATTTTTCCAGCGCCACAGTGCAAAACTGATTTTTTCCGACTCAGCCCCGCAACTTAATCCGGCTGAGTTGGAGGCTTATACCCTTACCCAAGCTAAAGTGCCCACCCATCGCCTTGATCTCATTGATTCCCTTGGTCAACTCGGCTTCAAATTAGTTGAGGGGGAGGTCGATCTGTCACTGGCCGTGGATATCAACACTGGGATTGGCACGGAAAATGCTTCATCTGAGGCAGAGGGTAAACCTAGGGTCGCCACTGCTGCGGATATTCCGCTGTTGCGCAGTGTCGCCGCCAGCACTTTTGCATTAAGCCGCTTTCGCGCACCTTGGTATGACCCACAAGACAGCGGGCGGTTTTATGCATTGTGGGCTGAAAAGGCGGTATTGGGCACCTTCGACCATCAATGCTTATTGGTGATGAATTCGTTAGGGCAGCCGGCGGGGTTTGTGACGTTACGGGATCTGCAAGATGGCAGCGCACGTATCGGCCTGTTAGGGGTATTCCCTGATTCGCAGGGTAAAGGTATCGGCACATCATTAATGTTGGCGGCAAAGCAGTGGTGCCATAGTCACGGGTTACCGCGGTTACGGGTGGCCACGCAGATGAGCAATATTGCTGCTTTGCGTCTTTATATTCGCAGTGGTGCTTCGATTGAGAGCACCGCGTATTGGTTATGCAGGGGATAAAATGATTCCATTTAACGCTCCACCGGTAGTGGGTACTGAACTGGGTTATATGCAGGCCGCGATGGCCAGTGGCAAATTATGTGGTGATGGTGGATTTACCCACCGCTGTCAGCAGTGGATGGAGCAGCATTTTGCTTGCCCGAAAGTTTTACTGACACCTTCTTGCACCGCCTCGCTGGAGATGGCCGCCTTATTGCTGGATATCAAGCCCGGCGATGAGATCATCATGCCAAGCTTCACTTTCGTTTCGACCGCCAATGCCTTTGTGCTGCGTGGGGCGAAAATGGTGTTTGTTGATATCCGTCCAGATACCATGAATATCGATGAAACCAAGATTGAAGCGGCGATTACCGATAAAACTAAAGTGATCGTACCAGTGCATTACGCGGGTGTTGCCTGTGAGATGGATACCATTATGGCGCTGGCGAAAAAGCATAATCTGTTTGTGGTCGAAGATGCCGCTCAAGGTGTGATGTCGACTTACAAAGGCAAAGCGCTGGGCACTATTGGACATATTGGCTGTTTCAGCTTCCATGAAACCAAGAACTACACCGCAGGCGGTGAAGGCGGCGCGACACTGATCAACGACCCATCACTGATTGATCGTGCAGAAGTTATCCGCGAAAAAGGCACCAACCGCAGCCAGTTCTTCCGGGGTCAGGTAGATAAATATACCTGGCGTGATATTGGCTCCAGCTATTTGATGTCTGATTTACAGGCCGCTTACCTGTGGGGCCAATTGGAAGCGGCGCAACAAATTAACGAACGCCGTCTGGCGCTGTGGCATAGCTATTACCATGCTTTCAAGCCGCTGGCTGATGCGGGGCGCATTGATTTGCCGGTGATCCCCGCCGATATGGAACAAAATGCGCACATGTTTTACATCAAACTGCGCGACATCGACGATCGCTCTAAATTTATCAGCTTCCTAAAAGAAGCCGGAATTATGGCGGTCTTCCACTACATCCCACTGCATGCTTGTCCGGCGGGTGAGGAGTTTGGCCGTATGGCGGGTGAAGATCGCTTTACCACCCAAGAGAGTGAGCGCCTGGTTCGCCTGCCAATCTTCTATAACCTGACGGATATCAATCAGAAAACGGTCATTAATACTGTTCTGAGTTACTTCGCCTGATATGTCTCTGGCAAAAGCATCGATTTGGACTGCTGGCTCTACGCTGATTAAGATTGGCGTAGGGCTATTAGTGGTTAAACTGCTGGCGGTGACCTTTGGCCCCAGTGGTGTTGGGCAGGCGGGGAATTTCCGCCAGCTAATTACGGTATTAGGCGTGCTCTCCGGCGCGGGTATCTTTAACGGAATTACCAAATATGTTGCTGAATATCATCAGCAACCTGAACGCCTACGTGCGGTTCTGGGCACCTCATCCGCCATTGTGCTGGGGTTCTCGACGCTGCTGGCACTGATTTTCCTGCTGGCCGCGAAACCTGTCAGTATTGCGTTATTTGGTCATAGCGATTACCAAAATGTGGTGCGCGCGGTAGCACTTATCCAGATGGGGATTGCCTACGCCAACCTGTTTTTGGCGATCCTCAAAGGCTATCGCGATGCGATGGGCAATGCGTTAGCGGTGATTGGCGGCAGCCTGATTGGGGTGTTGGCGTACTATATTTGCTTTCGCATTGGCGGCTATCCCGGCGCATTAGTGGGCTTGGCATTAGTCCCTGCGCTGGTGGTTATCCCTGCGGCAGCCATGTTGATTCGCCGTAAAACCATTCCGCTGAGCTATCTTAAGCTGAGTTGGGATAAAGCGTTAGCGAGCCATTTAGGCAAATTTACTATCATGGCGCTGATTACCTCAGTGACCTTGCCGGTAGCCTACGTGATGATGCGAAACTTGCTGGCTGACCAATATGGCTGGGATGCAGTGGGGATCTGGCAAGGGGTGAGCAGTATTTCCGATGCTTATCTACAATTTATTACAGCGTCATTTACCGTCTATTTGCTGCCAACACTGTCGCGACTCAAAGCGAAAGCGGATATTTCCCGCGAGATTCTGCGCTCACTGAAATTTGTCTTACCGGCAGTGGCGACCGCCAGTCTACTGGTCTGGCTGTTACGTGACTTTGCTATCTGGCTGTTGTTCTCACATCAGTTCACGGCGATGCGCGACCTCTTTGCCTGGCAACTGGTGGGGGATGTGTTGAAAGTGGGGTCGTACGTGTTTGGCTATCTGGTTATTGCCAAAGCCTCGCTGCGCTTTTACATTTTGACGGAAGTGAGCCAGTTCTTACTGTTGACCGGGTTTGCCCATTGGTTAATCCCAATGAATGGCTCATTGGGCGCGGCACAAGCCTATATGGCGACTTATATTGTCTATTTCGCGCTCTGTAGCTGCGTATTCATTATGTATCGTAGACATTCATCACCGTAAACACTCTTTACAGCAGAAAAAAATGACAACCCTGATTCATGTACTGGGATCTGATATCCCGCACCATAATCTGACTGTGCTGCGCTTCTTTAATGATGTGCTAGCAACTCGCGCGCCCACAGAGCAGGTGCGGCACTTTATGGTGGCGGCAAAAGAGACGGCAGCTTTTTCACTATTCACGCAGTTGGATATTGAAACGCACGGAAATAAAAAAGCTTTGGCTGAGGCGGTCATCGCCCGCGCACAGGCGGATCGCAGCACGCGCTTCTTCTGGCACGGTCAGTTTAATGCCACCCTGTGGCTGGCGCTATTGAGTGGCAAAATCAAACCACGGCAGGTCTATTGGCATGTCTGGGGCGCTGATTTATATGAAGACGCCAAAAGCTGGAAATTTCGTCTGTTTTACCTGCTGCGCCGCCTTGCTCAAGGGCGAGTGGGTCATGTCTTTGCGACCCGTGGCGACTTAATCTATTTCCAGCAGCGCCATCCTCGGGTGCCTGCGTCACTACTCTACTTCCCGACGCGCATGGATCCGGCATTAACCGCTATCAACGTGGAGAAGCCATTGGCGGGGCCAATGACAATTTTAGTGGGGAACTCCGGTGATACCACTAACCGCCATATTGAAGCGCTGAAAGCGATTCATCAGCAGTTTGGCCCGGATGCCAGAGTGATTCTGCCAATGGGTTATCCGGCGAATAATGAGCTGTATATCGAGCAGGTCAGGCAGGCGGGACTGGCACTGTTCGCAGCAGAAAATCTGCGCATCCTGACGGATCAGATCCCCTTTGATGACTATCTGAATATCCTGCGCGAATGCGATTTGGGCTACTTTATTTTCAACCGTCAGCAAGGCATTGGCACCCTGTGTTTGTTGACGCAATTTGGCGTGCCTTTTGTCCTGAGCCGTAAAAACCCCTTCTGGCAAGATTTGGCCGAACAGCATATTCCGGTGCTTTTCTATGGCGACTCACTGGATGAACCATTGATTCGCGAGGCACAGCGCCAATTAGCCGGGCTGGATAAGCACGCAATTGCGTTCTTTAACCCCAACTACATTGAGGGCTGGCAGCAAGCGCTGGCACTGGCCGCAGGAGAACACCCATGACACTGGGGCAATTTGGCGGTCTGTTCGGTGTCTACCTGATCGCGGTCATTTTTATCCTGATCTTGACGTATCAGGAGTTTCGGCGCGTCCGCTTTAACTTCAACGTGCTGTTCTCCATGCTCTACCTGCTCACTTTCTATTTTGGCTTCCCGCTGACCTGTATGCTGGTGTTCCAGTTTGGGGTGGCAGTCGTGCCGGTTGAGTACTTGCTATATGCCATGCTCTCCGCCACGGCGTTTTATGCCATTTACTATGTGAGCTACAAAACACGGCTGACCAAGCCGCGCACTCAGCCGCGCACCCCGATTTTTACCATGAATCGGGTGGAGACCAATCTGACCTGGATGCTGCTGGCGCTGGTAGCCATCGGCACCGTGGGCATCTTCTTTATGCAGAATGGTTTCCTGCTGTTTAAGCTGGACTCCTACAGTAAAATCTTCTCCAGTGATGTTTCGGGCGTCGCGTTGAAGCGCTTTTTCTACTTCTTTATCCCAGCTATGCTGGTGGTCTACTTCCTGAAACAAGACATGCGTGCCTGGTTCTTCTTCCTTGCGAGCACCGTGGCCTTTGGCATCCTGACCTATGTTATCGTCGGCGGGACGCGGGCTAACATTATTATCGCATTCTCACTATTCCTGTTTATCGGCATTGTCCGCGGCTGGATAACCCTGTGGATGCTGGCGGCAGCGGGGGTCTTTGGCATTGTGGGAATGTTCTGGCTGGCGTTGAAACGCTATGGGCTGGATGTTAATGGGGCCGAGGCATTTTACACTTTCCTCTACCTGACACGGGATACCTTCTCGCCGTGGGAAAACCTCGGGTTGCTGCTACAGAACTACGACAAAATAGATTTCCAGGGCTTAGCGCCGATAATCCGTGATTTCTATGTGTTTATCCCCAGCCTCCTGTGGCCGGAGCGCCCAGACCTGGTGCTAAATACCGCCAACTACTTTACCTGGGATGTGCTGGATAACCACTCAGGGCTGGCAATCTCCCCCACCCTGATCGGCTCTTTGGTGGTGATGGGCGGGGTACTGTTTATCCCGCTGGGTGCCATTGTGGTCGGGTTAATCATTAAGTGGTTCGACTGGCTGTACGAACAGGGTAAAGCGGAAAAAAACCGCTACAAAGCGGCCATTCTGCAAAGCTTCTGTTTTGGTGCGATATTTAACATCATCGTCTTGGCCCGCGAAGGGTTAGACTCCTTTGTCTCGCGCGTGGTGTTTTTCTGCGTGATTTTTGGTGCCTGTCTGGTACTGGCAAAATTGTTGTACTGGTTGTTCGATACGGCGGGTTTGATAACGCAGCGGGTTCAGCGTCGTGTTAACAGATCCAAGCGCCTGTCCATGCCTGAAGCGGGCAATCAACTGTAAGGATTGTAATGGAACCGAATACTGCTATTCCAACCCAACAAACTGACATTCCAAAATATAATGTCCGTGGTTTCGAGATCTGGGGCTTTCGTGACATGGCTCAGACACTGGATCATCTGCTAAGCAGTGGCCCGGTAAAAACCGGCACGCTAGTGGCCATGAACGCAGAGAAACTGCTGAAAGCCGAAGATGACGCTGCACTGCGTGAACTGATTAATGAGGCTGAATACCTGTATGCCGATGGTATCAGCATGGTGCGGGCTATTCGCCGTAAATACCCACAGGCGCAGCTCTCGCGGGTTGCAGGGGCGGATCTGTGGGAAGCCTTGATGCAACGTGCAGGCCAGCAAGGGACGCCGGTCTTTTTAGTCGGTGGCAAGCCGGAAATTCTGGCTGAAACGGAAGCTAAGTTGCGTGCGCAGTGGAGTGTGAATTTGGTGGGGAGCCAGGATGGCTATTTCACGCCAGAACAGCGTGAGGCACTGTTTGCCCGTATTGCGGCCAGTGGCGCGGCGATTGTCACGGTTGCCATGGGGTCACCTAAGCAAGAGATGTTTATGCGCGATTGCCGTAAGTTCTATCCTGACGCGCTCTATATGGGCGTTGGCGGGACTTACGATGTCTTTACGGGTCACGTCAAACGTGCGCCGAAGATCTGGCAGAATCTGGGGCTGGAGTGGCTTTATCGCCTACTGGCACAGCCCAGCCGCATTCGTCGCCAATTCAAACTGCTTAAGTTTGTGGGCTACTATTACAGTGGCCGCTTGTAATATTTTGAGCTAAGCAGGGCCACCGAAGGCCCTGCTATGATAACGATTCCACTTATTTCCTCCGCTAATACCACTCCTCTGTAATTCCATTCTGGAACCAATTTAATTATTTTTATTCCATAAAGTTTTAGTTTCCTGTTTGCTAATCTGCCGCAGATACGAAACGATACGGCCCGGTTAGAGTTTTGCAGTCACTGGTTTTTTCATTATGTCTTTAACCTGTCGTTATTAATAATTAGGCTGAATACCTTATTCAGTCGCGTATTTTATTTTTTATAACTACAACAACCGGGGATCCGGAGCAGACACACACCAGTTGGTTTACAGAGGGAAATATGGCAGACAACGAAGAGAAAAAAGGATTACACCGTGGGCTGGAAGCTCGGCATATCGAGTTGATAGCGCTAGGTGGCACTATTGGTGTCGGGTTGTTTATGGGTTCAGCCAGCACATTGAAATGGGCCGGGCCGTCGGTATTGCTGGCTTACATGATTGCCGGCTTATTTGTGTTCTTCATCATGCGCGCAATGGGCGAAATGCTCTATCTGGAGCCGGTGGCTGGCTCCTTTGCCGTATACGCACATAAATATCTCAGCCCCTATTTTGGCTATCTGACCGCCTGGGGCTACTGGTTTATGTGGATAGCGGTGGGGATATCCGAAATTACCGCCATTGGCGTCTACGTTCAGTTTTGGTTCCCAGAAATACCCCAATGGTTGCCTGCTATCGCCGGGGTCGCCATCGTGGCACTGGCTAATCTGGCGGCCGTCAGATTATATGGCGAGTTAGAGTTCTGGTTTGCGATGATCAAAGTCACCACCATCATTGTGATGATTCTGGTGGGGCTAGGGGTCATCTTCTTTGGTTTTGGCAATCACGGCCAGCCGATTGGTTTTGATAACCTGACCGCTCACGGTGGCTTCTTTGCGGGCGGCTGGAAAGGATTCATGTTCGCGCTCTGTATTGTGGTGGCATCCTATCAGGGCGTTGAATTGGTCGGCATTACCGCCGGCGAAGCCAGAAACCCGCAAGTCACCTTAAAGCGTGCCATCAATAATATCTTGTGGCGCATTCTAATTTTCTATGTCGGCGCGATATTTGTCATTGTCACCATCTTCCCGTGGAACGGCATCGGCACCGAAGGTAGCCCCTTTGTGCTGACCTTCGCCAAGATAGGGATCACCGCCGCCGCCGGGATTATCAACTTCGTGGTGCTGACCGCCGCGCTGTCCGGCTGTAACAGCGGCATGTACAGTGGCGGCCGCATGTTGTATGCCCTGGCAAAAAACCGGCAGTTACCCGCTTGCCTGACGAAACTCTCCGCCAATGGTGTTCCGGTTAACTGCATTGCCGTCACGATTTTGTGTCTGCTGGTGGGATCTAGCCTCAATTACATCATTCCAAATCCGCAGCAGGTATTTGTGTACGTATACAGTGCCAGCGTCTTACCGGGCATGGTGCCGTGGTTTGTGGTACTGGTGAGCCAACTACGTTTCCGGCAGCTACATAAAGAGGCATTGAAACAGCATCCGTTTAAATCGATCATGTTCCCCTACGTCAACTACCTCACAATCGCCTTTTTGATTTGTGTGCTGGTGGGGATGGGGATTAACCCAGAGACACGTTTATCTCTATTAGCCGGGGCGATTTTCTTAGGATTAGTGACCGCAGGCTATTTCGGCCTGAGAATGCATAAACCGATGCTGGTCGAAACGGAACGCCTATAAAACCAGCGAACAAGGTGAGGTGAGGGCTACCAATGGCTGACTTTTGTGGCAGACTGAGCAAAGCGTAAGCAAACAGGCCATTTCTTCTAAAAAAGCACTAGACAGCCAACTATTAAAACCGTAGTATCCTCACCCGCAACGGCGCTAAGCGCCCGTAGCTCAGCTGGATAGAGCGCTGCCCTCCGGAGGCAGAGGTCTCAGGTTCGAATCCTGTCGGGCGCACCATTAATTTTGTGTGCAAGAGCTGCGGTGGTAAGATTGCCGCGTACGACGAGTACGAAGTAAGCTGTAAGAAGTGATGGTGGCTATAGCTCAGTTGGTAGAGCCCTGGATTGTGATTCCAGTTGTCGTGGGTTCGAGCCCCATTAGCCACCCCAAATTTTGTGGAACATGCGATGGTGGCGGAATTGGTAGACGCGCTAGCTTCAGGTGTTAGTGTCCTTACGGACGTGAGGGTTCAAGTCCCTCCCTTCGCACCACACAAACATGTAGATTTTATTAAGATTTACATGGACATAGGTCGCAAGACCATGTAGAGTAACAAGCAAGAAATCGGCGAGTAGCGCAGCTTGGTAGCGCAACTGGTTTGGGACCAGTGGGTCGGAGGTTCGAATCCTCTCTCGCCGACCAATTTCAGAAGAAACCCCGCAATGCGGGGTTTTTTTTCGTCTCTATTTTGTCTCTCGCTAATAGCGCGCCCTTGGTTATCTCTATTCATCGCCATTCATCCTCTCTCGGTTTTGTTCACGGCCAATGGCGCTTTATCACTTCACTGTCATTTTCTTTATGCCCGAAACTTTGTTGCTGCCCTTTGATCAAATTAGGCGGTTAGCCGGCCTCGATCGGTGATTTATCCTCTTAGATCAGAAGTGTTGGCTTTTCGCGACAAAAGACGAATGCATTGTCTCTGAATGGAGACATATAATATGTTGATAAATAAAAAGAAAAATCATGATGCTCGATTGCGTCGTTTTGTAGCGACAGATCACTTAGGGCGTGTCGCTATCAGCCTCGGCAGAGCAGGGCATGACATGCCAAATGAACATAAAAATAAATCTATTATTTATCATATTGTTAGGAGGTTATCTGCGGGCGATTGAGTGAAATTGCTGCCGATTACGCATTTTGGCACGCTAACTGCAATATCTATCCAGTAGATGCTCATCTCACTTATTATGACAGCCTGGCTTTATAGCCACTTCATAAACCCAGAGATGATGCAGAGCCGATTTTAGGGTGCCTATTGTCCATGTAAACGATGTTGAATATCTTCATCACATACCGGGCATAACGTTGAGTGAGGCGCCAACATGTTGTCTGTAGACCTGAAAATTTTAGACGCTTGCCGAAAACGGCAAGCGTTTTTTTTTGGGCAAAATAGATAACAAAAAAGCCCCCGTAGGAGCTTTCAGACTGCTGACAAAGTCAAATGAAGGGGAATCGTGCCGTTGGGGTCGCAGTGGCGTGAGCCACCGAAGTGCCCCTAAGTGCGGTAAACCCTTCACTCACTGAGCTATCAGCCGCTTTATCATTAACCTCAAAGCTCCCGTAAGAGCTTTCAGACTGCGCGAGGACGGGTGGAAGAGTCAAGTGTCCGCGCCAGGGATGGCGCGGCTCGAGTCTCTAGAGATGGCTTTTTTCAAAGGGCCGACGGCATCTTGATGATCTACCCGTTCTCCGCTGCACTGACAGTGTTTAAAGTGGTTCGCCACTCTGCCGCAGGGTCGATAGCAACCCCTCACGACGTGCTTGTGCGGCATCCTCAGGGCGATGCAGTTTATCTAAGGCATCCGCCAGCCATGCGTAATCATACCCGTCTGGGCGTTGAGCAAGCGCGGCGGCGAAAGCTTCTCTGGCTTTCTCCCACTCACCGTGTTTCAGCATAAGCTGGCCCAAAGTGCTATTGAGCAACGGTGTCGCGCCATGTTGTTTTATTTGCTGGCGCAATGATTTCTCCAGCGGCTCGGGATTACCTGACTTCAGACGCGGGATCAACAGCACCAAGCGCTCATCATATTGGCGCTTCAAGCCATCCAGAATGATCTGCTGGGCAACATCATGATCATCACACTCAATCAGATGCTCAGCTAACGCCACTTGCAGCGGGATCTCGTTGCGAACTTTGCGGCTCTGATCTTTCCACCAACGTTTCAGGCCATCGCTACCCTCTTCCGCCATGCACTGATTCATCATGCCGATGTAAGCTTGCTGCTCCAGTGCGGCGATCTCCTCGGGCGTATGAAGCTGAACCTTGCCAATTGCCGGTAAAATTTCCAGCAATGAGCTGTAAGCGCCAGAGCGCAGGTAAGCTTGTTCCGCCAGGCGCAGGACTTCCGGATGGCGCGGTGCCTGATCCAGCAGACGATCGACACCATGGCGCGCTGCATGAACGTGGCCCTGTGCCAGCTGAATGCGCACGCGGGTGATATCCACCGGCAGTTGGTCGGTATCGGCCACTTCTGCCGCCCGCTCCAGATATTGATTGGTGCGGAACTCATCGCCGCGCTGCTGGGCCGCTTCCGCCGCCAGCAAATAGTTCACCATCGGCTGCTCAGCGTGATCGGCATTGCGGGTGAGCAACTTCTCCACCTGCTTAAAATCACCTTCAGCCAGTTTGATCAGCGCAGCTTTGGTTTGCTTACGGGCGCGAGTACGTTTACGGCCCATAAACCAGCCACGGGTGCGAGCGCCAGTGCGGAAAATCCGGCGCAGTATCCATTCCACGATCAGGAACGCGACCAAAACCAGCACCAGCATGATGACTAGACCCGTCACGCTAGTCTCAACGTTATAGTTGTCGGTCTGGATCAACACATAGCCCTGATGGCCAGCCAACATTGGGCCAAGGACGATACCGGCGGTCAGAATGAGGAATAACAGTAAAACTCGCAGCATACTTATTCCCCCTGAGCGGCAGCTGGGGCTTGCGCCAGTAAGTTACGAACCCGAGTTTGCATCAATTTCTCTAGCATTGGCTGGCTCTTCAATTGATCAGGCACATCCATTGATATCGACTGTTGACTCAGGCTATCTAATTCATCCAGGAAAGCCTTGGTACTAGGGTCGTTCACATCAAAATAGGCGCGAACCCAGGTGGAGATAGTCTCGAGCGACTGTTTGTACACTTCATCCTGATGGCGAGGCACTGCCTGGGCCGCCACCAACAGGCGCGAGCGGATATTCTCACGCAGATAAACGTCCTGATTTGGCGCCAACAGTGGCTCGGCGCTGCTATCACGGCGGCGAATAGTCATAAAGTCAGACATAAAGCTGTGCCAGCTTTTGGTCAAATTCTGGCGCCATTCAGATAATGAACTGGATAGCTCATCGCTATCGGCATCCATCGGCGAATCATCAATATTGTTGTCAGCCAGACGCAGATTATCGACCTGATTGGACAGCTGATTTAATTTGAGGATGATGCCGTCGAAGTCCACCTGGCTGACCGCCGAAAGGGTGCTGATATCCTCGGTCAAGGCGCGGCGCACATCTATCAGACTAGGGTCATTCATGTCTGCGAGGCTGGCATCGGCGCTTTTCAATAATGTGGCGGCGGTGGTGACGTCCTGATCGCTCCACAGTTTGCGGCCGGCCATTTTCACCAGAAAATCAGCCTGTGCCAGTAGCCAGGTTTTGGCGTCACTCCCTGAAATGGTGGCGACTTTTTCCTGCAACTCATTGAGTTGGCGAGTCAGCGAGGTCTGTTGGCGATCAGCGGCTTCCAGCGCCTTAGCTTGTTGCTGCAACAATGACTCAAACTGTTGTTTTTCCTGCAACTGGCTCTGTTTTAGTTCCGCCAGCTGTTCTTGCAGCGAGAGAGTCGCGGCATCCTGTAACTGGGCCTGCTGGTGTCCGTAATAATAAAGCCCGGCACCCAGCGCGATAGCCAATGCAATAGCAATAGCCCCCAGAATTGGCCCGGTGCGTTTTTCCCGGCGGTTTTCAGGTGCTGGCTGTTGGTGCCTCTCAACCGCAGTGGTTGTCTCTTCCACTGGTGCGGATGGGGTATTTTGTTCCGTCATATTGGGCATCCCATAGTCAGGTTTCAGGTATGTTTTAGGTCTTGTAGCGCGCGGATCAGCGCGTCATTATCAGCATTCTCTGCCACCCGGATATCACTCCAGCCCATTTGGGCGGCCAGGGTAGCCAAACGATCACTCACCACCACCAAGCGGCAGCGTAGCAACCAGGAAGAACGATAGTAATCAGGAACTAAAGTATAGATCTGTTGTAACATTTCGCCGCTGGTCACCACTAGAATATTGACGCCAGCACGTTGCCAGTGCGCACTTTGCTCACTGCCATCATAAAAGATCGGGCTACGTTGATAACATTCGCAGAAAGTCACCTCCGCTCCTCGCTGTGCAAGGCTCTCACCCAGCAGCTCTCGCCCGCCATTACCGCGCAATAACAGTGCCTTTTTACCGCTCAGTTTTTGCAGATCAGGCAATAATAACAGCATCTCGCTGGTCTCACCCATTGGCGGAAAGGTGACGTGCAACCGGCTGGCGGTATGCAGTGCCAGCGCGGTGCCACGACCAATAGCATAATAGGATAACTGCGCAGGCCATAACAGGTTATTTCTTTTTAACAGCGGGTTAGCGTAGCGCACGGCGTTCTGTGATAGCGCAAAAACCAGATCACCCGCCTGCATATTTTGCAGCAAAGCGGGCAGTTTTGGCAGGTCATCACCGGGCGAGAAATCAATCAAGGGAGCATGATAGGCAACCCGGCCCAGCGCACGCAGGCGGCTGACTAACTGCTCCCCAGAGGGGGAGGGACGGGTCACCAAAATGGTCATCGCGGTAGGTTATCCTGATAAACAGCGGTCAATATCTCCCGCGCGCCACGTGAAAGTAGCTCATCGGCCAGCTCAATCCCCATCTGCTCGGCATTGTTAGCCGGGCCACGGCGCTCACCACGAATGATCTCACTGCCATCCGGCGCACCCACTAAGGCACGAAGCCACAGCACGTCGCCTTCCAATTCAGCATAGCTGCCAATCGGCACCTGACAGCCCCCTTCAAGACGGGTATTCATCGCCCGTTCTGCACAGACGCGTAATTCTGTGTCGCGATGATTGAGTGGTGCGAGCAGTTGGCGGGTAAAATCATCGTCTAGGCGGCACTCAATACCCACCGCGCCCTGACCCACCGCCGGTAACGACTCTTCAACTGGCATGGCATAGCGGATACGGGTTTCCAGCCCAAGGCGGTTAAGGCCGGCAACGGCCAGAATAATCGCATGGTAATCGCCGTTATCCAACTTGGCGAGGCGGGTGCCGACGTTACCCCGCAGATCGCGGATAATCAGGTCGGGGCGGCGTTCGCGTAGCTGACACTGGCGGCGCAAGCTGGAGGTGCCGACGATGCTACCCGCCGGTAGGTCATCCAGATGGGCATAGCTCGATGAGACGAACGCATCACGTGGGTCATCACGTTCGCAAATGGTGACCAGACCCAAGCCGTCAGGGAAAGCGATCGGCACATCTTTCATTGAGTGCACGGCGATATCAGCCCGACCATCCAGTAACGCCAACTCTAACTCTTTGACGAACAAGCCTTTACCGCCCACTTTTGCTAGTGGCGTATCCAGAATGATATCCCCGCGAGTGACCATCGGGACCAACTCAACATGCAGGCCGGGGTGATTGGCTTGCAGTAAATGTTGAACATAATGTGCTTGCCATAAGGCGAGCGGGCTTTGTCGCGTGGCAATTCGAATAATTTTGTCTAACATTGCTTGTTACCGTTTTATATTTTGCGGCCCATCCTACCATTGACCGACGAGTAGTGTCAGTGCGGTAGCCACATGATCAAGGCGGGTAAGAGTACAAGAAAGCAACTATTGTAACAAATGTGTGGCTGGATAAGGGGTTTATCCCCTCCTTCCGCCCACTGCTGCGTTGTCAGCGGCTTTAGCTAAAATTTATTGGTCTGTTGCCCGATGGCAAGATGAATGATTTTAGTCAGAAAGTGACGTTATAATTGTAGGGATAGCTTTACTTTCTTTACGGTCAATCGGCAAGGTGTTAGATTGATCACGTTTCCAGCAATCATTCGTTAAATATTCTTCAAATAAACAACAAACGAATGTGGAACGCGGGTTTCTTTCTAAGCACCGGAACAATCAGGCGAGACGTCTTGTACCTCTACATCGAGACACTGAAACAGCGACTGGATGCGATCAACCAATTACGAGTCGATCGCGCCTTGGCGGCCATGGGGCCAGCCTTCCAAAAGGTTTACAGTCTGCTACCGACCCTACTACATCATCATCATCCACTGATGCCGGGTTACCTTGATGGTAACGTTCCCCATGGCGTCTGTATTTTCACGCCTAATGAAACACAACAGGATTATCTGTCTGAGGTTGAAGCTAAGTCGGGCGCACCTCTAGAGCAGAGTGTCGGCGGCGAACTGCCGATTACGGGCGTCTATTCCATGGGCAGCACCTCCTCCATCGGGCAATGCCATACCTCAGATCTGGATATCTGGGTGTGTCATCAGGCTTGGCTCGATACAGACGAGCGCCATCGCCTACAGCAAAAATGCAGCCTGCTAGAGAAATGGGCCGCATCAATGGGTGTTGAAGTCAGCTTCTTCCTGATTGATGAAAACCGCTTCCGTCACAATGCCAGTGGCAGTTTGGGTGGCGAAGATTGCGGCTCGACCCAACATATTTTATTGCTAGATGAATTTTACCGCAGCGCGGTTCGTCTGGCTGGGAAACGTATTCTATGGAATATGGTTCCGGTTGAAGAAGAGAATAATTACGATGATTACGTGCTGTCGCTCTATGCGCAGGGCGTATTAACGCCGAATGAGTGGCTGGATCTGGGCGGTTTAAGCACCCTGTCGGCGGAAGAGTATTTCGGTGCTAGTTTGTGGCAGCTGTATAAAAGTATCGATTCGCCATATAAAGCGGTGCTAAAAACCCTGCTGCTGGAAGCTTACTCTTGGGAATACCCTAATTCCCAATTATTGGCGATGGAGATCAAACAGCGCCTACATGCCGGTGAAATTGTGGCCTTCGGCCTTGATGCTTACTGCATGATGCTCGATCGCGTCACCCGCTATCTGACCCAAATCAATGACACCACTCGGCTAAATTTGGTGCGCCGCTGCTTCTATCTGAAAGTGTGTGAGAAACTCTCGCGCACCCCGGCGAGTGTTGGCTGGCGGCGTGAAATCCTTAGCCAACTGGTTAGTGAGTGGGGCTGGAGCGATGAGAGTCTGGCGGTGCTGGATAATCGCGCCAACTGGAAGATTGAACGGGTACGTGAAGCGCATAATGAGCTGTTAGATGCGATGATGCAGAGTTATCGCAATTTGATTCGCTTTACGCGCCGCAACAACCTGAGTGTCAGCGCTAGCCCGCAGGATATCGGGGTATTGACCCGTAAACTGTACGCGGCATTTGAAGCTTTGCCGGGTAAAGTGACGTTGGTTAACCCGCAAATTTCGCCGGATCTTTCCGAAGAGCACCTGACCTTTATTCATGTCCCTGCGGGTCGCGCGAACCGCCCTGGCTGGTACTTGTATAATCAAGCGCCCTCGATGGACACTATCGTCAGCCATCAACCGCTAGAGTATAACCGCTACCTAAACAAATTGGTGTCGTGGGCCTATTTCAACGGCCTGTTGACCAGCAAGACCCGGCTACATATAAAAAGTGCCAATCTGTGCAATACCACCAAACTGCAAGAGTTGGTGACGGATATCTCTCACCACTTCCCGCTGCGCCTACCTGCGCCAACGCCGAAGGCACTCTACAGCCCGTGCGAGATCCGCCACTTAGCGATTATCGTCAATTTGGAGCATGACCCGACCGCCGCGTTCCGCAATCAGGTGGTGCATTTTGATTTCCGTAAACTGGATGTATTCAGTTTTGGCGAGCAGCAGCAGTGTTTGGTGGGCAGTATCGATTTGCTGTACCGCAACTCGTGGAACGAAGTGCGTACCCTGCATTTCAGCGGCGAACAGGCGGTATTGGAAGCACTGAAAACGATTTTAGGCAAAATGCATCAGGATGCGGCACCGCCAGAGTCGGTGGATGTGTTCTGCTATAGCCAGCATTTACGCGGCTTGATTCGTACCCGAATTCAGCAGTTGGTTTCGGAGTGCATTGAGCTGCGCCTATCCAGCACCCGTCAAGAGCCGGGCCGCTTCAAAGCGGTGCGGGTTTCCGGTCAGACGTGGGGGCTGTTCTTCGAGCGCCTGAGTGTGTCAGTGCAGAAGCTGGAGAACGCGGTTGAATTCTACGGGGCTATCTCCAATAACAAACTGCATGGGTTATCGATTCAGGTTGAAACTGATCAAATTCATCTGCCGCCGGTTGTCGACGGTTTTGCCAGTGAAGGGATTATTCAGTTCTTCTTTGAAGGCACCGCAGATGAGAAAGGCTTTAATATTTACATTTTGGATGAGTCAAACCGCGTTGAGGTTTATCACCATTGCGAAGGGAGCAAAGAGGAGCTGGTGCGGGATGTCAGCCGTTTCTACTCCTCTTCTCATGATCGTTTTACCTACGGCTCCAGCTTTATCAACTTCAACTTGCCGCAGTTCTACCAAATTGTGCAGTTAGATGGCCGCACGCAAGTTATTCCTTTCCGCAGCAATACGTTATCGCATCTGTATATTGCGGATAAAGAGTCTACCCTGCCAGCACCGCAGCAATTCCAACTGCATTAGCATGCTGATAAACAACTATCTGATAAACCACTATCTGATAAGCAAATAAAAGGGACACGTAAAAAATTGTGTCCCTTATTGATCCAACCGCAGTTAACCAAAACTCACATCTTCGCCCGCTTGTGTGGTGGCGGCTTCAGATAATTTAGCGAAAAATTCTACGCCGCTGCGTGAGCAGTACCAGTGCCCATCTCGGTAATCAAAATGGTAACCCCCCGCTTTGGTGGCCAGCCAGACCTGATGTAATGGCTCTTGGCGGTTGATAACAATCTTGCTGCCATTCTCGAAAGTCAGGGTCATCACCCCGCCATTGGTTTCATAATCGATATCACTATCGCCGCTAAAACTATCCAGTGTTTCTTCAATGCAAAGCATCAATTGATCGGCTAACTGATGAAACTCGCTATCGTTCATATTCAATTCCTGTTGCTTTTCATGATCCACCTGCGATTATAGAGACCTTGGGCGCATGAATCACAGGCATTAATGCGCTAAAACAATTTACAGGCGTTAGAAATGAAAAAAGAACTAGGTTGGCCACTGGTGGCGATGATGGTGCTTGCACTCTCCGGCTGTGGCCTGAAAGGGCCGCTATACTTTCCGCCGTCAGACAAACCCAAAACAGAAACAACGCAACCCGATAGTGGCAAGACCGAACGCAATCAGCAGGACTTATCTGGCACTAAGCAGAGCCAAACGATCGCTGGGCCACAGTAATTAGCCCTATCGCCGCCAGAGTGTGTCAGGATCAAGCTTAGCCAGTACCGAATTGATCCAGCAATAAAAATGAAAGTCAGCGGAGTATGAAATGCAGTTCTCCAAAATGCACGGTCTTGGCAACGACTTTATGGTTGTCGATGCAGTTACCCAAAATGTTTACTTTTCGCCGGAATTAATCCGCCGATTAGCAGACCGGCACACTGGCGTGGGCTTTGATCAAATGTTGGTGGTTGAACCGCCTTACGATCCTGAGCTGGATTTCCACTACCGTATTTTTAATGCTGATGGTAGTGAAGTCTCTCAGTGTGGCAATGGTGCGCGCTGTTTTGCCCGTTTTGTCCGGCTGAAGGGCTTGACCAACAAGCGCGACATCAGTGTGAGCACCCAGACTGGCCGCATGATCTTGAGTGTCACGGAAGATGAAGAGGTTTGCGTGAATATGGGCGAACCCAATTTTGATCCGCAAAGCGTCCCTTTCCGGGCGACTAAAGCTGAGAAAACCTATATTTTTCGCGCGGCAGAACAGACGGTATTATGTGGCGTGGTGTCGATGGGCAACCCTCACTGTGTGCTGCAAGTTGATGATGTTGCAGTTGCCAATGTTGCGTTACTGGGGCCAGTATTAGAAAGCCATGAGCGCTTCCCTGAACGGGCGAATATCGGTTTCATGCAGGTGGTTAGCCGTGACAATATCCGTCTGCGGGTGTATGAGCGCGGAGCCGGTGAAACTCAAGCCTGCGGCAGCGGCGCTTGTGCTGCGGTGGCCGTCGGTATCCAGCAAGATCTGTTGGATGAAGAGGTCACGGTGGAGCTGCCGGGCGGTAGTTTGCTTATCAGTTGGAAAGGGCCAGGCCATCCGCTGTATATGACGGGGCCAGCAACCCATGTGTACGACGGATTCATTCATCTATAATGTAACAGGTACTGAAGTATGACGGGTGTGACATGAAAAGTTATGAGGAGCAGGCGTTAGAGGGTATCGCGCTAGACGACGATACTGTCATGCAGTACTTATTGCAAAATCCCGACTTCTTTATCCGCAATGCCCGTCTGGTTGAACAGATGCATATTCCCCATCCGGTTCGAGGCAGTGTCTCGCTGGTGGAGTGGCAACTGGGGCGACAGCGTAACCAGATTGGCCAGTTGGAAGAGGAGATCACCTTGCTGATGGAGCAAGCTGGCCTGAACGAAGTGCTGTTCAACCGCTTGCTGCAACTGCAAACTCATCTGACGGCGGCCAGCAGCTTGCAAGATATGCTCAATCGCTTACAGCGCTGGGCCAGAGATTTCGGGCTCAGTGGTGCCAATGTCAGGTTGTTCAGTGACCGCTGGCATATCGGCGCACCCTCTGATTTCACCCATTTAGGCCTCTCTCGCCACGCCTTTGAGCCGCTACGCATTCAGCGGCTAGGCAGTGATAACCACTATCTCGGCAGCTTGAATGGGCCGGAACTGCTGCTGTTACTGCCTCAGGCGAAACAAATCGGTTCGGTAGCGCTCTCACTGCTGGGCAAAGAGGGTGATTTGGGCGTAATTATCTTCAGCAGCCGTGACACACAGCACTACCAGCAAGGCATGGGTACTGTGATGCTCAATCAGTTATCCACGCTATTGCCAAGCTTGCTGGCGCGTTGGATCGAGCCGGTATGACCGAGTTCAGTGCCTCACTTGCCCCACAGGTCGAGGCTTTTCTGCGTTACCTCAAAGTTGAGCGCCAACTCAGCCCGCTCACCATCACCAGCTATCGACGCCAGTTGCAGGCGCTGATGGAGATGGGCGAGCAGATGGGGCTGGCGCACTGGCAAACACTGGATGCCGCGCAGGTTCGCTCACTGGTTTCCCGCAGCAAACGCGCGGGCTTGCACGCCTCCAGCCTGGCATTGCGGCTTTCGGCGTTGCGCAGTTTCCTCAATTGGCTGGTTAGCCAGGGTGTCATGCAGGCCAATCCCGCCAAGGGGGTGAGTACGCCGCGCTCTGGCCGCCATCTGCCGAAAAATATTGATGTCGATGAAGTGGATAAACTGCTGGATATCGACCTCAACGACCCGCTGGCGGTGCGCGACCGCGCGATGCTGGAAGTGATGTACGGTGCCGGTCTGCGTCTCTCTGAGCTGGTGGGCATGAACTGCAAACACGTCGACTTAGCCAGCGGTGAAGTCTGGGTGATGGGTAAGGGTAGCAAAGAGCGCAAAGTGCCGATCGGCAAAACGGCAGTGACATGGCTGTATCACTGGCTGGCGCTGCGCGAACTGTTTGAGCCGCAAGATGACGCTATCTTCTTAGCCAATACCGGCAAGCGAATTTCGGCGCGCAATGTGCAAAAACGCTTTGCTGAATGGGGCGTGAAGCAGGGGGTCAGTAGCCACATCCACCCACATAAATTGCGCCACTCCTTCGCCACACACATGCTGGAGTCCAGCGGCGATCTGCGCGCAGTACAAGAGCTTCTGGGCCACGCCAATCTGACCACCACACAAATTTATACCCATCTCGACTTTCAACATCTGGCGACAGTGTATGATGCTGCTCATCCACGGGCCAAACGAGGCAAATCCTGATGCATTTTTATCGTCCACTTGAGCGTATTTCCGCCATTACCTTCGACTTGGATGACACGCTGTATGACAATCGCCCGGTAATTACCCGCACTGAACAAGAGTCAGTGGCTTTTTTGCAGCAGTACCATCCTAATTTGGCGCAGTTGCAGGCCGCGGATTTCCAGCGTTTTCGCAGTGAGTTACTGGCGCAAGACCCGGATATCTACCACGATGTGACCCAGTGGCGCTGGCATGCCATTGAGCTGGGCCTAATTCGCCATGGCCTGAGCAAATCAGAGGCGCAATGTGGGGCCGATGCCGCCATGGAGAACTTCGCCCTGTGGCGTAGTCGCATTTATGTGCCGGCAGAGACTCATGACACGCTGAGCGCGCTGGCTGAGCACTATCCGCTGGTGGCGATCACCAACGGCAATGCTGACCCTAAAGCTTGCGGCCTCGACCACTATTTTCAGTTTGTACTGCGCTCCGGCCCTCATGGCCGTGCCAAGCCGTTCCGTGATATGTACCATAAAGCGGCCAATCATCTGGATATCCCGCTGAAACATATCTTGCATGTGGGTGATGATCTCACCACGGATGTAGCAGGTTCGCTGCGTTGTGGTATGCAGGCGTGTTGGATCAATGACCGGCAACAAGGCCTGATGACCGCCCGTGATAGCCGATTATTACCCCATATTGAGATTTCTCAGTTGGCATCGCTGACAGCATTGCTATAATCCCCTGCAATAACTCTGTATAAATTCACAGTGGAATGGTGGTAAAATACCCGAATGACCGGTGATTTGACCATCTTCCCTTATCCGATAAACGGTGCCTATGGACGTTTCTGATCTGCTCGACAGCCTGAATGAAAAACAACGCGAAGCCGTGGCTGCGCCACGCTGCAACCTGTTGGTACTGGCCGGTGCGGGCAGTGGCAAAACCAGGGTGCTGGTGCATCGTATTGCCTGGTTGCTATCAGTAGAAAACGCCTCGCCCTATTCGATTATCTCGGTCACCTTCACCAATAAAGCGGCGGCAGAAATGCGCCACCGTATCGAGCATCTGATTGGCACTAGTCAGGGCGGGATGTGGATCGGCACTTTCCACGGGCTGGCGCATCGATTGCTGCGCGCCCACCATATGGATGCCAATCTGCCGCAAGACTTTCAAATTCTGGACAGCGACGACCAACTGCGCTTATTAAAACGTCTGGTTAAGGCGTTGAATTTAGATGAAAAACAGTGGCCGCCACGTCAGGCTATGTGGTACATCAACGGCAAAAAAGATGAAGGGTTACGTCCGCAACACATTGAAAGCTACGGTAATCCGGTTGAGGCCACCTGGTTGCGTATTTATCAGGCGTATCAGGAGGCTTGTGACCGCGCGGGGCTGGTGGATTTTGCCGAGCTATTGCTGCGCGCCCATGAGCTGTGGCTCAACAAACCCCATATTCTTAATCACTATCGCGAGCGCTTTACCAACATTCTGGTAGATGAGTTTCAGGATACCAACAACATCCAATATGCCTGGATTCGCCTGCTGGCGGGTGACCGCGCGAATGTGATGATTGTCGGCGACGATGACCAGTCAATTTATGGCTGGCGCGGGGCACAGGTCGAAAATATCCAGCGTTTCCTGAAAGATTTCCCCGGTGCCGAAACCATCCGGCTGGAGCAAAATTACCGCTCAACCAGCAATATTTTGACGGCGGCGAACGCCCTGATTGCCCACAATGATGGTCGCATGGGGAAAAACCTCTGGACCGAAGGGGCCGAAGGTGAACCCATCTCGATCTATTGCGCCTTTAACGAGCTGGATGAAGCCCGCTTTGTGGTGAACCGCATTCGCGCCTGGCAGGACAATGGCGGCGCGCTGAATGATTGCGCCATCTTGTATCGCAGCAACGCCCAATCGCGCGTATTGGAAGAGGCTCTATTGCAGACTGCGATGCCGTACCGCATCTATGGCGGTCAGCGCTTCTTCGAGCGTCAGGAGATCAAAGATGCACTGGCCTACCTGCGTCTGGTCTCTAATCGCAATGACGATGCCGCTTTTGAACGAGTGGTCAATACGCCAACCCGTGGTATCGGCGATCGCACGCTAGATGTGGTGCGCCAGACTGCCCGTGATCGCCAGTTAACCTTGTGGCAATCAACCCGTTCCATGTTGCAGGAAAAAGTGCTGGCAGGCCGTGCGGCCTCTGCACTGCAACGTTTTGTCGAGTTGGTGGACTCATTAGCCCATGAAACCGCAGATATGCCGCTACATGTCCAAACTGACCGGGTGATCCGTGACTCTGGTTTGTGGTCGATGTATGAGCAGGAGAAGGGCGAGAAAGGTCAGGCGCGGGTAGAAAACCTTGAAGAGCTGGTCAACGCGACCCGCCAGTACAGTTATCAGGATGAAGATCAGGACTTGATGCCACTTCAGGCATTTCTCTCTCATGCGGCTTTGGAAGCGGGAGAGGGGCAAGCGGATGCCTATCAGGATGCGGTGCAGCTAATGACGCTCCATTCAGCCAAAGGTTTGGAGTTCCCGCAGGTATTCATCGTGGGCATGGAAGAGGGGATGTTCCCAAGCCAGATGTCACTCGATGAGGGCGGGCGTCTGGAGGAGGAGCGCCGGCTAGCCTATGTTGGCGTCACTCGTGCGATGCAAAAACTGACACTGTGTTATGCCGAAAACCGCCGATTGTATGGTAAAGAGGTGAATCATCGCCCCTCCCGCTTTATTGGTGAACTGCCGCCGGAGTGTGTCGAGGAGGTGCGGCTGCGGGCGACAGTATCCCGCCCAGTAAATCACCGCAGCATGGGGACGCCAATGAATGAGAATGATAGCGGATTTTCATTGGGCCAGCGCGTGCGCCACCCTAAATTTGGCGAAGGCACCATCGTTAATTTGGAAGGTAGCGGCGAACATAGCAGGTTGCAAGTGGCATTCCCAGGTGAAGGCATTAAGTGGCTAGTCGCGGCTTATGCACGGTTAGAAGCGGTATAAATTACCCTGTGTCCTTGACGCCGCAGCGGTGTTAGCGGCATTCACCTACCCGAATCACTTACTGATGTAAGCTCATCGGGATGAGTTCATTTGCTGCCTTGCTGCAACGCCAATGACGTTGGGTAAGCCCTGTGTCCTTGACGCCGCAGCGGTGTTAGCGGCTCTCATTCTGAGCTACCTGTTTGGCGTCGGTTTCGGCCTGCAATAAAATAGCTCTCCCCATCCATTGGGTGACATCCTGAATATCGGCATCATTCAGATGCCAAATATCCTTCAGCACCATAAACACTTCTGAGCCATAAATTAGCGAAAACGCATGGATCACCCGTTGCAGAGCTGCGGGTGCCAGTTTCCCCTCCAGTGGCTCTACCGCCAATTTTAACAATCGCTTACGGTTGCCACGGACTAACTTCTCTTTATTGTTCGGATTGCTGCGGTTATCAGCCCATTGCTGCAATGATAGATGCAGCGCGGCACGTAGCACACCCTCATGCTGTAACATCCGTGGATAAGCAAAGGAGAGCAGTTCGGCAATGCGCTGCCCTGCATCAGGCTGGGTCGGTTGCCATGCCAATATTGGGCCGAGACTTTCATCAACCATGGCGGAGACTAACGCACTTTGTGTCGGGAAATAGCGGTATGCCGTTGCACGAGAAAGCTGGGCGGCGTTGGCCACCTCAGTTATCGACGGAAACGCCCCTTGCTCGTACATCGACATGGCCGTATCAATCAGTAACCGTCGGGTTCTCGCCTTGATGGTGGTTAACGATGGAGGAGCGCTGTCCTGCTTATCTTGATTATTCACGGTCACTCCAGGGTCTACAGAGGGTATTCGCGCCCACTATAACAAACCATCCACGCAAATCTCTATGAAAGCATTTCATGCGCAAATTAATTTTGAGACTACAGTCTCAAATTTTAGTCATGCACTTTGCGAAAATGATACTCTAGTCTCAATATGATTCTATCTTAACCAACTCACCTCATTGTTCGGCTATAAGCAAAAAAATAAGCCCCCAATAAGAAAAGTGAGCTGCTTAAATTTTGTGACATTCCGCCCTTATAGAAGGATGTTCAGATGCCCCGTCATATTTTTATCGCGACGACCACAGATACCAAAGGTGAAGAGCTGGCCTATGTCAGCGCATTGATTAAGGCAACCGGACTGACGACGGTCACGGTTGATTTATCGACCAGAGAAGGGAGGCGCGATAGCGGCGCGGATATCTCGGCGGATCTGGTGGCGGGCTACCATCCTGAAGGGTGTCAGGCGGTTTTTTGTGGTGACAGAGGGCGGGCGATTAGCGCAATGGCGGTGGCATTTGAGCGATTTATGGTGAGCCGTGATGATGTCGCCGCACTCTTAGGTTTGGGGGGTTCCGGTGGAACGGCGCTAATCACGCCAGCAATGCAGAGTTTACCTATCGGTATTCCTAAACTGATGGTGTCGACTATGGCTTCTGGTGATGTGTCTGGTTACATCGGCGCGAGCGATATTGCCATGATGTATTCCGTTACCGACATTGCTGGGCTAAATCGTATCTCTCGGCGGGTGTTGAGTAATGCGGCCCACCAAATTGCGGGTGCGGTCTATTTCGCCAAAGAGGAGCTACAGGTAGAGGACAAACCAGCGCTGGGTTTGACCATGTTCGGTGTAACCACCCCCTGTATTCAAGCGGTTAGCGCGGCATTATCCGCAGAGTATGACTGCCTGGTCTTCCACGCCACTGGCAGCGGCGGCAAAGCGATGGAAAAACTAGCTGAGAGTGGTTTGCTGGCAGGGGCGCTTGATCTGACCACCACCGAAGTTTGTGATCTGCTATTTGATGGCGTATTGGCCTGTGGCCCAGAGCGCTTCGATGCTATTGCCCATTCCCATATTCCTTACGTCGGCTCCTGTGGCGCGCTGGATATGGTCAACTTCGGTAGTCCGGCAACTATTCCGGCTAAATATGCTGATCGGCTGTTCTATAAGCACAACGCACAAGTCACGCTGATGCGCACCACCGAGCAAGAGAACATTCAACTGGCACGCTGGATTGGCGAGAAGCTAAATCGTTGCCAGGGAGAAGTGCGCTTTTTAATTCCGGAAGGTGGATTTTCGGCGCTGGATGCCCCCGGCCAGCCATTCTGGGATGAAAAGGCACTAAACGCTTTTATCCAGACGCTGGAAGAGACCGTGATTCAAACCGATAAGCGCCGCCTGGTCCATTATCCGTTCAACATTAACGACCCTCAGTTTGCACAAGCTGCGGTAGAGAACTTTCACGAGATCGCGAAGAGCCGATCCCATTAGGGCCAATTTATAGTGGAGAAGCAGATGCCAAAATTTCAACGCCAGGCCATCTTGGCCAAATTCCGGGAAATGATTGCCCGCCGTGAACCCATTATTGGCGGCGGTGCGGGGACAGGGTTGTCAGCCAAATGTGAAGAGGCTGGCGGGATTGATTTAATCGTTATCTACAACTCAGGCCGCTATCGCATGGCAGGTCGTGGTTCGCTGGCCGGGTTGCTGGCATACGGTAATGCTAACGAAATTGTGGTCGATATGGCGAAAGAAGTGCTGCCCGTAGTGAAAAACACCCCAGTACTGGCCGGTGTTAATGGCACCGACCCCTTCTGCCAGTTTGACCACTTTTTAGATCATTTGCAGAGCTTGGGCTTTTCTGGTGTACAGAACTTCCCAACAGTGGGTTTAATTGATGGTAACTTCCGCGCCAATCTGGAAGAGACCGGCATGGGCTATGGCTTGGAGGTGGAGATGATCCGCCTGGCCCACGAAAAAGATATGCTAACAACACCTTATATCTTTAGTGCTGCCGACGCGGTCGCCATGACACAAGCCGGTGCCGATATTATTGTTCCTCACATGGGGCTGACCACCGGCGGCAATATTGGCGCAGACACGGCGCTGAAACTGGCGGACTGTGTGCCTTTGATTAACGACTGGGCGGCCGCCGCCAAAGCGGTACGTGAAGATGTGATTGTGCTGTGCCACGGCGGGCCGATCTCTACGCCTGAAGATGCCCAATATATTATGGATAACTGCCCGCAATGTGACGGTTTCTACGGTGCCAGTTCGATGGAACGGTTACCGACAGAAATTGCACTGACGGACACGACCAGACAGTTTAAAAAAATAAAACGTTGATATTCTTGCCAATACTTAAGGGAAAGCCTGTGTGTGAGTTTGGCTAAATGATCGGCTAAATGAAGCTACAGGATACGTAAAACCGAGGTCAATTCTGGCCTCGGTTTTTTTTGATCATTATTTAACTAAAAAACAGTAATGCGGTTGCATAGGAGATATGCGTATAGTTTTAACCGCAATTTGTTTGGGATTAATAAACTTAGCATTAAGATTTATTTTCGAATATTGATTCACGCTATTTTTTCATGAAAGTTAATTTATATGACGACTATTACTGTGGGGGTTATATGATTAGAGTGATTAAGCAAGCACAATGTGATGATAGAAAACTATTCAATATAGCAACCAGCTTATATTTATATCCGACCGCAATTCTTGCCCATCACTTCGGGATTTTTGAGTACATTGCGAAAGATAATAAAAGCCCATCCGAGATTTGCGCATTTATTGGTATTGAACTGAGATCTGTTGAGGTAGTGATGGCGGTTGTACTGGCGCTGGAACTGGTTGAGTTTGAGGATGGGCGCTATAGGCTCACAAAGGTCACCGAGGAGTTTTTACTTAAAGAAAGTCCTAATTATTGTGGATACTATTGGGATCTGATTTATAGCACTGGAGATAATTTCTCTCTGGCTAATTTAGAAAACGTGATGAGAAAGTCTGAAATACAAGAAGAGGGGAAGGAAAACTTATTTGAAGAGAGTATATACAGCACTGAAAAAGCGGAGGCTTTTACGAAAGCTATGCACGGTATCAGTATTGGTGCGGCGAGTGTATGGCCGAATAAGCTGAATTTGGCTAATTACCACTGCATGTTAGATATTGGCGGCGGTTCGGGAATACATTCAGTGGGGGCGGTGACTCGTTGGCCTCATCTGCGCGCCACTATTTATGACCTTGCCCCTGTCGGGCGTATTACGGCAGGATTCATAAAATCCTATGGTCTGGAGGAGAGCATCTCAATTCATATTGGCGATATGTGGTCTGGATCTTATCCCGATGCTGACCTTCATTTCTATTCCAATGTACTTCATGATTGGCCGGAGCAGAAAAATGTATTTCTGACCCAAAAAAGCTACGACGCCCTACCTCATGGGGGGCGGATTATTATTCATGAAATACTTTTTAATGGCGATATTCCTGGGCCATTGGCGGTCGCAGGATTTAATGTCACCATGTTGAGTTGGAGCCAAGGTAAGCAGTACTCTTTTTCAGAGATAAAACAGCTGCTGCACCGTGCAGGGTTCCGTGATATTGAGATAATCCCTGCGTCTGGCTATTTCAGTCTCATTACGGGCATTAAGCCTTAACACGTCTGCTTTACGCATCACTCTGCATGAAATTTTTGTTACCGCTGTGCCAGTAGCTCTTGGGTGGAGGCTATCCTATTGTGTTGGAATGAGTGTCGATATGCATAAAATCCCACATTATCATAATGAACTGAGTACAGAATTCTGAACGCTCTGTTGACAGTCTTTTTCTTCTCGGCGTAACATGCGCGCACTATTCTTTATGAGGACATTCGCCTTGGACACACCCAGTAGATGCTGGCTCAATAACCTGTTCATATGGTGCAACTTCTAAGGCTATCCTCCTATTTGCTGATAGCCTTCGTGGTTGTCAGCGGCCCCGCTAAACCGTCGCTGTGAGTCAGATCTCCTTATGGTCTGAAACATAGAGTATTTCTCAATACTTAGCTGTTTCTGTGCTTCAATGCGTTATCCCTATCCATCACCGCAAGGGAGTTTTGGCACATGCTGAGCGCATTTAAATTAAGCAACAATCGCTTATCCCGTTTGGAGCTGGATGAATCAGATGACCTGACCACCTCACTTTGGGTCGACTTAGTCGAGCCGGAAGAGGGCGAGCGGGAACGCGTCCAGTCTGAGTTAGGGCAGAGCCTGGCGACCCGACCAGAGCTGGACGACATCGAAGCATCTGCCCGTTTCTTCGAAGATGAAGATGGTTTGCATATTCACTCCTTCTTTTATTATGAAGATGCGGAAGATCACGCCGGTAACTCAACCGTGGCATTTACCATCCGTGATGGCCGCCTTTATACCCTGCGTGAGCGTGAATTACCGGCTTTCCGTTTGTATCGTATGCGCGCCCGTAACCAGACACTGGTTGACGGCAATGCTTATGAGCTGTTGTTGGATCTGTTCGAAACCAAAATTGAGCAGTTAGCTGATGAAATTGAAAACATTTACAGCGATCTGGAAGCGCTAAGCCGCGTCATTATGGAGGGCCAGCAGGGGGATGAGTATGATGCTGCGCTCTCGACCTTGGCAGAACAGGAAGATATTGGCTGGAAAGTGCGACTCTGTCTGATGGATACCCAGCGAGCGCTGAATTTCTTGGTGCGTAAGGCGCGGCTGCCTAGCGGTCAGTTGGAACAAGCTCGAGAAGTGCTGCGCGATATCGAATCCCTGCTGCCACACAACGAATCCTTGTTCCAGAAAGTGAACTTCCTGATGCAGGCGGCGATGGGTTTTATCAATATCGAGCAGAACCGCATTATCAAGATATTCTCGGTGGTCTCGGTGGTCTTTCTGCCGCCCACACTGGTGGCATCCAGCTATGGGATGAACTTTGAGTTTATGCCAGAGTTGCGCTGGTCGTTCGGCTATCCGGCGGCCATTGGATTGATGATTATTGCCGGTTTAGCGCCCTATCTCTATTTCAAACGCAAGAATTGGTTATAACACTGCGCTACTGCTGCCACGATAAAAAAACGCCCACGGACTCACTCAGCGGGCGTTTTGCTTTGTGGCAGCAATATCAGGCCTCTTTTAGGTTACGTCTCTTATGTTGGGTATAGAGCGCATCCAGCGTGAACAGCAGCAGGGCGGCCCAGATAAAGATGAAGGTCACCATTTTATCGCGGCCAATCGTCTCACCATAGAAGGTGACCGCCAGAATAAACATCAGGGTCGGCCCGAGATACTGGAAAAAGCCCAGTGTCGACAGCTTTAAACGCGAGGCGGCGGCCGTGAAGAACAGCAGTGGGATAGTGGTAATCACCCCGGCGGCAGCCAATAGCAGGTTAAGCGACCAGGCATTAGCGCTCATGTGGCTGGTGGGGCTATCGGCAATCAAGAACAGATAGACCGCCGCAATCGGCAATAGCCACAGGGTTTCAACCAGCATACCGGTTTGGGCATCAACCCCCAGCTTTTTGCGTATCAGGCCATATAAAGCGAAGGTAATCGCCAGACTCAGCCCAATGATGGGCAGCGAACCAAACTGCCACAACTGAATCAACACGCCGGCAAAAGCCAATGATACCGCCACCCACTGCATACGACGAAAGCGCTCGCCAAGAAAGATCATGCCAAACAACACATTCACCAGCGGATTGATAAAGTAACCCAAACTGGCTTCCAGCATATGGTTATTGTTTACCGCCCAGATAAAGATGAGCCAGTTACTGGCGATCAATACTGCGGTCACGGCCAGCAATAACAGGCGCTTACCATTTCGGCAGGCGCTGCGAACTTGTGGCCAATTGCGGCTGACGGTGAGCAGAATCAACATAAAGAAAAATGACCAGATAATCCGATGGGTCAGAATTTCATCAGCCGGCACCTGTTGGATGAGCTTGAAATAAGCAGGGGCGATACCCCAAATAAAATAGGCGGCCAGAGCAAAAAAAATGCCCTGACGGGTTCGTTGTTTATCCATGGTGTGACTCAGAACAAAAGAGGAGATGCGGTGAGTGTACTTAACTTCAGGCTACGAATCATCACCGCTGAAGATCAAATCAGCCAACCAGATAGGTCGCGGTTGCACTGGCGATATGCATTTGTTGGTCATTATGCAGCTCGACGCGGGCGACAGACACCTTATTGCCACTGCGCAAGATACTGCTGCTGGCGATAAAATGCTCACCACGGCCGGGGCGTAAATAGTCGACACGCAGGTCGATAGTGCCCATTTTGGCGAGTTTCATTTGCAGTTGTTCTTGGATCAGCGGTTCATGACGAACCAGGCTGTTACCAACACAGACTAATCCTGCTGCCACATCCAGTACCGCGGCGATAACCCCACCGTGCAGAATTCGTTGCGCGACATTGCCGACCAGTTTGTCACTGTTATCGAATGTGATTTCTGCGTAATCTTGCTCGAAGCGGGTTAATTTCAGCCCTAGCTCACGATTAAAGGGCATGTGATACACGAAAACTTCGCCGATCATGCGGCGAGCATCTTCTAACGTTAGTGGTGTTACTGACATTGCGTTCTATTCTCTCGATATTACCAACGGGTAATAAGACTGTGAGTTAATGAATTGTTTATTTTATGCTTCTATTTTGTTGTTTTCCAGTCGTTAAATCATAATCTGAAACAATGATAATGCCGAGTAACATTTGTGTGTAGAATGAGCTGTTTTCATTATAAATAGAAATAATTCGTAAGATGATGGGGGATGATAATGGGTAGATTTTGGCGGGTATTGATAGGGTTATTACTGGTGCCAACCTTGGTACAGGCGGAGCCAGCAAAGGTTGAGAGTATTCATGATGCGCCTGCGGTGCGCGGTAGTATTATCGCGGCAATGTTGCAGGATCACGATAACCCGTTTCTGCTGTATCCGTATGAAACGAACTATCTGCTATATACCTATACCAGCGATATCAATAAGGATGCGATCAGCTCTTATAATTGGGCTGAAAATGCCAAGAGAGATGAAGTTAAGTTTCAGCTGAGTTTAGGTTTCCCTATCTGGCGCGGTATTCTCGGCGATAACTCATTACTGGGTGCATCCTATACGCAGCGTTCTTGGTGGCAGGCGTCGAATAGTGATGAGTCCTCGCCATTCCGTGAAACGAACTATGAACCGCAGTTGTTCCTGGCCTGGGCGACAGATTACGAACTGGCGGGCTGGACCTTCCGTGAAGTGGAGTTTGGTTATAACCACCAATCCAACGGGAAAGCCGATCCCACCTCACGTAGCTGGGATCGGGTTTACACCCGTGTGATGGCACAGCGTGGTAATTTGGAAATTGACCTGAAACCTTGGTATCGTCTGCCGGAAAATGATGCCAAAGATGACAACCCAGATATCAATAAATACATGGGTTATTATCGCCTGAAAGTGGGTTATGCCCTGGGTGACAGCGTGTTCAGTATTGATGGTCACTATAACTGGAATACCGGTTTCGGTGGCGCAGAGATGGGCTGGAGCTACCCTATCACCAGCCATGTTCGCTTCTATACGCAAGTGTTCAGCGGTTATGGTGAGTCAATGATCGACTATAACTTTAGGCAAACACGGGTGGGTGTGGGTATCATGTTGAACGATGTCCTTTAACGTCATCCGGCGTTAGAACAGTTTCAGCCACAGGCCGGTTAATCGGCCTGTGCAGATCTCATAGTTGGGGAACAGTGTGTCGACCGCAGCAGTGATGAATAGGGAACTACTGGCAGTGCAAGTATTGCGAGATACTTTCGGCTATCAGCAGTTCCGGCCCGGGCAACAGGAAATTATCAACGCCACCCTAGAGGGGCAAGACTGTCTGGTCGTGATGCCAACGGGCGGTGGTAAATCCTTGTGTTATCAGATTCCGGCACTGGTGACCGACGGATTGACGCTGGTGGTATCCCCCTTAATTTCCCTGATGAAAGACCAGGTCGATCAACTGCTGGCCTATGGCGTAGGGGCGGGGTGCTTAAACTCGTCACAGACGCGGGAACAGCAATTGGCGGTGATGGATGGCTGCCGCAGTGGGCAGATTAAGCTGCTGTATATCGCGCCAGAGCGGCTGGTGATGGAGAGCTTCCTCGACCAACTGCATCAATGGCGTCCTGCGCTGTTAGCCGTGGATGAAGCACACTGCATCTCCCAATGGGGCCACGACTTCCGCCCGGAATACCGCGCCCTTGGGCAACTCAAGCAACGATTTCCTCATTTACCGGTAATTGCCCTGACCGCCACGGCTGATGAAGCCACGCGGGGCGATATCGTGCGTTTACTCAATCTGCATCAGCCACTGATTCAGGTCAGCAGCTTTGACCGCCCGAATATCCGCTACACCTTGGTGGAGAAGTTCAAACCGCTTGATCAATTGTGGCGTTTTGTCCAAGACCAGCGCGGCAAAAGTGGCATTATTTACTGCAACAGCCGCGCCAAAGTGGAGGACACCACAGCACGCCTGCAAAGCCGTGGTTTGAGTGTCGCCGCCTACCACGCGGGGCTGGATAACGAACGGCGGGCGCATGTGCAGGAAGCTTTCCAGCGCGATGACTTGCAGGTGGTGGTTGCCACCGTGGCCTTCGGCATGGGGATTAATAAGCCCAACGTCCGCTTTGTGGTCCATTTTGACATTCCGCGCACCATCGAATCTTACTATCAGGAGACGGGGCGTGCCGGGCGTGATGGTTTGCCCGCCGAAGCGGTGCTGCTGTATGACCCGGCTGACATGGCGTGGTTGCGCCGCTGTCTGGAGGAGAAACCAGCGGGTGCGCAGCAAGATATCGAGCGGCATAAATTAAATGCCATGGGGGCGTTTGCTGAAGCGCAAACCTGCCGTCGTTTAGTGTTGCTCAACTATTTTGGTGAGGGCAAGCAGCAGTCGTGCGGCAACTGCGATATCTGTCTCGATCCGCCAAAACGTTACGATGGCTTGGCTGATGCACAAAAAGCCCTCTCCTGTGTTTATCGTGTTGGGCAGCGCTTTGGTCTGGGCTATATCGTCGAAGTGCTGCGTGGGGCCAATAACCAGCGCATCCGCGAGTTTGGTCATGATAAACTCTCGGTGTATGGTCTGGGTCGCGAGCAGAGCCACGAACACTGGGTCAGTGTATTGCGCCAATTGGTTCATTTGGGGCTATTGAGCCAGAATATTGCCCAGTTCTCGGCCTTACAACTGACCGAGGCCGCGCGCCCGGTATTGCGTGCTGAATTGCCGTTACAGCTGGCGGTGCCGCGCATTCAAAGTTTGAAAGTGCGCAGCAGCGCCAATCAAAAATCCTATGGCGGCAATTACGATCGCAAGTTGTTCGCCAAACTGCGCAAACTGCGCAAATCTATCGCCGACGAAGGCAATATTCCGCCTTATGTGGTGTTTAACGATACTACCTTGCTGGAGATGGCGGAGCAGATGCCAATTACTGCCAGCGAACTGTTGAGTGTCACTGGTGTGGGGCAACGCAAACTCGAGCGCTTTGGTGCGCCCTTTATGGCGATGATCCGCGACCATGTGGATAACAACGATGATTAACATACCGTTTCCCCTGTAAAGAGAACACTCTCATGCTAATGCTATTTCTGACGGTTGCACTGGTTCACCTGGTGGCGCTGATGAGCCCGGGGCCTGACTTCTTTTTTGTCTCACAAACCGCCGCCAGCCGTTCACGTGGTGAAGCGATGAAAGGGGTGATCGGGATCTCCCTCGGCATTGTTGTCTGGGCGGGAGTGGCACTGATGGGGTTGAACCTGATTTTGCAGAAAATGGCGTGGCTACACCAAGTTATCATGGTCGGTGGCGGCCTGTATCTGTGCTGGATGGGCTGGCAATTATTGAAATCTGCCCGCGCCAAACGTCATGGGATAGAAGGTGAGGTGCAAGTTGCGTTACCTGCCCGTGGCCGCACTTTCCTGCGGGGCTTCCTGACCAATATCTCGAACCCGAAAGCCGTTGTCTATTTCGGCAGTGTGTTCTCACTGTTTGTTGGCGATGATGTGAGCGCCAGTGTGCGTTGGGGCTTATTTGTGCTGATCGTGGCTGAAACTTTCGTGTGGTTCAGTGTGGTGGCCTGCGTCTTTGCCCTGCCAGTGATGCGCCGTGGTTATCAGCGGTTATCCAAATGGATTGATGGTTTGGCGGGCGTCTTGTTCGCCGGATTCGGCATCCACCTGATTTTGTCCCGCTAACCCCATTGGCGAGTGGAGTGAGACTCCAACCGACGGTTTATCCCGGTTGGAGCCTCATTTTTTGATATCCGCACTACACTTTTCTGGCGGTCGCCAATAGTGCGCCAATTAGCATAAATAAGCCACCAAATATTCGGTTCAGCAATTTCATTTGATGGGGTGATCGAATCCAGCCTGCAATGCGTGTGGCGAGGGTGGCGTAACCTATCATCACAATGATATCGACAATCACGCTGGTGCTGCCGAGAATCAGGTATTGCGCTACTTGCGGTTGATGTGGCAGCACAAATTGCGGGAACAACGCGGCCAGAAAAACAATGCTTTTCGGGTTGGTGAGGTTAACAAATACCGCGCGCTTAAACAGTTTTCGCCGTGGCATGCTGTTGGCCAGCGCATGTAAATCCAGTGCACCGGCCGCCCGCCACTGCTGGATGCCTAGCCAGATTAAGTAAGCCGCCCCGAGCCATTTTAATATTTCGAATGCTAGCAGCGACTGTGAAATGAGTGCGCCAAGTCCTACGCCAACCAATACAATATGAACGGCCAGCCCTAGTTGTAAGCCGCAAATCGAGGCGATAACCCCGCGAGTGCCATGACTGATGGTGGTGCTCATGGTGTTAATGGCCCCCGATCCTGGGGAGAGACTGAGGATAAGTGTTGTCAGCAGATAGGTTAACCACCAGTCTAAGGTCATCGGCAAAGTTCCCTGAACGTCTCATTTTATGCCACAATACTCCATTGCTAATCGTTGTGCTATGGCTCACATAATCGTAGCTTCGCTCGGCTTAAGGATGCAATCAATCACACTATGCCGTCAGATAAATACTATGCCATCAGATAAATACTATGCCGTTAGATAATCAGATGCACAATTGGCTCAACCGCGAAGCGCAGTTTGCTGCTTTTGTGAACGGGCCGTTATTGGATTTCTGGCAACAGCGAGATGAAGATGAGTTTATCGGCGTCGATAACATCCCCATCCGCTATGTCCGCTTTTGCGCGCCGCAACATACTCGCGTGGTGGTAGTGGTGCCTGGCCGCATTGAAAGCTACATCAAATATCCTGAAGTCGCTTATGATCTGTTCCAGCAGGGCTACGATGTCATCGTGCTGGATCATCGCGGACAGGGCCGTTCAGGGCGGTTGCTTGCTGATCATCACCGCGGTCATGTGATCAAATTCGATGATTATATTGCGGATTTTGCGCAGCTAGTGCAGCGCGAAATAACCAATAGCCATTATCAGCAGCGTTTTGCACTCGCCCACTCCATGGGGGGGCGATTTTGACGCGTTTTCTGGCCCAAGAGCCGACAACCTTTGATGCTGTGGCTTTATGCGCACCAATGTTTGGTATCCACTTGCCGATGCCAGGTTGGCTGGCGCACCGGATTGTTGATTGGGCCGAGCGGCATCAGAAGCTGCGGGATTATTACGCGATTGGCACTGGACAGTGGCGGCCACTGCCCTATTTGGTCAATATGCTGACCCACAGCCGCGAGCGCTATCGCCGCTATTTACGTCAATACGCCGACACCCCTGAAATTCGGGTCGGCGGGCCAACCTACCATTGGATCCGCGAAAGTCTGCTGGTGGGTGAGCAAATTATCGCGCAAGCAGATAAAATTACCACGCCGGTACTGTTGTTACAGGCCAGTGAGGATCGGGTGGTACATAACCCGGCCCATAACACATTTTCTCAGGCAATGACGCTGGCGGGGCACCCTTGCGAAGGGGGGCAGCCTAAGGTCATTCAAGGCGCACGCCATGAGATCCTGTTCGAGTGGGACACACTGCGTGCCGAGGCGCTAAGCGCCATATTGCGTTTTTTTGCGCAGCATCAACCATCAGTCGGCCATGAAGGCCCCGACGCCACCAGAGGTTAGAACATACCGTTATGTATCATGTCGTTGCTTCCGATTTAGATGGCACGCTGCTATCACCAGATCACCTTCTGACGCCTTATGCCAAAGAGACACTAAAGTTGCTAACCCAGCGTGATGTGCACTTTGTGTTTGCCACTGGCCGTCATCATATCGATGTGGCGCAAATCCGTGACAGTCTGGAGATCAGCGCCTTTATGATCACCTCCAACGGCGCCCGCGTGCATAACACTGAGGGGGAGCTGATTTTTACCCATAACCTCGATGCGGATATTGCCCGTGATCTGTACAACATTGAACATCACAACCCCGATATTCTGACTAACGTCTATCTGAACGATGAGTGGTACATGAACCGCGAAAGCCCAGCGCAGAAAGAGTTTTTCCGCGAATCTGTGTTCAATTATCAGGTGTTTGAACCGGCATTGCTGCCGACCGAAGGGGTGTGCAAGGTTTACTTTACTTGCGAAGATCATGACAAGTTATTGATTTTGGAAGAGGCTATCAATGCGCGTTGGGGTGATCGCGTGAATGTCAGTTTCTCCTTCCCGACCTGTTTGGAAGTGATGGGCGGCGGTGTATCTAAAGGCCACGCCCTCGAGCAAGTCGCCAAAATCATCGGCTATTCACTTAAAGAGTGCATCGCGTTTGGCGATGGCATGAATGATTTGGAGATGCTCTCTATGTCGGGCAAAGGTTGCATCATGCAGGATGCCCACCAGCGCCTGAAAGATATGCTGCCGAATCTGGAAGTGATTGGTTCGAATGCGGATGATGCGGTGCCACACTATCTGCGCAAGATGTTTTTAGGCACCGATAAGTAACGGCTGAAAAATCCCGATGACTTGATCTGAAACGGTGAGAACGGGCAGAAGAGTAAAGCGTCCGCGCCAAGGATGGCGCGGCTCGAGCCTCCAGGGATGGATTGACGGCGTCTTTACAATCTGCTTGTTCTCTCCGTCACTCAATAACCTAACTTCTTATTTTAACTTACTGATGCTGCCCCTGCTTTTGCAGGAACTGCACGCCCTTATCTGGGAAGTCGGTAAACACCCCATCAACCTGCGCCTGGTTGTAGATAATGTCGAACAGCTGATTGACGTCAGTGGCGTATTTAGGCAGTTTATCCGCCCGGATAGTGAACGGATGAACCATCATGTTATTGGCATGGGCTTCCTTGACCATATCCGTCAACTTGATGTTATTCGGCGTGGAGCTTTCAACAACCAGCATATGGTAGTCAGGGCCGATACCGTCAGCATACTGCGCCACTTGCTTCATTGCGCCTGGTTTGAACATCCAGTCGTAGCTGTAATTTACCCACTTGCCATCTGGTTTCTGCTCGTAGGTCTCATTCCAATCGGTATAGGCCACCAACTGAATCAGCTTCAGGTTCATGCCCATCTTCGGTTCCAGCTCATTTCTAATGCGCTTTAACTCATTCGCATCAAAGCATTGCAGATAAACATTATCGGCTTTGCTGGTGTAACCATACTGCTTCAACACTTCCAGCACCTTGGTGGAGATATCTTTGCCCTCCTGCTTATGGAACCACGGTGCTTTGATTTCAGGATAAATACCGATGTTCTTACCGGTCGAATGATTCAGCCCCTGAACAAATTCAATCTCTTCCTGGAAGGTGTGCACGCGGAAGTCAGATTTGCCCATCGGGAAACGGCCCGGATAGCTCTGCACCTTTTTACCATTCTTATCAATATCAAAACCTTCGGTAAATTTCAGTGACTTGATTTCCGGCAGTGTAAAATCAATGGCGTAATAGCGGCCATCTTTGCGTGCGCGATCAGGGAAACGATCAGCGACATCTGTCACCCGATCCAGATAATGGTCATGCAGCACCACCAACTCATTATCTTTGGTCATCACTAAATCTTGCTCAAGATAATCAGCGCCTTGCGCATAAGCCATGGCTTTAGCGGGCAGGGAGTGCTCAGGTAAATAGCCACTGGCACCCCGATGCGCGATAACGACTTTGTCTGCTGATTTATCTTTGGCTAATGGTTCCGCCGCTTGCACCTGACCTGCTATTGAAGATGCCAGAATAATACTCGCCAACACGGTTTTGATGTGGGTTTGCATTGATAGTGCTCCATCTTGAAATCTATTGGGTATAGGTTCTAGGGGGTAAAAAAAGGCCGTGACGCTATCTAATCCATAAATAACGGCACAGCCTGTCATCATCTTAACTCACTGAACTATCAGAACTTATAGGTCCTGCTTTCTCGCCAGCTCTTCGTGATGCTTTTTCTCGCTAAACATTACGACGATCAGTAACACCACGGCCAGAATGCTGCCGCCGATCATGACCATAAAGCCGCCATCCCAACCGAAGAAGTCAACGGTGTAGCCGACGATGGCACTTGCTGCGACCGAACCGCCCAGATAACCGAACAGGCCAGTGAAGCCCGCCGCCGTCCCTGCCGCTTTTTTCGGTGCTAATTCAAGGGCATGTAAACCAATCAGCATCACCGGGCCATAGATCAGGAAGCCGATGGTGATCATACAGGCCATATCGATGCCCGGATTACCGACCGGGTTCAGCCAGTAAATGATGGTCGCGATAGTCACCAGTGTCATAAAGAACACGCCAGTTGCACCACGATTGCCTTTAAACACTTTGTCGGACATCCAACCGCACAGCAGCGTCCCTGGAATACCAGCGTATTCATACAGGAAATATGCCCATGACGATTTATCCAGCGCGAAGTGCTTCACTTCTTTCAGGTAGGTGGGTGACCAGTCGAGGATGCCGTAACGCAGCAAATAGACAAAAACGTTAGCAATCGCGATGTACCACAACAGTTTGTTGGGCAAGATGTACTGCATGAAGATCTGCTTAGCTGTCAGCTCCTCTTCCGCTTCTTTACTGTAATCGTCCGGATAGTCGTTTTTGTACTCTTCAATCGGTGGCAAGCCCACGGATTGAGGGGTATCGCGCATCAGACCAAAGACAATCAATGCCACCAAAATGGCACCGAACGCCGGCATATAGAGTGCCGCTTTCCAGTCGTTAAACCACGCCATCCCTAGCAGGAACAGCAATGGCGGCAAACCACCACCCACGTTATGGGCGCAGTTCCAGACCGACACAATACTGCCGCGCTCTTTCTTCGACCACCAGTGCACCATGGTTCGGCCACATGGCGGCCAACCCATACCCTGGAACCAGCCGCACAAGAACAGCAGCACAAACATCACGGCAATGCTGGAGGTTGCCCAAGGCACGAAGCCCATAAACAGCATCACGGCGGCGGAGAGAATCAAACCGGCGGAGAGGAATACCCGCGGATTCGAGCGGTCAGAGACCGACCCCATGATGAATTTTGAGAAACCATAGGCGATAGAAATACCGGATAGTGCGAAACCTAGATCCCCGCGCGAGAACCCCTGTTCGATCAAATACGGCATGGCCAAAGTAAAGTTTTTACGCACGAGATAGTAGGCGGCATAACCGAAGAAAATGCCCATGAATATTTGCCAGCGTAAGCGGCGGTAAGTTGGATCGACCTGGTCTGTGGGAAGCCGTGCCACATGTGGCGCGGGCTTGAAAATACTCAACATGAGTGCCTCCGATGGCTTTTTTGTTGTTTTTTACCCCGGTATTTCAACCCGGTGGTTAAACGGCGTACATGCTCTCGTTTATGTTCTATAACGAACGCCATGCTAGATAAATTCACTCTGTTTATCTGTGAGTGATGGCGCATTTGTTACACTTATATGAAAGCAGGGGCAATTTTGAGCGATTGGTTAACATTTTGAAACCAGTAATGAGAAATTCCCTGTGACTTTGATCACAATCATGGTTTTAAAGCACCATAATAGTTTCGTTTTTAGTTCGTTTTTGTTCCTTATCAAACAATATCCATAAAGAGTGTGGCTCAATAGACGCATAATTAGCCGCCAGGCGGCTGTCTGATAATGCGGGGTCTTTCATGACGAACAGTTCTCCTTACACAGAAACGGATGTCATCATCATCGGTGGCGGCGCCACCGGCGCAGGGATCGCGCGTGACTGCGCCCGCCGGGGTTTGGCTTGTACGTTGTTGGAGCGGCATGACATTGCCACTGGCGCGACGGGTCGTAACCACGGCTTACTACACAGTGGCGCACGTTATGCGGTGACTGATGGCGAGTCCGCCCGTGAATGTATTGAAGAAAACCGGATCCTAAAACGTATTGCTCGCCACTGTATTGAGCAAACAGATGGCCTGTTTATTACCCTGCCAGAAGACTCTCTGGAGTATCAGCAGCAATTTATTTCCCGCTGTCAGGAGGCGGGGATCGAAGCGCAAGCCATTGATCCCAAACAGGCCCTGCGACTGGAACCTGCCGCTAACCCCGCATTGATTGCCGCCGTTCGCGTCCCAGATGGCACTGTTGATCCCTTTCGCTTAACCGCCGCCAATATGCTGGATGCTCGTGAGCACGGTGCGAATGTGCTCACTTATCATGAGGTTATCGGTCTTTTACGCCAGGGTGACCGTGTGAGCGGCGTGCGCGTTTTCGATCATAAAAATCATCGCCAATATGAGATCCATGCGCAGATTGTGGTCAATGCCGCAGGGATCTGGGGGCAGCACATTGCCGAATACGCGGATCTTCGTATTCGCATGTTCCCTGCTAAAGGTGCGCTACTGATCCTCGGCCATCGGATCAATAACATGGTGATCAACCGCTGCCGTAAACCGGCGGATGCGGACATTTTGGTTCCCGGCGACACCATCTCATTGATCGGCACCACCTCCACCCACATCGAATATGACCAAATAGACAATATGGTGGTCACCGCACAAGAGGTGGACACCTTAATCCGCGAAGGGGCCAAACTCTCGCCGCAACTGGCGCAAACCCGCATTCTACGGGCTTACGCCGGCGTCAGACCGCTGGTGGCCAGTGATGATGACCCGTCAGGGCGCAATGTTAGTCGTGGCATCGTGCTACTAGATCATGCCAGCCGTGATGGGTTGGAAGGTTTCATCACCATCACTGGCGGTAAACTGATGACCTACCGCCTGATGGCGGAGTGGGCCACTGATAAAGTGTGCGAAAAATTGGGGGTGACCGCGAGCTGCACCACCGCCAAGGAGCCGCTACCCGGCTCACAACAGTCGGCGGAACAGACCCTCAGCAAAGTAATTTCGCTGCCTGCCAGCATTCGCGGTTCTGCGGTTTATCGCCACGGCGACCGCGCGACACAGCTGTTGGCGGGGAATCGGCTCGATAACAGCTTGGTCTGCGAATGTGAAGCGGTCACGGCCGGTGAAGTGCGCTATGCCGTTGAGTCACTATCCGTGAACAACCTGCTGGATTTACGCCGCCGCACCCGCGTCGGCATGGGCACCTGTCAGGGCGAACTCTGCGCCTGCCGGGCTGCCGGTTTACTCAGCCGCTTTAAAGTGACGACGCCGCAACAATCCCGCGAACAACTGGTGCAATTTCTCAATGAGCGCTGGAAAGGTGTGCGCCCAATAGCTTGGGGCGACGCGCTGCGGGAGAGTGAGTTTACCCATTGGGTCTATCAGGGATTGTGTGGGTTGGATGACACCCCGTCCGTGGCCCCTGCTCAGGAGAAACACGATGAAATTTGATGTCATTATCATCGGCGGTGGGCTGGCTGGCCTGGCTTGTGGGATACGGCTGGCCGAGCAAGGCAAATACTGTGCGATTGTCAGCGCCGGCCAAAATGCACTGCACTTCTCCTCCGGCTCTTTGGATCTATTGGCAAAACTACCTGACGGGCGGGCGGTCAGCCAGCCGTTAGCGGCAATTGATGCTTTGGCTGAATTGGCCCCTGAGCACCCCTACAGCAAAATGCGCCAGGCCGGATCAGTGGGTGAATTGAGTGAATTAGCGCCACAAGCCGAAGCTCTATTACAGCGTTGCGGCCTGACACTGGTGGGCTGTGCGGCAAAAAATCACCTGCGCTTGACGCCATTAGGTGGCTGCCGGCCCACCTGGCTCAGCCCGGCGGATATTCCGGTTGCGCCACTAGAAGGGCCACTGCCATGGCGAAATGTCGCGGTTATTGGCATTGAAGGCTTCCTCGATTTTCAGCCACAGATGGTCGCCAGCGCTTTACAGGAGCAGGGCGTTGAAGCCACGGCGGATTATCTGCATTTACCGGCACTCGACCGCTTGCGCGATAACCCCAGTGAATTCCGTGCGGTGAATATCGCCCGCTTGCTGGATCTGCCGGAGAATCGGCAACCACTGGCAGATGAGCTATCGCGCCTATCATCGGATGCGGAAATGATTTTACTGCCAGCCTGTATCGGGCTGGATGAGTCCGCTCCGCTGGAGGCCCTGCGCACGGCAGTCGGCAAACCGATTCAGCTGCTACCGACACTGCCACCTTCATTACTCGGCATCCGCTTACATCAGGCGCTGCGACAGCGCTTTCAGCAATTGGGCGGCATTATCATGCCAGGTGACGCGGTACTGCGCGCCGAACTGGTGGGTAACCGGATTACCGGGCTGTATAGCCGTAACCATGGCGATATTCCGTTGCGCGCGGCCCAAATGGTGCTCGCCAGCGGCAGCTTCTTCAGCAATGGGCTGGCCGCCACCTTCGAGCATGTTTATGAGCCGATACTGGATCTGGATATCTTATCGCTGCCGAATCGGGCTGACTGGAGCCGCAGCAATATGTTTGCCCCGCAGCCTTACCTGCAATTTGGTGTCAACACCGACAACCGGCTACGGGCGCTGCGTGGCGGTGTTGCACTGGATAATCTGCACGTGATTGGTGCGGTACTGGGGGGATACGATCCGCTACAACAGGGCTGTGGCGCGGGCGTATCACTGACTAGCGCCCTGTTCGTCGCTGAGCAGATTGTCTGCGCCATGGAGGTGACATTATGACCGGGTTGCCACAGAACAAAGAGAGCGGCACTTTTTCTCAGGATCTACCGCAGGATAAGCATTTGGCACGAGATAACAGTTTTGAAAGTTGCATTAAATGCACGGTTTGCACCACCTATTGCCCAGTGGCGAAGGTTAACCCGCTCTATCCGGGGCCGAAGCAGGCTGGCCCGGATGGTGAGCGCCTGCGCCTGAAGGATCCGGCGCTGTATGACGATGCATTGAAATATTGCACCAACTGTAAACGCTGCGAGGTTGCCTGCCCGTCGGATGTCAAAATCGGTGACATCATCCAGCGCGCGAAAGCCAATTACAGTAGCCATAAACCGAAACTGCGCGACGCGATCCTCAGTCATACCGATATCATGGGGACACTCTCGACGCCATTCGCGCCCATTATTAATGCGGTCACGGGTCTGAAACCGGTGCGGAGCTTGCTGGATAAAGCGCTGAAGATCGACCACCGCCGTGAATTACCAAAATATTCGTTTGGCACCTTTCGCCGTTGGTATCACAAACAGGCGGAGAAACAGCAGCAATATGCGGAGCAGGTCGCGTTTTTCCACGGCTGTTTTGTTAACTACAACCACCCGCAGCTGGGGAAAGATTTAGTTAGCGTATTCAACGCGATGAACATTGGCGTGCAACTGCTTAAGCGGGAGAAGTGCTGCGGTGTACCGCTGATCGCCAATGGTTTTATTGAGCAGGCGAAAAAACAGGCGCGGGTCAATCTGGAATCACTGACTGACGCGGTAATTGGGCGGGATATTCCGGTGGTCGCCACCTCCTCCAGCTGTACGTTTACGTTACGTGATGAGTATCCGCATTTGCTGGATGTCGATACTGCGCCCGTGCGCGACAGGGTGGAGTTGGCCACTCGCTACCTCTACCGCTTATTGGATCAGGGGCGAGAATTACCGCTGAAACCTCTTTTTTCCTCAAAAAACAAGCCACTGCGCATCGCCTACCACACGCCATGTCACATGGAGAAAATGGGCTGGACCGCCTATACCTTGGCTTTATTGCAGCGCATTCCCAATATTGAGCTGGTGGTGCTGGATTCTCAATGTTGCGGTATCGCTGGAACTTATGGTTTTAAATCAGAGAATTACGCCACAGCGCAAGGGATAGGCGCATCGCTATTCCAGCAAATTGAGGAGAGTGGCGTCGATCTGGTGATCACCGACTGCGAAACCTGCAAATGGCAGATTGAGATGTCGACGAGCAAGAAGTGTGAGCATCCAATTACGTTACTGGCACGATCTTTAGTCTAGGGCTATGGGGACAGAGCGCGATTGACTGCGCTCTGTTGAGGAGGGTTATTTCAACTTCAAGGTGCTGATGATGGACTCAGCTTCAGCTTGTGCTTGCTGCTGATTTTCAGCTGGCAGGGTAATTTGTAATGTCATCAAATGGTTATCGACTCTCCCCATCAACACCGATGAGTAAGCTTTCTGGCCGCCGCTGGTAATAATGCTGTCCAGCTGCTGGAAAGGTTGCCCATCGATTTTGATCGCTTTATTCGTCACCACTTGTAAATTAGCATCGCGTGCACGCTGTTGATCGGCTAAACGGCCAGTCAGCACCTCCAGCGCTTCATTCGTGTTATCGCCTAAAATCACGATCACCGCTTTATCGCCGGTTTTATTGGCGAAAACAGACATATTATTGGCTTGATTGCCCATTTTCCCACTTTGGTCCGATAAATCTGCGGGCAAACTCAACGTGACTTTACCTTCCAGCAGGCTGACCGCCTGACCCACATTTTTATCGTTGCCGCTATCACAGGCGCTGAGTCCTACAACCAGCAGGCCGACGGCGAGAAACTTGGTAATTTTATGCATGGGAGTTCCTTATTAATGCTGAGCGCGTGTCAAATACGATGACTCACCGTCACCGATAACTAATCAGTTATTAATGATCAATCACTCTATCGCACCTTATTCAGTCGCTAAAAGCAACCTATTGTTCTGCGGGCAACCAAGAGGTGGCGGTTTTAGGAGAAATCCATAAGCGCTTGTTGGTCAGCGAGGGGCAACCACAGGGGTGTGGCTGCCTGAATAGCCATTAATGTGTCGCAGAACTGGCAGTCGCCAATGGTTGCTGGTTGGTCTTACGGGCAAAATATTTCAGCAATACATTAAGCATTACGCCATAAGCTGGCAGGAAGAACAACATGCAGATCAGCAACTTAAAGCTGTAATCCACCAGGGCTATCTCCACCCAGTTTGCAGCCATAAACGGATCAGTGCTGCGGTAGAACGCAATAAAGAAGAACGCCATAGTATCGCTGATATTACCGAAGAACATTGCTGCCGTCGGGGCAACCCACCAGGCACTGCGCTGACGCAGGCGGTTAAACACCTGAACATCCAGAATCTGCCCAAGCACATAGGCCATAAAACTGGCGGCTGCGATACGCGCCACGAATAGATTAAAACTGGTTAGCGCTGGGAACCCTTGCCAACTTCCCTGATAAAACAGGGCTGAAATCAGGTATGAAATCAGCAGCGCAGGCACCATCACCGACAGAATAATCCGGCGCGCCAAAGGGGCACCAAAAATCCGCACAGTCAGGTCGGTGGCTAAGAAGATAAATGGAAAGGTAAAGGCCCCCCAGGTGGTGTGAAAACCGAAGATAGCGATCGGCAATTGCACCAGGTAGTTACTGGAGGTAATGATGACGATATGGAATAGCGATAGCCATACCAACGCGGTCATCCGCTGTTGGGGAGTAAACGAAAACATAAATGTGACCTTTTTGGTTACTGGGGTGAGGGAACCCAAACAAAATGTACCGTAATTTTACGGCGCGGCGGCATGATACCCGTTTGCGCAACGAATGCAATGGTTAATTTTAACGCAAACGTTAGCACTACTTGCACCTAAAAATCGGCGGGGTAAACTATGCCACTTCGTAAACGAGCGCCACTTCATAAACGAGCGCCACTTCGTAAACGAATGCGGCTTCGTCAGCCAGCTTATAAATTCCGATACTGTTGCGCAACTGCATACTGACCCACAAGAGAGCCGTCATGACCGATATTTTTGCTAATCCAGATAAAACACTTGATGCATTGGGCCTGCGCTGCCCAGAGCCGGTGATGATGGTACGTAAAACGGTTCGCCATATGGAAAATGGCCAAACACTGCTGATCATTGCTGACGATCCGGCCACCACCCGTGATATCCCCGGCTTTTGCCGCTTTATGGATCACCAGTTGCTGGCCCAAGATACCCAACAGACCCCCTATCGGTATCTGGTGAAGAAAGGGGCAAAGGTGGAGTAATTGCCCCTTTCGTCTTAGCGCTTAAACATCTCTTTTTCGCAATAACCGCAATGCGTTAGCCGTCACCAATGCGGTGGCGCCTGAATCCGCTAATACCGCCAGCCACAAGCCGGTTAAGCCCAGCAACGTGGTCACCAGGAAAATCCCTTTCAGCCCGAGCGAAATCGTAATGTTCTGGCGAATATTGGCATTCGCTGCCCGCGATAACAGAATGATCTCTGCCAGCCCGGTAAGCCGGTTATGGGTCAGTGCAGCATCGGCTGTCTCCAGTGCCACATCAGTGCCACTGCCCATGGCGATACCAATACTGGCCGCTTTCATTGCTGGCGCATCATTAATGCCGTCTCCGACCATCACTGTCGGCTGAGCTTCATTTAGCGCCATCACCGCCTGCACTTTATCTGCGGGCAACAATCCGGCACGGTAATCAATTCCCAACTCACTGGCAATGGCCGCTGCCGCCCGTGGGTTATCGCCGGTTAACATTACACCCTGAATGCCCAATTTTTTCAGTGAATCAATGGCTTGCTTAGCATCGGTGCGCAGTGTGTCGCGCAGCGCCAGTAAGCCAATAAACTTCTCATCCTCCAGTACGGCGACGGCAGTTTTGCCGCTGCTTTCCAACTGATCGAGCTGCGTTTGCCACTCATCGGTCAATAACCCTGCGGGCAACTTACCGGGCGCACTGACAAGCACCGCCAGCCCATTCACTCTGCCCTCAACGCCGATACCTGCCAGCGCGCGACGCCCCTCAGCCAGCGGCAGCAGTGGGGTGTTTTGTTGTGCTCGCTGCATAATCGCGACAGCCAGCGGATGGTGCGATCCGGCTTCGACTGCGGCTGCCAAAGCCAGCAGGCGGGTTTCACTTACGCCACCGACCGGCAGAATATCGGTCACTTTCGGTTTACCCTCGGTCAGTGTGCCGGTTTTGTCGAAAGCCACGGTTTGAATGCGCCCAAGTTGTTCCAGTGCCGCGCCGCCTTTGATTAGTGCACCGCGTCGCGTCGCCGCCGCCAGTGCGGAGGTAATGGCCGCTGGAGTCGAGATCACCAGTGCGCACGGACAACCAATTAGCAGCAATGTCAGGCCGCGATAAATCCAACTTTCCCAAGGTTCGGCGAAAGCCAACGGCGGCACCAGCATCACCAGCACCGAGAGCAGCATAATCGCAGGGGTATAAATACGGCTGAAACGGTCAATAAAGCGCTCAATGGGGGCACGACGTTCTTCTGCTAATTCAATAAGTTGCAGTATTCTGTCAATGGCGTTATTACCCGGCTCTGAAATCACCCGCATCTCGGTGGCGCGATCGACGGATAAGCATCCCGCCGCGACTTTTTCGCCTTGCTGCCGCTCAACAGGGATTGACTCTCCGGTGAGGGCGCTCTCATCAAAGCTGGCGAACGGGGTCATTAATTCGGCATCCGCGGGCAGGCGGCCTCCCGGTGCAATTTCGATGATATCGCCGGGACGTAAACTGGCGACCGGAACTGAGATACGCTCACCATTTTTCAATAACAGCGCCTCTTCTGGCACCAGCGCCATCAGCGCTTTCACCCCACGGCGGGCGCGATTTGCGGCATAGGACTCCAGCAATTCGCCGATCATAAACAGCAACAATACCATCGCCGCTTCAGCAGTTGCGCCGATAAACATCGCCCCGATTGCCGCGACACTCATCAAGGTTTCAATGGCAAAAGGTGTACCTGAGCGGATGAGCTTCCAGGCTTTGGTTGTCACGGGAATCAGCCCAACAATGGTGGTCGCGGCGAAGGCGAACTCAGCCAGTTCGGTGCTGAATAGAGAGATTCCCCAACTGATCAACATCAATAGGGTTAATAGTGCTATTGGCAGGTATTCACGAAAGCGTGATTCGGGCGCTTCGACCTGATTTTCGGCAGATAATTGGGTATCTACCAGGATGAACCCAGCCTGCCTGACCGCCTGCTGGACTTGCAGACGAATATCCGTGCTGGCATCCACCACCAGTTTTTCCGTGGCAAACAGCACTTTTACATTTTCAATTTCAACCTGACTACTGACGGCATTCTCAATTTTTCGAGCGCAGCTTGGGCAGTCCATCCCTTTGATTTGCCAGCTAAAGCGCTGGCTCCCCGCAGGCATCGCTGCCGCAAGTATGTCGCTTTCGTCATCACCTTCATCTGCATGGCTCTGACTACAGCAATCTCCATCCTTATGTGAGTGCTCACTCACTGATTTTACCGTGTCATTGCTGGTATTGGTTGTGTGTTGACTGCTGCAACCGGCCTGCTTTTTGGCATGAGAATGACCACAGCCACAGCTGCCCTGTGTCTCAGTTGAGTGCTTATGTTCAGAATGTGAATGCATAGTAGTGACCCCTAAACAGGATTTGGTAGATAACGGCACTCTACACCTTGGAGTTAACTCTAGAGTCAAGAGGGCAAATGAGAATAATTGCTAAAAAGGTTTTTTGATATCAGAAAGGACACGACTAAGGGGAACGCATCCTGCGCTTAAGGTTTTAGCTCCCTCCCTGGAGCCATGAGTCACATCAATCAGCTAAATAATGTGTTGCTGCACTACTTATTTACTCAGTTACTTATTTACTCAATTACAAATAGAGCGATCTGACAATCAGGAAGTGCCCGACAAAATAGCATCCCGCGACGATGGCATCTGAAGCCCGGAAAGAGAAACGATAGCGGTTCAGCAGCCAAATACTGTGTGAAATCAGCAATAAAACCGTCCCTGCCAGCAATGAGAAGCTCAGGTCTGTGCTGCGGGCAAAGTATTGCTCACCAGCCATCCATACCATCAATAAAGTCATGCCCACGAATGCCACAATGGGCCAGCGCATCTCTTCCAACTTGGTCCAGATAGTGGCTAACAGCAACACGCCGACAATGATCAAAACTAAAGGCAGCGGCCAAAACAACGTGAAAGTCATCTGGCTGGCAAAGCTGACGGTGTACAGCAAATGAGAGAGGAAAAATGCCCCTAGCGCATAAAGTAAGCGCTCACTGGGTAGCAACAATAAGGCATCAGCAGCCAGGGTTGCCAGCAAGCCTAATACAATCAGATACCCCATAGGGCCAAGAATTGGCGCTTGCCAGGCAAGTAAGAGTAACAGCAACAGAGTAACGGGTTTGAATACCCAACGCTGCCAGCGTGGGCCACGATAAGTAGCATCGACAAACAACCAACCAGAAAAGAATACGGCAAGGAATGGCCAGCTCATTATTTATCCTTTTTTCTATGCAGGTTTCAGCGAGATACCTGGGTTGTAATAAAAAAGCGCAACACCAATAACTTTGGGTATATACACTGAATAAGTGTAAAGGATGGAGGAGCAGAGTGATAGCGACACGAGAGTGATTTGAATGTTTTATAACACTAAATGCGCGGCAGTGCGCATAATCTGATTTAGCGGCAGAATCAACCGGCGCAGCTCTTGGTCTTGTTTGGCCCACATGTTATGTTAACGCCGATTTCCTTTCGCTAAATCAAGGGATAGAGGCAGATAACGTCATGACCAATGAACAGTTACTTTATCGTATTCAGTTTATAAATAACGGTAAGAATTATCAGCTCTATGTCCGCGAGGTAGGGCCTAGTAACCTCTTTGGATTTATTGAAATTGCTGATTTTGTCTTTGATAGCCAATCAACATTGCTGGTCGACCCCTCAACGGAAAAGCTGAAGACCGAGTTTTCAGGTGTTAACCGCAGCTATGTTCCCCTGCATTCAGTCATTCGCATTGATGCCGTGACAGAAAAGGGTAGCGCCCGCATCTCTGAATTGGGCAATAACGTGATGAGTTTCCCTTATTTACCAGGCAATAAGCCTTAAAACTGGGTCATAAAGCTAAATCGGGTCATAAACCCAACTACCGCTATTGGGTGTGATTTTAAGGTCAAACCTTATGAGTAAACCGCCGTTATTATTGATTGCCGTGGTGGTATTGATCGTCGTACTGGCGACTCGTCAGTACTGGCAGAAAAAACGGCAGGATGCAGAAAATGACCGCGCGCCTGTGCGCAGCTTGCAAGTTGAAGTTGCTGAAAAGCGGGAGGTCTTGACCCCTAATCGCCGCTCGCGTCAGCGCGAAGAGATTGTCGCCGAAGAAAAGCGCTATGAAGTCTATTTCCAACCACTTTTTAGTGGAATGGAAGTGAAAAATAACAGTAAAATCAAAATGATATTGCCACAGCAGGAGTATAACCGCATAGAGCAAGGCGCACAGGGAACATTGCGTTTACAAGGCACCCGCTATATTGGTTTTACCCCCAATTCGGCGGCCAAATAAGCCGTTGCCGTCATAACCGTTTAGAAATGGCAGCTTAGGTAATAGCTTCGCGGCAGAAGCTCTATTTTTTAGGCAGTGGTGGCTGTTTCTTTTGCCAGGCCAGTAATTCAAACACCCCGAAGACAAAAATCTTAAATTGTTGTAAGCCACTGATCGGTTGATCTTTCGGTTGGGTGGATTTGAGCAAGATCAGTTGCAGACCATGCATCAAAACCATAAATATCATGGCAACATTAATAAAATATCTTAAAGGTGTAGGGAACGGTTGGAACAGATTCAGCAGCAAGAAGAACCACACTCCTAACATCAATAATCGGCCGAGATTAATCCACATGGTGTTGCTCCTGTTCTTCAACTGATTCACCATCTTGGTGCGCCATTTTACGGCGGATATAGAGGCGATAGGCTACCTGCCCGGCAACCTTCTCGCGATGCAACTGCCAACTGGCAGGGAGGTCGGTGGTGGCACTCTCGGCTTCGGCTTCGACATAAATCCAGGCATCGGCAGTCAGCCAGTTAAATTGCTCTAGTAACTTGATGGTTTCAGCTAACAAACCTTTACGGAACGGAGGATCAAGGAATACCAGGTCAAAGGGTTGCCCCGGTTGAGCTAACCACTGTAAAGCGTTGGTATTCACAACTTGCCCATTATCGGCGCTCAAGAGAGTCAAATTATTGCTCAGTTGTTTAGCGACATGCCGATCGGCTTCCAGCAATACGGCTTCGCCAGCTTGGCGGGATAGTGCTTCCAGCCCTAAGGCTCCGCTACCCGCAAAGCAATCCAGGCAGCGAACGCCCTGAATCATGGGAGCCAGCCAGTTAAACAGTGTCTCCCTGACCCGATCCGTTGTCGGGCGCAGTCCAGGGCTATTTGGCACCGGCAATTTACGCCCTCGCCATTTGCCACCAATAATCCGGATCTGCCCTGCGGACTGTTGTGGTGCTTGTTTTTCTTTTGCTATTGGTCGCTTTGCCATAGATCGCTTTACTTGAAAATAGGCCAGTATTGCAGCACTGAATAAAAGAGTTAGCGTCTATTCTACCTATAGCTCCCTCGAGGGGGAAACGTTAAACTTTTGTTGATTGAATTCACACTAGAAAGCAGCATTGTGCGCGTGTTGCTGTTCAGGGGAAAGTGATAGACTTGCGAACTATTATCTTATTTATGCAAACCCAAAGTAATTAGAGTCCAAAATGGCAAAAGAAAAAAAACGTGGATTTTTTTCCTGGCTGGGTCTTGGCCGTCAGAGTGAAGAACAAACAGCAGAGCCATTGGCTACTGAGAAAGAAGGTGTTGCTGAGCAAGCTGAAGAGCAAGTTAGCAGCGAAAAACAGGCTGAAGTTACATCTGAAGTTACATCTGAAGTGATATCTGAAAGTCAGTCTGCTGATGCCGATGGGCATGAACAACCGGCTGAACACTCTGCGGTAACACCAGGTGAGTGGGACAGTGCTGCTATCAGTGAAGCTGCGGCTGAAATTCTGCCAGAGGTGGATGCTGAACCTACCGCTCAGATCGTCGACGAACCGCTCAATTTATCTTCAGAACCCGAGTATTTACAGCATCATTTCTCTCAATCTCAAAGTGATGATAACAGTGCTGATGAATGGGATGAAGGTACTGTCAGTGCGCCAGAACTGCCGATAACGGAAGAGAGCATTGCTATTGAGGCATCGGCACCACAAGCCATTGTGGAAGAGCCATTGGTCGAGCTTCTCGAGCAAACGGTGGTCGTTGTAGAAGATGCTGCCGTTGACGACGAAATTGAACCGGAAGAAGTGCTTGAAGAGGTCACTGCTCCAGTCGCGGCGCAAGAACAAGAGCGGCCAACCAAAGAGGGCTTCTTCGCGCGGTTAAAACGCAGCTTACTCAAAACCAAGCAGAACCTCGGTTCTGGTTTTATGGGGCTGTTCAGCGGTAAAAAAATCGACGACGATCTGTTTGAAGAGTTAGAAGAACAACTCCTGATCGCCGATGTTGGTGTTGAAACCACCCGCAAAATCATCACCTCATTGACTGAACATGCTAGCCGTAAGCAGCTAAAAGATGCGGAGGCGTTATATGGCAAGCTCAAAGAGGAGATGTCCGAAATTCTGTCCACAGTAGACAAACCACTGGATGTTAGTGGTAAAAACCCATTTGTTATTTTAATGGTTGGCGTTAATGGCGTGGGCAAAACGACTACCATCGGTAAACTGGCGCGTCAATTCCAGGCTGAGGGTAAATCCGTTATGCTGGCTGCGGGTGATACTTTCCGCGCAGCTGCGGTAGAACAGCTGCAAGTTTGGGGTGAACGCAACAAAATTGCCGTGGTGGCTCAACATACCGGTGCGGACTCCGCCTCGGTGATTTTCGATGCCATTCAAGCGGCTAAAGCCCGTGGTATTGATGTGTTGCTGGCCGATACTGCCGGGCGTTTGCAAAATAAAGCCCACCTGATGGAGGAGCTGAAGAAGATTGTCCGGGTGATGAAAAAACTGGACGGCGATGCCCCCCATGAGGTTATGCTGACGTTAGATGCCAGTACCGGACAAAATGCGGTGAGTCAGGCGAAACTCTTTAATGAAGCCGTGGGTCTGACCGGGATTACTCTGACTAAACTGGATGGTACCGCCAAAGGCGGGGTGATTTTCGCCATCGCAGATCAGTTCGGTATCCCAATCCGTTATATCGGTGTTGGGGAAGGCATAGAAGATTTACGGCCATTCAAGGCTGACGATTTTATTGAGGCTCTTTTTGCCCGAGAGGATTAATACGGATGATTCGCTTTGAACAGGTCAGTAAAGCTTATCTAGGCGGACGACAGGCGTTGCAAGGAGTAGATTTTCATCTGCGACCAGCGGAAATGGCGTTTCTCACCGGCCATTCTGGCGCAGGGAAAAGTACGCTGCTGAAACTGATTTGTGGTATCGAGCGCCCCAGTGCCGGCCATATTTGGTTTGGTGGTCACGATATCAGCCGCTTGAAAAACCGCGAAGTTCCATTCCTGCGTCGCCAGATCGGCATGATCTTCCAAGATCACCATCTGCTGCTGGACAGGACGGTATACGACAACGTAGCCATGCCATTGATTATCGCCGGTGCCAGCACTGAAGATATTCGCCGGCGCGTATCAGCGGCGCTAGATAAAGTGGGGCTGCTGGATAAGGCGAAGAACTTTCCGATTCAGCTTTCTGGTGGCGAACAGCAGCGCGTCGGCATTGCCCGAGCAGTGGTGAATAAACCCGCGGTATTACTGGCAGATGAGCCCACCGGTAATCTGGATGACGCGTTATCCGAAGGTATTTTGCGCTTATTTGAAGAATTTAACCGTGTGGGCGTTACCGTCTTGATGGCAACCCACGATACGTCGTTGATTGCCCGGCGGCGCTACCCGATTCTGACGCTAAGTCAGGGGCGAATGTCAGGAGCGCACCATGGCGAATAGTGCACAGAAAGCTAAAACCAGAGCGCTGAAAGGCGGTTGGCGTGAACAGTGGCGCTATTCGTGGGTCAATGCGATCGCCGATATGATGCGCCAACCACTGGCAACTCTCTTAACGGTGATGGTGATTGCTATCTCACTGACACTGCCAAGTGTCTGCTATATCGTGTGGAAGAACGTCAGTCAGGCGGCAGACCAGTGGTATCCAACCCCGCAACTGACAGTTTATCTGGATAAAGCTCTGGATGATAACGCGGCGGAAAATGTGGTCACCACACTGAAAGCAGAAGCCGGCGTCGAGAAGGTCAATTATCTATCGCGGGAAGAAGCGATGGGTGAGTTTCGCAACTGGTCCGGTTTTGGTGGTGCGCTGGATATGCTGGAAGAGAACCCGCTGCCCGCTGTTGCTATCATCACACCCAAGTTGGATTTCCAAAGCTCTGGAACACTGGATACCTTGCGAGACCGCGTCAGTAAAGTGGAGGGGGTCGCTGAAGTCCGCATGGACGACAGCTGGTTTGCCCGTCTGGCCGCTCTCACGGGCTTGGTTGGGCAGGTGGCGGCCATAATTGGCGTGTTGATGGTGGTTGCCGTGTTCTTGGTGATTGGTAACAGTGTGCGTTTGAGCATTTTCAGCCGTCGCGATACTATCAATGTCATGAAGCTGATTGGTGCTACTGATGGATTCATCCTACGGCCGTTCCTGAATGGTGGTGCGATGCTGGGCTTCGGTGGTGCGGTTCTGTCGCTGCTGCTCTCTGAAGCGCTGGTTTGGAAGCTCGGATCAGTGGTTACACAGGTAGCGACGGTGTTCGGCACCAGCTTTACACTGCATGGCCTAAGCTGGGATGAGTGCCTGCTATTGGTCTTGATCTCCGCCATGATTGGCTGGATCGCCGCCTGGCTGGCGACGGTGCAACATTTACGCCGATTTACACCGCAGTAAAGAATGTTTGTTATACTCTTTCCCTGCGGTGTTCAGTTAAAGCAGGGAGAGAGGCGTTGTTTACCCGTGAACTCCATCGACGTTTTCTGCTATGTATTACAAATTATTGACTACGATCCGCTGCAAAAAATGTGATCCAGCATGAACTTTTTTGGCAATACTCGGTCGAAAAGCACAGTGAAATGATAAGGTGCCCAGCGCTTGAATCTGTCTAAGCAGATGCTAAAATATCGGCGCTGAGAGAAATCTGCACTTACTAGCCAATGCAATGAGAGGGTTTTGAATGACCAAAGAAATGCAAACTTTAGCCTTAGTACCCCAAGGTAGTCTGGAAGCCTATATTCGGGCTGCCAACGCCTATCCAATGCTGACAGCAGAGGAAGAGCGGGAGCTGGCTGAACGGCTGCATTACCAGGGCGATCTGGGAGCGGCTAAACAGCTTATCCTGTCTCACCTGCGCTTTGTCGCTCATGTTGCCCGTAATTATTCTGGGTATGGTTTGCCACAGGCTGACCTTATCCAAGAAGGTAATATTGGCTTGATGAAAGCAGTTCGTCGCTTCAACCCTGAAGTTGGGGTGCGTCTGGTCTCCTTCGCGGTACACTGGATCAAAGCAGAAATTCACGAATATGTTCTGCGTAACTGGCGGATTGTTAAAGTCGCGACCACTAAAGCTCAGCGTAAGCTGTTCTTTAATCTGCGTAAAACTAAGCAGCGTCTGGGCTGGTTTAACCAGGATGAAGTCGAGTTGGTTGCCAAAGAGCTGGGTGTGACCAGTAAAGACGTTCGCGAGATGGAATCACGTATGTCCGCACAGGATATGACTTTCGATCCATCTCCAGATGACGAAGCACGTGATGGTCAATCTATGGCCCCAGTCCTGTATTTGCAGGATAAAACTTCTGATTTTGCCGATGGCATTGAAGAGGATAACTGGGATAACCACGCAGCAGACAAACTGGCTTATGCATTGGAAGGTTTGGACGAGCGGAGCCAGCATATTATCCGTGCCCGTTGGCTGGATGATGACAACAAGTCTACGTTGCAGGAGTTGGCCGATCAGTACGGTGTATCCGCTGAGCGTGTTCGGCAGCTTGAAAAAAATGCGATGAAAAAATTACGTATGGCAATTGAAGCCTGATAGGGCGATTCAGCGATTGTGATACCACAGAAAGGGCGATATTAATATCGCCCTTTTGCTTTTCTGGCTCTCAAGGCTGATCTGGTTAACCTGGTTTGAAATCGTACAAAGCCGCAGAGTTAATTACTCATCAAACTGATGGCAAATCCCGATGATTCGACCTGGAACGGTGAGGGCTGGTGGAAGAGTAAAATGTCGCACCAAGGCGGAGAGGTTCGAGCCTCCAAGGATGGATTTACGGCGTCTTTACGATCTGCCTGTTCTCCCCGCCACTGGCATTTTTCGTTAATAACTCCACCTCTAATGATTGCTGCAAGTTATCGCTGCCAGCCCTGCGTGCTACGACTAAAACCACAGGCGTGCATAAAACCCGCTATGGCCGCGCGATTCTCGGCCGTGACCTGCTCATCACCCAGCGCCCAGTGCTGAACGGCTGGCAGCTGACGCAATGTTTCTTCAATCAGATATAACCCCACGCCACGCCGACGCGTCACTTCTCTGACACACAAATCCTGAAGCCTGGCATTTTGACCATTCACAACAATTTTCACCGCACCTAACAGGCGCTCATTAAAGCGCGCAGCAAAGAGCGGATTACCGTCGATAATCCATTGTTGCCAGCTGGTTTGCTGCTGCTCAGGCCAAATCTTCGCTAAATCGATAAAATCTTGATGAGTCAGAGCTGTTAATCGTTCAATAGTCAGTTTCATCGCCAAAAGACCATAAAAAAGTAAAGGGAATTATGCTGTGGTTTATTGTACTAGATCACAGACCAGAGCGTTGTGTAAGTTTTTCTGTACGTGCTTGGGGGAAAATGTTTTTTCGATACTGCATTTTCCGAGTTTTAACTGAGTAAATGGTCACGCAACCAGCATAACCCACTATCATTTGAGTAAAACCCATTCAATTTAATCCTAATTTTATGCTGTTTACACCGCTTGTTTCTGCTTGTCTGAGTTGATTTACAGCATAAAACTCCTGTTTAATAACATGAAAAATAAAGTCTTATTAGAAAAAAGCATCACTTTTGAGACTAAATCATTATTACATATGAATAAAACGTAGCGGCACGATAAAACGTTAAGACCAACACAACAAGCACGTTCACAATGACAGATGGGGAATTCGCGGATGAAATTAACAAAAGGTAAAGTGTTGCTGGCTGGGTGTATCGCGATGGCGATGAGCCACTCTGTACTGGCGAAAGACATTAAAGTTGCCATTGTTGGCGCGATGTCCGGCCCGGTAGCCCAATATGGTGACATGGAATTTACCGGTGCACGTCAGGCTATTGCTGATATCAATGCCAAAGGTGGAATTAAAGGCGATAAACTGGTCGGTGTGGAATACGATGATGCCTGCGACCCGAAACAAGCCGTTGCTGTTGCCAACAAAGTCATTAATGACGGTATCCGCTACGTTATTGGTCATCTTTGCTCTTCTTCGACTCAGCCTGCATCAGACATTTATGAAGATGAAGGCGTGATTATGATCACCCCTGCCGCGACAAATGCTGATCTAACCACCCGTGGTTATAAAATGATTATGCGCACCACGGGTCTGGATTCTGATCAAGGCCCAACCGCCGCTAAATATATTCTTGAGACCATCAAACCTAAACGTATCGCAGTTGTGCACGATAAGCAGCAATACGGTGAAGGTCTGGCGCGTTCCGTGCGTGATAGCCTGAAAAAACAGGGTACAGAACCTGTGCTGTTTGAAGGGGTGACCGCCGGTGATAAAGATTTCTCAACTCTGGTTGCTCGTCTGAAGAAAGAGAATGTCGATTTCGTCTACTTCGGTGGTTACTACCCGGAGATGGGGCAAATTCTGCGTCAGGCTAAGCAAGCCGGTCTGACCGCCCGCTTCATGGGGCCAGAGGGCGTGGGTAACTCCTCACTGTCCAACATCGCCGGTGATGCGTCCGAAGGTATGCTGGTGACATTACCGAAACGTTATGATCAAGTGCCGACAAACCAACCTATCGTTGATGCACTGAAAGCGAAGAAGCTGGACCCAACTGGCCCATTCGTCTGGACCACCTATGCCGCATTGCAATCGCTGACTACGGCGATGGAGCGCACTGGTAGCCAGGAACCCGCTGATTTGGTCAAAGATCTGAAAACCGGCAAGCCGGTCGAAACAGTGATGGGGCCATTGAGCTGGGATGATAAAGGTGATTTGAAAGGGTTTGAGTTCGGTATTTTTGAATGGCACGCGGATGGCTCATCTACCGCAGTCAAATAACAATAATATTAGAAACATCAAGTTGTAGGGTTGCTCCCGCAGCAACCCGGCCCCTTTTACCCGTTGCATTTCCCCCAGGTTTCGGGGGGATTTTCCTCTCTGCACACAGTAGATTAGGTGCAATTGGCTAGGGCAGCCAGGCAAGTGAATCAAAGGGTTAGGGTATGTCAGAGCAGTTTCTGTATTTTCTGCAACAAATGTTCAATGGCGTGACGTTGGGCAGCACCTATGCGCTGATCGCCATCGGTTACACCATGGTGTACGGCATTATTGGCATGATCAACTTTGCTCATGGCGAAGTGTATATGATCAGCAGCTACGTCTCATTTATCGTGATAGCCGCATTAATGATGATGGGGATTGATGCCAGCTGGTTATTGATTGGCTGTGCTTTCCTGGTCTCAATTGTGATCGCCAGTGCTTATGGCTGGAGTATCGAACGGGTGGCATATAAGCCGGTTCGTAGCTCTAAGCGTTTGATTGCACTGATTTCTGCTATTGGGATGTCTATCTTCCTGCAAAACTACGTCAGCCTAACGCAAGGCTCCCGGGATCTGGCGCTACCGAGTTTGGTGACCGGCCAGTGGACCTTGGCTGAAACCAATGGTTTCGCCGCCACTATCAGCACCATGCAACTGACGATCTGGATAGTCACCTTCCTCGCCATGTTGGCGCTGACACTCTTTATCCGCTACTCCCGGATGGGCCGCGCGTGCCGCGCCTGTGCTGAAGATTTGAAAATGGCTAGTCTGCTGGGCATTAATACGGATCGAGTCATCTCACTGACCTTCGTGATCGGGGCATTGATGGCGGCAGTTGCGGGCGTATTGCTCGGCCAATTCTATGGCGTGATCAACCCATACATCGGCTTTATGGCTGGCATGAAGGCATTCACTGCGGCAGTATTGGGCGGCATCGGCAGTATTCCGGGCGCGATGATCGGCGGCTTGATTCTGGGGGTTGCGGAAGCACTGACCTCTGCTTATCTCAGCACCGAATACAAAGATGCTGTTTCATTCGCATTGCTGATTGTGGTGCTGTTAGTCATGCCGACTGGGATATTAGGCCGTCCGGAGGTTGAAAAGGTATGAAACAGCTCAACTTCGTCAACGCCATTATCTCCAGTTTCGTCCTGCTGGTTCTCGCCTCGTTTGTTATGGGGCTACAGTTGCAGCTAGATGGCACCAAACTGATCGTGCAAGGTGCCTCGGAAGTCCGCTGGCTGTGGATTGGCGCGGCATGTATCGTGGTGTTTTTCTTCCAGTTGGTGCGCCCGGTTATCCAACAGGGCATCAAGAAAATCTCTGGCCCCGCCTGGGTACTGCCCAGTTTTGACGGCACCACGCCTCGGCAGAAATTATTCGCCGCCGCGATTATTATCGCCGCAATTGCCTGGCCGTTTTTGGTCTCCCGAGGTTCAGTTGATATTGCAACCCTGACGCTAATTTATATCATGCTGGGGCTGGGATTGAATGTCGTGGTGGGCTTATCTGGTCTGCTGGTGCTGGGCTACGGTGGGTTTTATGCCATCGGTGCATACACTTACGCGCTGTTGAATCACTATTACGGTTTAGGCTTCTGGGAAAGTTTGCCGCTAGCTGGGATTGTTGCGGCGCTCTCCGGTTTCTTGCTGGGCTTCCCCGTCCTGCGCCTACGTGGGGATTACCTGGCGATCGTAACACTCGGTTTCGGTGAAATTGTGCGTATTTTGCTGCTCAACAATACCGAAATCACTGGTGGCCCGAATGGCATTAGCCAAATTCCTAAACCAACACTGTTTGGTCTGGAGTTTAGCCGCACCGCAAAAGATGGCGGCTGGGATACCTTCCATAACTTCTTTGGCCTGACATATGACCCAAGCGATCGCATCATTTTCCTGTATATGGTGGCACTGCTGTTGGTGATTTTGACCCTGTTTGTGATTAACCGATTGCTGCGTATGCCGCTAGGCCGGGCATGGGAAGCGCTGCGCGAGGATGAAATTGCCTGCCGTTCACTGGGCCTTAGCCCAACCAAAATCAAGCTAACGGCGTTTACCATCAGTGCGGCCTTTGCCGGTTTTGCCGGTACGCTGTTTGCTGCCCGACAAGGTTTTGTCAGCCCAGAGTCTTTTACCTTTGTTGAATCGGCTTTCGTGCTGGCGATAGTGGTCTTAGGGGGGATGGGTTCACAGTTCGCGGTCATTCTGGCGGCGGTAATACTGGTGGTTTCGCGCGAGTTAATGCGTGATCTCAATGCCTACAGCATGTTGCTGTTGGGGGCATTGATGGTATTGATGATGATTTGGCGACCGCAGGGCCTGTTGCCAATGAAACGGCCACAACTGAAGCTGAAAGTAGCCGAAATCAACGCTAAACAGGGGGAGAAAGCATGAGTACGCAACCTTTGTTAGCCGTTGAAGGGCTGTCGATGCGTTTTGGTGGATTACTGGCGGTCAACAATGTGGGATTGACCCTTAATCAGGGGGAGATTGTCTCACTGATTGGCCCTAACGGGGCGGGAAAAACCACCATTTTTAACTGCCTGACTGGATTTTACCGCCCAACTGGCGGCACCATTAAGTTACGTGATCGCCATCTGGAAGGGCTACCCGGCCAGATGATTGCCCGCATGGGCGTGATTCGTACCTTCCAGCACGTGCGTTTGTTCCGCGAAATGACTGTCGTAGAGAACTTGCTGGTGGCACAACATCAGCATCTTAAAAGTGGTATTTTTGCCGGTTTGCTGAAGACGCCGGGCTTTCGTCGCGCAGAAGCTGATGCCCTGGAACGTGCCGCCACCTGGCTGGAGCGTGTCGGCTTATTAGAGCTGGCAAACCGACAGGCAGGTAATTTGGCCTATGGTCAGCAACGGCGTCTGGAGATTGCCCGCTGCATGGTGACCCGGCCCGAACTATTGATGCTCGACGAACCTGCGGCAGGTCTGAACCCGAAAGAGACTGATGAACTGAATCAGTTGATTATGGAGCTACGAAGCCAGCATCAGGTTTCAGTTCTGTTAATTGAGCATGATATGAAACTGGTGATGGGCATCTCTGACCGCATTTACGTGGTGAATCAGGGAACGCCGTTGGCACAAGGCACTCCCGCTGAAATCCGTGATAACCCGGATGTGATTCGGGCCTATTTGGGTGAGTAACCTTATGTTGAGTAAATGGAAAGCGGGCGAGGCATAAACATAACATGTTGTCATTTAATCAAGTTTCAGCCCATTACGGCAAAATTCAGGCGCTGCATCAGGTTAGTTTACATATTCAACAGGGCGAAATTGTTACGCTGATTGGGGCCAATGGTGCGGGTAAAACGACATTGTTGGGAACATTATGCGGCGAGCCGCGCGCCACTGAAGGCAGCATCGTTTTTGGTGAGCAGGATATTACTGACTGGCAGACGGCCCGCATTATGCGCGAGGCAATTGCGATTGTACCTGAAGGCCGCCGGGTGTTTTCGCGCATGACGGTTGAAGAGAATCTGGCGATGGGCGGCTTCTTTGCTGATCGCCAGCAATATCAGCAGCGCATTGAGCGCGTTTACGACTTGTTTCCACGGTTGTTTGAGCGGCGTATTCAGCGGGCAGGGACGATGTCCGGTGGTGAGCAGCAGATGCTGGCGATTGGTCGTGCATTGATGAGCCAACCTAAGTTACTGCTTTTAGATGAGCCGTCACTGGGGCTGGCGCCGATTATTATCCTGCAAATATTTGATACTATTCAACAGTTAAGAGAAGAGGGAATGACCATCTTCTTAGTTGAGCAGAATGCAAATCAGGCGCTGAAATTGGCTGATCGTGGTTATGTACTGGAGAATGGGCGTATTGTTCTGGAAGATACAGGGGCTGCTTTACTGGCGAATGAAGCTGTGCGTTCAGCTTATCTGGGGGGTTAAGCAGCCATAGCTATTACGCAGGATTCTCTTTTAAGGCCCGGTAACGGGCCTTTTTATGGTGAAAATATAACATTATCAATGGGCTAATCAGTATCATGCCTCAGGGGTGATCGTAAAGTTCAGCGTGTCGCTATAACTACCTTTATCAGTGGTTTTAGTACTATAAGCTGTAATTTCAGGTGTCCAACATACCTCATTTTCGTGTCGTCGATTTGGATTTGGAGCTAACTCAACCCAATTTCCCCAATTTTCTTGCTCAGGTAGAGAGATGTCCTCTTGATAGCCGTTGCCATCTAGAAATATCTTGTAGTTAATCACGTTATTGCTGGATTTTTCAATTAATTGAAAATGTTGACCGTCTGCAGATAACCCATTAGTACTGCTGGCGTTAATTGTATAATTGTGACCACTCGTTATCCCCACCCCTCGGTAGCTGATACATAAGCGATTGGCCTCTGGATGTTTCAGTGGAGCCTCTAAGCCGCGGGCTTTCCCATCGAGCAACGTATCCAGATCAATGGGCTTTAATTCCCATGTTGCTGATTTTAAAATAAACTTAGGGGGAATTTTCAACGCATCTGGTGGTGAACTTGGATCAAAGTCTTTGCACTGATTGCCTAATGGGTTAAAAGAAACACCCTTTGGATCAACAACAAGTGATTGAACATGGCCATCGTCCTTAGCTATAAATTCAACAAGGCCAATAGTTACGCCGACTCTTACAGCGGCAAGAGCGTGAATAATATGAGAGGAAACTACAAATGAGACATTATAGAATGCCGTCCCAGTAATAGTTTTAGAGTCAAGTACCCATTCATTATTGGAAAGGCGCGATACTATGCCATTACCATTAATAGATAAATTACTGATAGCGGTTGGATAAGATGTACGGAATTCTTCACCATCCTTATTATAAAGATGGAATGATAATAATGGGTGCAGATCATCAGAATCCTCAGTTTTTTCAGATAAATCATCTACCACATTTGCCCGAAAAGAGACTTCTACGCTGCCATCATCTAATAGTTTCATTGAGCAATTTGTATAGCCTGTGACGAACCTTTCACGAGAGTCAGGCGCTGCCATCACGGCGGGAGACAGTATTAATAGCAATAGCCCCATAAATAAGTGTTTATTGATTATATTCACTTGGTATATCTCCATAACTGTCAGCTGTTTATTTCGAAGATTAATGTTAGCTGCCCTTGATATTTTCCAGCAGTATCTTGCCCATCAGGTGCCAGGGCCGAAATATGTAATAGATAATCGGCACTATTCTGGCTGGTTGTACCTTTGTCGACAGTAAATTTTTGTGGAATAGCGGCTAACGGCTGTAGATGGCCAGCCCTGCCCCACTTCACCTCGGCTGGCAGGAACGCCAATGCTACTGAATGTGCAGCACTGGTTTCGCGGGTGAGTATTAATGGCGTCTTAACCGAAATAGTGAAACTCTCTGCCTGTCGAAGTTTTACCCTCACTGGCACTTCTGCCTGAAAAAGAGACCGATTTTCTGGGGTATTCTCCAGCTTAATGTTGCTATACCAACCACCGCCTGTCGGATTTTCGATCTCAATTCTTTCTGGTGCAGTGACATCTAATTTGACATCAATACTTCCTAGCGGAATCGGAGCTGTCGCTGAAGCTACCTGACAGAGAAGTAATAATGATATGGCGACTATTGTGATAATTTTCATAACGCTCCTTGTCTTTAATCGACAGTGCATCTCAAGCTAAAGGTTTTATCCTCAATCATTCCCTGTATATCTCTGGCTGCCAGTTGCCGACGTTGCTCGGGATAGAGATTAAAATCTTTGATATCCTGGCCTTGGGCTATTAGTTGGTGCCACCGCAGACGGGTATTACCGATATTTTGTAACTCTATCCCCCCGTTGACACAGCGGTGCTCCCACTGGTGCTGCGATGATGCTGGCAAATGCCTGATTAACCCCATATAACTTAATTGCACACCTAATACCGCCCCATGACCGCCCTTAACCCGCAGGTTTTTTTCAGGGGCCACTGATAACCGATAGACCTGCTCTTTCTCCGGCGCTTGTAGCGCTTTCAGGAGTACTCTTCCGCTCTGCTTGGGGCCGAGAGTCAGTTTGGCTGGAACGGCAAACAGTGACGGCTGCAGTTGTTCCCCAACTGCGGTCAATGATTCTTGCTCGGGTGATACACCGGGGTTATTGACTTGATATAGCTGGACTGTGATGTATTCGGTCATTGAGCTGCGATTGATAACATTTACCACAGCATTGGCCTGTCGCATCTCCAACACATGTGGCTGAATATCAATGGCGCCAAATGCACTGAGCGGTAGCAAACTAACCGCAATTAAGAGTAAAAGGTTCATTATCTACCTTCCCGCTAAGCTGTTTGACTGGCAAGGTGATCGGCGTGCCAGGATATAGATTCAGGCTGTCAGCCAGTTTGGAGTCATTAGGTGATTTGAGTTGTTCAAACTTACTGTGGACGCTACCTGTGGAACTCAGCATCAAACGGTTGTCGGGCATACATTGATGCTGCCAATGGCGAGTTTGTGCCGCTAGAGGTGGAACATGGTGAATCAGCACCCCATAACCAATACTGATAGTCATAGGCGCGTGAATTTTACTTTTATCGGCTTTGTTCACAACGGCTTTGGTCTCGACTATCGGATCGATATATAGACGATAGAGTGTTTCTTGCGTTGGCGATTTTAGCGGTAATAACTTGATATCCCGCTTCTGTTTCGGCCCTAATGTAATTCGGTTAGGGTTAAAAATCATTTCAGGCTGAGGAATATCACTAATCAGGGTTTTTTTCTCTGGATTGATACCTGGGTTATCGACCCGTTGCAGTGAGATATCTAAATAGAGTGGCTTATCACCGCTGTTATAGACTTGTATCGTGCGGTGTTGATCCAGTGCATTAACCGTAGTTTTGACGGGAATGACTGACAACTGCCCGTAAGTTGCAGTAATTGGCAGCAACAGTAAAAAAGCGGCTGATAGTAACTTATTGTGTTTCATTATAATTCCTGTTGATGTTAATTCGAGTGGCACTGGTAAATATGATCATGCTGCCGGCGCATATCGCAGCGATAACGGATTGAGCCATTTTGGACAGTAATTTCTCTCAATATGGTATTTGAACTAATGGAGAACAGCCCATTAGGGTGGACGGCATCACCTGTCTCCTGAATAACTCCGCTGACGGGTTGCCCACGGAGATCTTTGAGGAATCCGTTGTAAAGCAGGCTTAAACTAATGTCTGCTTTACTGGAGAAGACCTGCCCGGGGTGCGCCCGTACAATATTGACCGGTAGCTGAATATGCATATCCAGATCACTACGGTCATTATGAGTAGAGATAAAGAAACGATCCTGATAGCGGGGAATCGGTATGGCATAGAGGCCGCCGCCCGTTATTGGATGGCCTTCTGCCTGGAAGCTATAAGGCGTATCTGATAATTCTGGCGTTTCTATTAATAGTGCCGAACCGCTGTAGCTACTACGCCCCAGCGCTACCCCTTGTGGGCTGACGGCAAGCATACCGTTATAACTGATCCCACCATTGGCTATTTTGCTATCAATACCTACTCGGGCGGATATATCTCCACGGCTTCCACTACGATGCGCAAAGCTGCCGATACTATTGTTACTCCCGCTGGTACTGCCATTAATACCCAAAGAGCTGGTGCCATGGTTATCGGTGAACTCTTTTTGGTAACTGGCACTGGTGGTTAACTGCTGCTGTGCATAGACACTGTTTATACTGGCGCTGCTCTGCTGGAAAGAGAGTGTAGTATTGAGAAAAACACCATAGTTATTATCGCGATAGCTATAGCTATTTGTTCTGTTCCACAGGCCCCCTTTTTGTACGCCAAGGGAGAGATTTAGGCCAAATTGTGGGTGCCGCCAGTCCCAACTGCCCTGAATACGGTGCTGTCTACTGCGTTCATATTGATTAAATTGGTAACTGAGTTGAGTTGGCCCAAAGCGACGGCTGTAAGATACAGATGTACTGCCGTAGTTTGGTGCATATATTGATACATCTGGTGTTTGATAACGAGCTACTGATAGATAGCCTAATATAGTATTTCCGCCATTCAAGCGCAGATATCCGCCACCATGTTTTTCACCAGACATCATGCCAAGGGTCGGGGTAATCGTCAGATCGGAGAAACCCCATGGGCGCGATATATTCCCTTCAGCGGCCCAGTGATGGGCATTATCTTTAAGCAGCGAAATATTTGTTTGTAGATTTTTTATATTCATACTGCGGCCAAATTGCACTAAATAAGGGTGAGCTCTATAAGGGTGAACTCTATTAGGATTTTTATTGCGTACCGTCCCTTTTCCCATGGTGACAAACCAACCATTATTGGTTTGAGTACTGATATTGCTGATGATTTGGCTTTCCTGGCTGATTACGCGACCAGTATTATCTACTAAGCGAATTTCAACGTTATAATAGCCGCCAGGCAGTTGATTATAATTAATTTCATTGCGGCCCAGTTGTGCAGGAATACGGCGAATAAGTTGATTATCGCGGTAAATCTCAAAATCCCCATCCGCTGTGGCATATAACACCAGGCTACCCGCAGAGGGCTTATCAAGAGCCAAATAGCTTTGGCTACCCAAGGTGATAAATTGGTCTAACGCCGGGTTAAGTAAGGTGTGAATGCTACCGGCGCTGTTATCTAGACTATTTTGCCTGCCTGTTCGTAAATAGAGTGTCTGAAAGTTCTTTTGTAGATACCAACTATCAATTCCTTTCTGGGTTTGGTGTTGGTACTGGGGGGTGTTCCTTTGCAGATAATTATTCTTCGAACGCGTGGTGTTATAAAACCAATTTACAAAGCCATAAGATTGCAAAGGCAAACCAATATAGCCCTGACCACGACCAGATATAGCTCGGTAGTTTTTGGCCGTCATGCGCAGATCAAAAGATTGGTTATGCACCAGGCCCCACGTAGTCGGTGGCATCAAGTAGCGGTTGTTGCTATTGTTTATTGTGATGATATTATTAATTTTATCCAGCATGATATTATGGCCAGATAAAATATAGTCACAACCATTTTGACATTGTAAATAGGGGAGTTGAGCTAGGATCTGTTCTAACAATATAATTGACTGTTCACTAACATTGTTGTTTCTATATTTTTGCTTGTCAAAACTTAATTGCTGTTTATCTTCTGAAAAAAATAGCGGGCCAGGCAAGGTTTTGCCATCTAACACGCCAATTAATTGCAGTGTGTTATTTTCTTCAGCGGCAGAGAACCCTGCGGGGACTAAGTACTCAATGGATATATCTTCGGATATATCTTCTGCCCACGCTGGATTAAATGTAGGGAATAATAAAATACATAAAATCAACTGATTGTCTTTTAGTATCTTTGCCATTGGATTCCATTCCGCGATTAATTATTATAAAATATGGTCTTGCTTAGGGTTAAATGCTTTTTTAATTTAACTAAAGTATAGGCTCCACAACGAGCTTAATTGTTCCTTTATATATTTTTGTGTCAGATAGGGGCGTAACACTCATTCCAAATTTTTTGTCTATGTTGTCGATAGTGATGTGTTATCAATATTTTTTACTGCCATTTAAGGATAATTAACTCAATGGTTCTAAGGTAAAGGTAAGTATCCCAGTGTATAACTCTCCCGCCTTTATAAGGACAGACCCTGGTATAGCTTCAATCCTTAGCGGTATTAACAAAGGGACTACATCATCATTACCTGGTAGAAGTATTGATACTTTGTTAATTTTTACGGGATTGGCAGATAATAAACGCTTCTCCCCGTTATTTGTACTAATAGATACCTCCATGGGAAAGCCTTTATATCCCCTCCTCGTAAGCGTTGTCAATTCAGCGTCGTCGTTGATACTCAGATTATATCCCTGCTTAGCATCAGAATTATGTCTTATTTTAAGACTTAAGGCACTGCTCATGAAACGAGGCGCATGGCCATTATAATCTCCATATTCTAATACAATGACATCTCCCGGTGCAGATTTTGTCAGGCTCACGATATCCAATTCTAATATTGACGGAATTGTTGCTTCAACTTTAATCTCTTTGGTCACTGGCGCTGAGTAAACAACTGTGCTGCTAGCAAACATTACCATGACAACAAAGCGCAAAATCCATATCCATTTCATTGTAGTAATCACTCAATTTTCATAGCGTGAAAAATGCAGCCGAGAACTAAGTCTCCCAGCTGCATCTGTTAATCAAATAAATATATACAGCATGGTGGTAATTAAGAGTTAGGTTCTAAAGTAAGTTTAAGGGTGCCACTATATGTATCTCCTCCCACAGCATCAATTGGTGTTTTACCCGAAATAACTAAGTTAACATCTTTGTTAAGATCGTCATTTCCGAAGTCAATAACCTCGCCAACCTTCAGATCGTGTGTACCCAGTTTTAGGTCAATCTTGCCAAAATCTTTTTTGGTTATTTTTTCTTCTAGCTTGAGTTCTTCGGTCATAGTAACCTTCAAGCCGTCACCGTTGCCTCTGAACCTGACTGGCTGAGTTATTGTGTAAGCGCCGTTATCGGGGTCGTGCACCATTTTCAGAGGGGTGATATTAATTGCCTTCCCCTGAGCATCAGTCATATCTAATGTCGCCGGGATTGTTGCTTCAACTATAATATCTTTGGTTACTGCGTTTGAATAAGCCGCTGTGCTGCTAGCCAATATTGCCATAGTCATAATAGATAGTAGGGTCTTTTTCATCATAAATTCCTAATAGTCCTTTAATGTTTAAATGAAGCCTTGCTCCAGATGATACCTGAGAAGGCAATATCATACTCTATGATGCTTATTTGATGGATATATATAGTAGCGATAATAGGTTGGGCGTTAATAGAATCGCATTAATATAATTCATCCATCAGGGCGAGGTGATGCTATCACGGCATATCAGGTGGCTCAATAATTAACAGGTCGCATTAAGGAGAAAAAATTAATCTGAGTAACTGCTGAGATATATAAAAATTATATTTATCACTATGAGTAATCTAATGTGCTAATGCATTTTGTTAATTGACTCTTTATTAACTTAGATTACAAGTTTATTTAATTAATCCTAGCGTTAAAAAGTCATTTTTGTTTTTCCATTAGTGACTTGTCATTTTTATGTCATGTAAAAGTTATATTTCTGTCACTAAGTGGTGTCATGTTTGCTTTCGAACAAAATTGCTCATCCACTGCAATTGATTGAGGTGAGTCAGACAGATTTATTCAGGGGCCGGATTATGTTTAATAATACTATTAGTAAAACATCGATTTGTATCGCGCTGACTTTAGTATTTAGTGCCAATGCCATGGCGGTAACGGAGATTCCTTTTTGGCACTCCATGGAGGGGGAGTTAGGTAAAGAGGTGGATTCATTAGCTGACCGCTTTAACCAGTCGCATAGCGATTATAAGATCGTCCCTGTCTATAAGGGCAACTACGAGCAGAGTCTGGCGGCGGGGATTGCGGCTTTCCGTTCCGGTAAAGCGCCGGCCATTTTGCAGGTTTATGAAGTGGGCACGGCGACCATGATGGCCAGTAAGGCGATCAAGCCAGTATTCCAGGTGTTTAAAGACGCCAATATTAATTTTGATGAATCTGTTTTCGTGCCGACAGTAGCCGGTTATTACACCGACGCCAAAACAGGTCATTTGCTATCCCAGCCATTTAACAGCTCCACCCCAGTGCTGTATTACAACAAAGATGCCTTCAAAAAAGCGGGTCTGAACCCGGATCAGCCGCCCAAAACCTGGCAAGAGCTGGCGGCAGATACCGCTAAGCTACGGGCTGCGGGTTCAAGCTGCGGCTATGCCAGCGGTTGGCAGGGGTGGATTCAAATCGAGAACTTCAGCGCCTGGCATGGTCAGCCGATCGCCAGCCGGAATAATGGTTTTGATGGTACTGATGCGGTGCTGGAGTTCAATAAGCCATTGCAGGTGAAGCATATTCAACTGCTGTCGGATATGAATAAAAAGGGTGATTTTACCTATTTTGGCCGCAAAGATGAGTCGACCGCCAAGTTTTATAGTGGCGATTGCGCCATCACCACCGCCTCTTCCGGTTCACTGGCCGATATCCGCCAATACGCGAAATTTAACTATGGTGTTGGCATGATGCCTTACGACGCCGATGCGAAAGATGCGCCACAAAATGCCATTATTGGTGGGGCCAGCTTGTGGGTGATGGATGGTAAAGATAAAGAGACCTACCAGGGGGTAGCTGAGTTCCTGCAATATCTGGCTCAACCGGAGATCGCGGCTGAATGGCACCAGAAGACGGGCTATCTGCCGATCACCACCGCCGCTTATGAGCTAACCAAGCAGCAGGGCTTCTATGAGAAGAATCCCGGTGCTGATGTTGCTACGCGCCAAATGTTGAATAAGCCGCCATTGCCTTATACCAAGGGTTTGCGTCTGGGCAATATGCCGCAGATCCGCACCGTGGTTGATGAGGAGTTGGAGGGGGTGTGGACCGGTAAAAAGAGCCCGCAAGAGGCATTGGATGGCGCAGTGAAGCGGGGTGATGTGTTGCTGCGCCGCTTCGAGCAGGCGAATAAATAGAGTTATTCAGCGACGCTACTGGCCAGTTTGGGCGCGGTTTTCGCCCCCAAACTGGCAGTGCCTGTCACGGCAAATGGTTTGTGTCACACGAGCACCTGTCAGATAAACGGTTAATTTTATGTCATCCTCCCGTCCCGGTTTCTCCTGTAGTTGGTTGCCTTACCTGTTGGTCTTCCCGCAACTGGCTATTACGGCCGTGTTTTTCCTGTGGCCTGCTGGCGAAGCCCTGTGGTATTCGGTGCAAATGCTGGACCCCTTCGGCCTCTCCAGCGAGTTTGTCGGGCTGAGCAACTTTGTTCAGCTCTTTCAGGACGAATACTATTTAGCCTCGTTTTACACCACGCTGATCTTCAGTGCATTGGTGGCGGGGATTGGCCTGATAGTGTCGCTATTTTTAGCCGCCATGATGGATTATGTGCTGCGCGGCAGCCGTATCTATCAAACCTTAATGATTCTGCCCTATGCCGTCGCCCCTGCGGTGGCTGCTGTTTTGTGGATCTTTCTGTTCAATCCGGGGCTAGGTTTGATAACCCACTTTCTTGCCACCTTGGGTTACAACTGGAATCATGCTCAAAATAGCGGGCAGGCGATGTTTTTGGTGGTGTTGGCCTCGGTTTGGAAGCAAATCAGTTATAACTTCCTGTTTTTCCTGGCGGCTTTGCAATCTATTCCGCGCTCACTGGTTGAGGCCGCCGCCATTGACGGTGCCGGGCCGGTACGCCGCTTCTTCAATTTGGTCTTGCCGCTGATATCCCCGGTCAGTTTTTTCCTGCTAGTGGTGAATCTGGTTTATGCCTTTTTCGATACCTTCCCGGTTATTGATGCGGCGACTGGCGGTGGCCCGATGCAGGCGACAACCACACTGATCTATAAAATCTATCGCGAAGGCTTTGCCGGACTGGATTTATCCAGCTCTGCTGCCCAATCGGTGGTGCTGATGTTGCTGGTGATTGGCCTGACGGTTATCCAGTTCCGCTTTATTGAGCGTAAGGTGCGTTACCAATGATTGAGAATCGTCGTGGGCTGGATATTTTTTGTCACATCATGCTGATAATTGGCGTGCTACTGATTCTGTTCCCGCTCTATGTGGCCTTTGTGGCGGCCTCGCTAGATGACACTCAGGTGTTTCAGGTGCCGATGACCCTGATCCCTGGGCCGCATTTGTGGCAGAACATTAGCCACATTTGGCTCGCGGGGGTGGGCAATAACAGCGCACCTTTCGGGCTGATGCTGCTGAACAGTTTTGTGATGGCGTTTGCAATTACCGTCGGCAAGATCACGGTGTCGATGCTCTCGGCCTACGCCATCGTTTATTTCCGCTTCCCGCTGCGCAATCTGTTCTTCTGGCTGATTTTTCTGACACTGATGCTGCCGGTAGAAGTGCGAATTTTCCCGACAATTCAGGTGATTGCAAACCTGAATATGCTGGATAGCTACACCGGACTGACCCTGCCGCTGATGGCGTCAGCCACCGCCACCTTTCTTTTCCGCCAGTTTTTTATGACCCTGCCGGATGAGCTATTGGAAGCCGCGCGCATCGACGGCGCAGGGGCGATGCGCTTTTTCTGGGATATCGTCCTGCCGCTGTCAAAAACCAATTTGGCCGCGCTGTTTGTTATCACATTTATCTATGGTTGGAACCAATATCTCTGGCCAATCCTGATTATCAGCGATGCTTCCATGGGCACGGCGGTGGCGGGAATTCGCAGCATGATCTCCAGCTCGGGCGCACCCACCCAGTGGAATCAGGTGATGGCGGCGATGATTCTGACCTTAATTCCACCGGTCGTGGTGGTTCTTCTGATGCAGCGCTGGTTTGTTCGCGGCCTGGTAGACAGTGAGAAGTAATCTGATATGGCAAGTTTAAAGCTTCAGGCAGTAACTAAATCTTACGATGGCATCACGCCGGTGATTAAGCAGATTGATTTAGATGTCGCCGACGGTGAATTCATCGTGATGGTTGGCCCCTCCGGTTGTGGTAAATCGACTCTGCTGCGCATGGTAGCGGGGCTGGAGCGTACCACCAGTGGCGATATTTATATCGATAATCAGCGGGTTACCGATCTGGAACCGAAAGATCGCGGCATCGCCATGGTGTTTCAGAATTATGCGCTCTATCCCCATATGAGCGTGTTTGACAATATGGCTTATGGCCTGAAAATCCGCGGTTTTGGCAAAGAGCAGATCCGTCAGCGCGTTGATGAAGCGGCCCGCATTCTGGAGCTGGAGCCGCTACTAAAACGCAAACCGCGTGAGCTATCGGGCGGTCAGCGGCAGCGGGTGGCGATGGGGCGGGCCATCGTGCGCGAACCGGCGGTTTTCTTGTTTGATGAGCCGCTGTCTAATCTGGATGCTAAGTTGCGGGTGCAGATGCGATTGGAGCTGCAACAGCTGCATCGTCGGCTGAAAACCACCAGTTTGTACGTGACCCATGATCAGGTGGAGGCGATGACCCTCGCTCAGCGGGTGATCGTGATGAACAAAGGGGTGGCGGAGCAAATTGGCACACCAAGCGAAGTTTACCAGCGGCCCGCATCACTGTTTGTCGCCAGTTTTATCGGCTCACCCGCCATGAACCTGTTTGCCGGAAGTGTCAGTGCTGATGGCTGCGCCTTTATTTTATCTGATGGAGTGCGCTTGCCGCTGGAAACTCCTCGGCCACAATGGGCCGATCGGCGCTTGACCCTGGGTATCCGTCCGGAGCATATTCAGCAGACAACTTCAGCGCTGGGGGTGCCGATGGCGCTGTTAACGCTGGAGTTATTGGGGGCGGACAATCTGGCGCACGGCCGGTGGGGCGGGCAGAGTATCATTGCCCGTCTATCCCACGAAGAGATGCCGGCGGCGGGCAGTGTGCTGCACTTATCCCTGCCCCCTGCGGCGCTGCACTTTTTTGATTCAGATAGCGGACTACGGATGGAAGCATGAGTAAAAATTGGCCTTACCCTCCGATTGTTGCCCATCGGGGCGGTGGTGCATTGGCACCGGAAAACACTTTGGCGGCCATTGAGGTCGGCGCGCGTCATGGTCACAAAATGATTGAGTTCGACGCCAAGTTATCGCAAGACGGCCAGATATTTCTGCTGCACGATGACACGCTGGAGCGGACCAGTAATGGTTGGGGTGTTGCGGGTGATTTGCCGTGGGAGAAGCTGATTCAGTTGGATGCGGGCGACTGGTATAGCCCGGAATTCCGGGGTGAGCGCTTACCACTGCTGTCAGAAGTGGCTGCGCGCTGCGCGCAATACGGCATGGCCGCGAATATCGAAATTAAGCCGACCCGCGGTGCGGAAGTGGTCACCGGGCGAGTTATCGCGCTGGCGGCGGGTCAGCTGTGGCAAGATCAGGCGATACCGCCGCTGTTGTCGTCATTCTCATTTGATGCTTTAGCCGCCGCGCAGCAAGCAGCACCGGAGCTGCCACGTGGGCTATTGCTGGATAAATGGGATGATAATTGGCCGGTATTGACCCAGCAGCTGGATTGCGTCTCTTTGCATATCAATCACAAGCAACTGACCGCTGAGCGAGTGGCGCAGCTCAAGGCCGCTGGGCTGCGTATTTTGGTCTATACCGTCAATCAGCCCACCCGAGCGCAGGAGTTGTTAAATTGGGGCGTTGATTGTATCTGTACTGACCGTATAGATTTAATATATCCTCGTCCTTGAAGCTACAGGGGTGTTAGCTGCGCTCACTCACCAGAATCACATACTTGAGTATGCTCATCGGGATTCGCTTGCTGGTTGCCTACCTCTAACTCCAATGACTTTGATATAAACAGAACAGGAACAGAGCAGGTCAGCCATTCTTACATTTACGGGCTGACCTGGCCCGGTCTGACAGGAAGTAAACCATGCCCGCCTTTGTTATTTCGCTCTGGCACCAGATTGTCTTGTCTTCACCGCTATTTGTTCTGCTTGCACTGGGCTACTGCTTGGTGCGATTCGGTAAGTGGCCATCCACTATCACTGATGGCCTGACCCGCTTTGTTTTCTCCCTCGCGCTGCCCGCCATGCTGTTTCGTATGATGTGCGACTTCTCCGAGCGCCCAGCGGTAGATGCACGTCTGTTGATCGCCTTTTTTGGTAGCTGCCTGGTGGTGTTTATTATCGGGCGAATTATCGCCAGTCGGGTATTTCATCTGGATGGTGTATCCGGCTCGGTATTTGCTCTCGGCGGGATTTTCTCCAATAACGTGATGTTAGGGCTGCCCATCGCCACCATTATGCTGGGGGAGAAGTCCATTCCGGCAGTGGCGCTGGTATTGGTGTTTAACGGATTGATTTTGTGGACATTGGTGACAATTTCGGTGGAGTGGGCGCGCAATGGTTCACCGACCATGGCGGGTTTTGTGAAAACGGCGCGTAGTGTGCTGACCAACCCATTGATTATTGGGATTATCTCCGGCACCTTATTCAGCCTGACGGGGTTGCAACTGCCGCAGTTTATCGACCAACCGGTTACCATGCTGGGGCAAGTCGCGCCACCACTCTCATTGATTGTGCTGGGAATGGGGCTGGCGGAGTACCGAGTCACCGAAGGCTGGCAAATCAGTAGCGCCATCTGCTTGCTCAAATTGATTGTTCAACCCATGGTGATTTGGGCGCTGGCATGGGCGATGAATCTACCAGTGCTGGAAACCCAGGTGGTGGTATTGCTGGGATCAATGGCGACAGGTGTGAATGTCTATCTGATGTCGCGCCAGTTTAATGTGCTAACTGGCCCTGCTGCCGCCAGTCTGGTGATGTCCACGGTGCTGGCCGCGGTCACCACCCCCCTGATTTTGACCATTATTGGGGTCGGGATGTAGCTCGGCGATGTAAAAGTGCGCTAGATAGCTCGGTGGGTTTATTTTTAACCAATCGTAAACCCACTTCGCCCAAAACTGCTCCCTCACTTCCGCTACAATGGCACTTTATCACCTCATTGAGCCAAATTATCGTGCCATTACTGGTCATTACCACCATTTTGTGGGCATTCTCTTTTAGCCTGATTGGCGAATATCTGGCAGGGCAGGTGGATAGCTGGTTCTCCGTGTTGATGCGGGTTGGGCTGGCTGCGCTGGTCTTTTTGCCGTTCCTGCGTTGGCGCAATATTAGTTGGCGAGTGATCCTGCTGTATATGGTGGTGGGCGCAATTCAATTAGGTATCATGTACTTATTCAGCTTCCGCGCCTATCTCTACCTGACTGTGCCGGAATTTTTGCTGTTTACCGTGATGACCCCGCTATATGTCACCTTAATTTATGATTTGCTGCGCCGTCAGCGCCTGCGTTGGGGCTATGCTCTCAGTGCACTATTGGCGGTGGTGGGGGCGGCTATCATTCGCTATGACCACCTGAGCGAGCATTTTTGGTGGGGATTGGTGCTGGTACAGGCGGCAAATCTCTGTTTTGCCATCGGGCAGGTGGGGTATAAGCGGTTGATGGAACTCCACCCGATCCCGCAGCATGTGGCCTTCTCATGGTTCTATGTCGGTGCTTTTTTGGTTGCGGTCTTTGCCTGGTTTGCTTTTGGCAATCCACAAAAACTACCGACCACTGAACTGCAATGGGGGGTGCTGGTGTGGCTTGGCATTGGCGCTTCCGGCTTAGGTTATTTCATGTGGAACTATGGTGCGACACAGGTCGATGCCGGCACCTTAGGTATCATGAATAACGTGCATGTTCCGGCTGGGTTACTGGTGAATCTGGCCATCTGGCAGGAAAAACCCCATTGGCCCAGCTTTATCATTGGGGCAACTGTGATAATGGCCTCACTATGGGTACACCGGCGTTGGGTCGCTCCGCACTCTTTACAAATGGCAGATGATCGCAAGCGTGCTGCCGGGCCGAACGAATAAATGCCTCAGTCACCGGTTGGCGCTGCTCTCCATCACGGACGGCAGCGTATAACCGGCTCCATAAGCCATCCCCCAATGTTTTGGTGGTAATTAGCCCCTGACGTTCAAAACTCTCCACCACCCAATGGGGGAGTGCGGCGATCCCCATCCGTGCGGAGACCATCTGGATCAGCAGCAGGGTGTTATCGACATTTTTCAGCACTGGGGTGACCCCTGACGGTTGCAGGAAATGCCGCCAGATATCTAATCGCTGCCGCTGCACCGGGTAGATCATCAACACTTCTGGCTCTAAATCTTCCGGCTCGATGCGGGCTTTATTGGCTAATGGGTGGTCTGGCGCTAATACCAGACGTACCTCAAAATCAAACATGGGCGAATAGTGCAAACCACTGCGCGGCAAAATATCTGATGTTAGCACCAGATCCAGCTCCCCTTGCTGCAAGGCGGGTTGCGGGTCGAAGGTCACTCCAGATTGGAAATCCATCGCCACTTGTGGCCAGTTTTTGTGGAAGTTATCCAGTGCTGGCGTTAGCCATTGAATGCAGCTATGGCACTCGATGGCGATACGCAGTGCGGTTTGGTGCGGCTCGTTGCAGGTTTGCAGTGCCTGCTTGATCTGTGGCAGCACTTGCTCTGCCAGCTGTAACAGGATCTCTCCCTGCGTGGTGAAGCGCAGCGGCTGACTTTTACGCACAAATAGACGAAAGCCCAGACGTTGTTCCAGATCGCTGAATTGATGGGACAAGGCCGATTGGGTCTGATGAAGTTGTGTCGCCGCCGCCGCCAGTGAGCCGGTATTACGCAAAGCTTGCAGGGTGCGTAAGTGTTTCAGTTCGATCATGAGAGTCCTTCACAGTGACAGTGAACAAATTGCGCTTGTGGATTATACAGTACCTGCTGATTATGGATGTGTAAACATCTGGATGGCTAAATGGGAAATATGACGATGACAATTTTAAATCACACACTGGGTTTTCCGCGTGTAGGTCTGAAACGTGAACTGAAAAAAGCACAAGAAAGTTACTGGGCAGGCAACTCGACACAAGAGGAATTGCTCAATGTGGGTCGTGAATTGCGCGCCCGTCATTGGCAACAACAGCAGCAAGTTGGCGTTGATTTAGTGCCAGTGGGTGACTTTGCCTGGTATGACCATGTATTGACCACCAGTTTGCTGCTGGGTAATGTCCCAGAGCGCCATCAGAATGCCGATGGCTCGATTGATCTGGATACCCTATTCCGCATTGGTCGTGGCCGCGCCCCCACTGGCACACCCGCGGCTGCGGCAGAAATGACCAAATGGTTTAATACCAACTATCACTACATGGTGCCGGAGTTCCAGCAAGGCCAGCAGTTCAAACTGGGCTGGACTCAACTGCTGGATGAAGTGGATGAAGCACTGGCCTTGGGCCACAAAATCAAACCTGTACTGCTTGGCCCGGTAACTTACCTGTGGCTGGGTAAAGTGAAAGGTGAGCAGTTCGATCGCCTCTCATTGCTGAAAGATATTCTGCCGGTTTATCAGCAAGTTCTGGCTGAACTGGCTAAGCGCGGCATTGAGTGGGTGCAGATTGACGAGCCGGCACTGGTACTGGAACTTCCGCCAGAGTGGCTGGATGCCTATCAACCGGCTTATCAGGCATTGCAGGGCCAGGTTAAATTGCTGCTGACCACCTATTTCGACAGCATCGGCCATAATCTCGACACTATTCGGGCATTACCGGTGCAAGGTCTGCATGTGGATGTGGTTGCCGGCCAGGATGATATTGCGGTTCTGAATGCAAAACTGCCAAAAGAGTGGCTGCTATCACTGGGGGTTATCAATGGCCGTAACGTCTGGCGTGCTGATCTCAGTCATTGGTTTGAACGCCTGAAACCACTGATTAATAGCCGCCCGTTATGGCTTGGCAGCTCTTGCTCCCTATTACATAGCCCGATTGATTTAAGTGAAGAGACGCGCCTTGATGCCGAGGTGAAAAGCTGGTTCGCCTTCGCCCTGCAAAAATGTGCTGAACTGTCATTACTGACTCAGGCGCTGAATGCACCGAGTGAAGCCAAGCGGGCGGAGCTGGCCGCTTACAGTGCGCCAATCCGCGCCCGCCGTGCCTCCAGCCGTGTACATAATGCGCAAGTGGAACAACGTCTGGCGGCAATCACTGCCCAAGATATTGAGCGCCAACTGCCTTATGAGGCCCGTGCAACAGCTCAGCGTAAGCGCTTTAACTTACCCGCCTGGCCGACCACCACTATCGGCTCATTCCCACAAACCACCGAGATCCGTGGCCTGCGCCTGGACTTCAAACAGGGTCGTTTGGATGGGAAAAACTACCGCACCGGTATCAGCGAGCATATCAAGCAAGCTATCACGGAGCAGGAGCGTTTGGGTCTGGATGTGCTGGTACATGGTGAAGCTGAACGTAATGATATGGTGGAGTATTTCGGTGAGCATCTGGATGGTTTTGTGTTTACCCAAAATGGTTGGGTGCAGAGCTACGGCTCCCGCTGTGTCAAGCCGCCAGTGATTATTGGTGACATCAGCCGCCCGGCAGCCATTACAGTTGAATGGGCGAAATATGCCCAGTCGCTGACGGACAAACCGGTAAAAGGCATGTTGACCGGGCCGGTCACCATTCTGTGCTGGTCATTCCCACGGGAAGATGTCAGCCGCGAAACCATCGCCAAACAAATTGCGCTGGCACTGCGTGATGAAGTGGAAGATCTTGAAAAAGCAGGTATTGGTATCATCCAGATTGATGAGCCAGCACTGCGTGAAGGGTTGCCGCTGCGCCGCGCCGATTGGCAAGCCTATCTGCAATGGGCAGTCGATGCCTTTAAATTGAATGCAGCAGTCGCGCAGAACGATACCCAAATTCACACCCATATGTGTTATTGCGAGTTCAATGACATTATGGATTCCATTGCTGCGCTGGATGCGGATGTGATTACCATCGAAACTTCCCGCTCAGATATGGAGTTGCTGGAGTCATTCGAAGATTTCGCCTATCCCAATGAGATTGGCCCCGGCGTTTATGACATTCACTCGCCGAATGTGCCCAGTGTGGAGTGGATTGAAGCGCTACTGCGCAAAGCCGCTCAGCGTATCCCAGCAGAACGGTTGTGGGTTAACCCAGATTGCGGTCTGAAAACCCGTGGCTGGCCGGAAACCCGCCAGGCATTGGCCAACATGGTGCTGGCTGCACAGCGTTTGCGTGAAGAGCAGATCTGATTGATACCCATTAACTCTCTGTGGTGACACTTGGGCGCATATTGCGCCCTTTTTTATGGTGGCTATTTGCCCTCTTCAGCTACCGGATTGGCGGCCACGCCGTGCTGAGCAAACCAATCGAGCATCCGCTGCCAGCCGTCCAGCGCAGAGTCTGCATGATAACTGGGGCGATAGTCGGCATTAAATGCGTGTCCTGCCTCTGGATAAACAATGATTTCGGCATCAGCATTGGCGGCGCGTAGTGCCTGCCGCATAGTGTCAATGTGCTCTGGTGTGATACTGCCATCTTTGCCGCCATACAGCCCCAGTACCGGCGCACTGAGATCGATGGCAACATCAACCGGATATTTGGGTAACAGTAAGGTTTTTTCGCCCACCAATTTGCCATACCAGGCCACGGCGGCTTTGAGCTGCGGATTATGGGCGGCATATAGCCAGGCAATGCGACCACCCCAGCAAAATCCTGTAATCGCCAATTTGCTGGTATCACCACCATGGCGAGAGGCCCAGTGTGCCGCGTGATCAAGATCGACCATGACCTGGCGGTCGGGTACTTTGCTAACCAAATTTTTAACTAACGCATTGATATCATCATACTCTTTGGCATCACCTTGGCGAAAATATAGCTCCGGTGCGATAGCCAGATATCCCTGCTTCGCCAACCTGCGGCAGATATCCTGTATATGCTCATGCACACCAAAAATCTCCTGCACAACAATCACTACAGGATATGGCCCAGTGTGCTGGGCGGGCTTGGCAATATAAGCCGGCAATTCATCACCCTGAGACGGAATGGTGGTTTCTCCGCAGTGAATACCCTGTTGATCGGTATGGCGGGTCGTCGAGGCTAATGGTGATACCGCAGCTGTGAAGCCGCCTGCTGCCTGCCTGAGAGTCATAAGTAGATCAGTTTTCACTGTGGTCTCCTTGCAGATGAGGAAAAGTTACCCGATAAGCTATTACTGCCGTCACTAAATTATTACTACTGTGTTATGCGCTACCGAATTTAACTATAGGTAATCTTTGAGATTTATGAGGTCAGGTTTTGTCGTGATTAATGACTTTGTGGTGACATAAAGGGAATTTGATAAGTCAGGCTGACAAATACTGAAAAGATATTGGTACGACATTGATCAATGAGTTCTATCATTGTCATTCACATACAAAATGGCGACTGCAACGGGCTGTTTTTGGATGATAAATAGCCTTAATTGATGCTATATGTGATCTTGTTCACAGTTATAATGTATTGGCTATTACCATTTCTTTTATCAAAGTGACTATCATCACGAAATAATGTGATGATTTTGAGTAAAGTATCTCTTTGTACCCCCTACAACATCTCTCATGAAAGAGGAGTCTCACACATGGCTAAATCCGACGTTTTTCACCTGGGCCTGACTAAAAATGATCTGCAAGGGGCAACTCTGGCTATCGTGCCGGGTGATCCGCAACGTGTTGAGAAAATCGCTAAATTGATGGATAACCCAGTACATCTGGCTTCTCATCGTGAATTTACCTCATGGCGCGCTGAATTAGACGGCAAAGCTGTGATTGTCTGCTCAACCGGTATTGGTGGCCCTTCAACGTCGATTGCTGTTGAAGAGTTAGCGCAGCTCGGTGTTCGGACTTTCCTACGTATTGGTACTACTGGTGCTATTCAGTCACATATTAATGTTGGTGATGTTTTGGTCACCACGGCGGCGGTGCGGTTAGATGGTGCCAGCCTGCACTTTGCCCCAATGGAGTTCCCAGCAGTGGCGGACTTTGCCTGCACAACCGCACTAGTTAATGCCGCAAAATCAGTGGGCGCAACTACCCACATTGGTGTTACCGCTTCCTCCGATACTTTCTATCCAGGACAAGAGCGTTACGACACTTTCTCTGGCCGTGTTGTTCGCCGTTTTAAAGGTTCAATGGAAGAGTGGCAATCTATGGGCGTGATGAATTATGAAATGGAATCTGCAACCTTGCTAACCATGTGTGCCAGCCAGGGCCTGCGCGCTGGTATGGTCGCCGGGGTGATTGTAAACCGCACCCAGCAAGAGATCCCGAACGAAGAAACCATGAAAGCAACCGAAAGCCACGCGGTGAAAATTGTGGTAGAAGCCGCACGGCACCTGCTGTAACAGTTCTCCGTTTATGGGCTAAGTGGCTACAACGGAGAGAACAGGCAGATCGTCAAGACGCCGTCAGTACATCCCTGGCGCGGCGCTGGACTCTTCTGCCTATCCTCACCGCTCAAGATAGAGTCATCAGGGTTTGTCAGCCGTCTGGAACGGGTCAGTTTACTGGCCCGTTTTTTATTTTATCCGGTTATCTGGTAAGGTCGTAGCTCACATAAAGGACAATAATAAGAGGAAAACATGACGAAACCTGCGCTCTCTCATCCTTCCCTGTTGCAACTGGATGGTGGTATTAACTTTCGTGATCTCGGTGGCAACCTTGGCGCTGATGGTCGGCGCATCAAGCGCGGCCTACTCTTTCGCTCTGGTTCACTTGATCGCTTGAGTGCCAAAGATTGTGATGTTCTCAGTCGCGGCCCCATTGCTCAAATTCTTGATTATCGTGATGCTGATGAAGTTCAGGCCAAGCCCGACGTGGTGTGGCAAGGGGCCAGTTACCACAACACTCCAGCCAACCCGCTAAGTAGCGAGGTGAATGCCAATCTGGAAAAACTAACTAATGAGACGTTAGCGGCATTTGATGCCCGTGCTTTTATGTTAGAGCTTTATCACCGATTACCGTTTAATAATCAGGCTTATAAGCAACTGACGGGTTTGCTGCAAAACTGCGCTTCGCCAGAACATACTGCTGCCAGTGTCGTACAGCATTGCGCTGTCGGGAAAGACCGCACCGGTGTGGGTTCTGCGCTGGTGCTATTCGCGCTAGGTGCCGACGAATCAACAGTATTGGAAGATTACCTGTTGACCGAAACCACACTGACGCCTTTCCGTGAACATATGCTGGCTGAGTTGTCACTGAAACTCAACGATGAGGCGCTAGGACAATTTGCTTTCGTATTGTCAGCCAAAGAAGAGTTTATTCAAACTGCGTTGCGCAGCATTCAAGAGCGATATGGTAGCCGTGAGCATTGGTTGCAACATGAATTTGGCCTAGGCAGTATCGAGCGTGAAAAGTTACAGGCCTACTTCTTAGAGTGATTTTTTTCCTGCACGCCATTCATCCGCTTTTATCTCGTACTGAGCCACCACTGAGTGGCTCTTTTTAACCGCTTAATGATACAAACTACCGCTTAACCAGATCGCTGATATTTCTCTTAGGCGTCAGGCGTATGTTAACGCCTGACAAATTCCCTGGAGAGAATGCTCATGCAACATGCGATTACCTTTGTTATCGCGTCCGCGTGTATCCTGACAATCTGCTACCGTTTATACGGTATCTTTTTTGTTCGTAAGGTACTGCGGGTCGATGACAGTGAAGTCACACCTTCCCACACCTTTGAAGATGGTAAAGATTACGTTCCGACTAAAAAATGGGTGAACTTTGGTAGCCACTTTGCAGCAATTGCTGCGGCTGGCCCCTTGGTTGGCCCGGTACTGGCAGCCCAATATGGTTATTTACCCGGTTTCCTGTGGCTACTGATTGGTTGTGTTATTGGCGGTGCTGTTCACGATACTGTGGTTCTGTTTGCGTCAATGAAACATCAAGGGAAATCCCTATCAGAAGTCGCTAAATCAGAACTTGGTCCGGTGGCTGGCTGGTGCACCGGTCTTGCCATGCTGTTCATTATCACTATCACCATGGCCGGGTTATCAATGGTTGTGGTACATGCCTTGGAACGTAACCCTTGGGGTACTTTCGCGGTATTCATGACAATCCCGATCGCTATCTGCGTAGGTTTATGGGAACGCATGACAGGTAGCATGAAAGGGGCCTCTTATGTCGGTATCGCCGCTATCATGGTGTGCGTATTTGTTGGCCCATACATTGAAGGCACTTGGCTTGGCGATTGGTTAATGCTGAAAGCCGATACCGTCAGCATTATTCTGCCAATGTATGCTTTCTTTGCGACCGCCTTACCTGTTTGGATGTTACTGACCCCTCGCGGTTATCTTTCTAGTTTTATGAAGATCGGTGTATTCGGTGCGCTGATTGTTGGTGTTGTATTTATTAACCCCGAAATTCAATTCCCAGCATTAACACAATTTATCCATGGTGGTGGCCCAGTGCTGGCAGGTCCAGTCTGGCCGTTTATCTCTATTACTATTGCCTGTGGTGCTATTTCTGGTTTCCATGCCTTTATCGGTTCAGGGACAACACCAAAACAGATCGACAAATGGAGCGATATCTTACCTGTCGGCTTTGGTGCGATGCTGGCCGAGTGTATGGTTGGGGTAATGGCTCTGATTGCGGCAACCTCTCTGCATCCTGCTGACTATTTTGCCATTAACTCTTCCGCTGAAGCATGGAGTTTACTGGGTATGGAAGTGGTTAACCTGCCACAACTGAGTCAGGAAATTGGTCTGGACCTGTATGGCCGCACCGGTGGTGCTGTAACCTTAGCGGTCGGCATGACGGATATCTTTATTCGTGTGCCATGGTTCAGCAGCATGGCTGCTTACTTCTTCCAGTTTGTTGTTATGTTTGAAGCTGTATTTATCCTAACTGCCGTTGACTCAGGCACCCGCGTTGCTCGCTACCTACTGCAAGATTTCTTGGGTGACATCTGGGCACCACTAAAACGCACCGACTGGTTACCTGGCACCCTGGCATGTAGTGTTATCGCTTGTGCGTTATGGGGTTATCTCCTTAACTCGGGTGACATCAATTCGGTTTGGGCGCTATTCGGTGTATCCAACCAGTTAATGGCTTCTGTTGGTTTAATCATTGGTGCCACTATTATTCTGCGTTTAGCAACCAAACGTATCTATATGCTGACCTGTGTGATTCCTCTCGCTTATCTGTTTGTCACCGTAAACTATGCGGGCTACTGGATGATCACTCACGTGTACTTCAATTCAGCAGCGAAGGGTTACAATCTGTTCAACGGTATTATCTCTATTATTATGATGACACTGGGCGTTATTATCCTGATATCAGCACTGAAAAAATGGCGTGAACTGTGGATCCGCAGATCTGCCGAGATGGCTGGTAATAAAGTGGTAACTGCCAACGCCTGATACCCTTGATTCATCGCGTTAATCTATATAAGCGGTCGGGATCCTCCGGCCGTTTATTATTTGTTAAGCCAAAATAGCGATACATTGAGTATGCTAATGACCACTTTCTTAACAATAGGAAAACGCATGTGACCCTGAATGACATCATTACTATCATTATTGATTTTGTTCGTGAACATGAGTCATGGGCCATGCCTATCGTCTTTATTCTCGCTTTTGGTGAGTCCCTCGCCTTCCTTTCTTTACTGCTGCCTGCAACGGTTATCTTGCTCGGACTGGGTGCGCTAATTGGTGAAAGTGGTATCTCATTCTGGCCAATTTGGGCCGCCGCCGCCGCCGGTGCTTTTTTTGGCGACTGGGTCTCATATTGGGTTGGTATCCATTACAAAGACCGTGTCGGCAAAATGTGGCCACTCTCTCGCAATCCCCAGTTACTCGTGCGCGGTCATGCATTCTTTGAGCGTTGGGGCTTTTTTGGTGCCTTTATCGGCCGTTTCTTCGGCCCATTACGTGCAGTCGTTCCTTTGGTTGCCGGTATCTGTGCCATGCCAAAATTCTATTTTCAATTGGCTAATATCACTTCTGCCCTCATTTGGGCCTTTGGCATTTTGGCCCCGGGCGCATTCGGTATTCAGTGGTTCTCTCGCTGGATAGATTAAGTCCACAAGTGGCAGTCGGCGGTCAACGGATGACAGTTTTAACCTAACTTTGCGCAAGATGGCGAGCGCTTTTTTATCTGCTTGTTATTTATGCGCACAGCTTCGCAAGACAGAATGTAATAGAAAAAACACTCTGGACATCCATACAGTATCCCCTTACCTTGACTGACATTAGGTTAATGGGGAGATAACCGTGGATATCAGTTTATTTTATGGGCTGGGTGGCTGCCTTATTGGCGGGCTGATGGGGTGGTTGATTGCCAGCTTGTATCAGCAGCGTAATAAGGCACAGCAAGATATTGAGCGGCGATTATTGGAGCAGGCGCTACAGCAAGCCCAACAGAATACGGCAGATTTACAGTCTACTTTGCAACGCAATGAGCAGCAATTACGGCAAGGTGAGTTGGAGCAGCGCAATTTGCACAGTCAACTTGCGGGTAATGCTGAAAAACTACAACAGTTGGCTCATTGGCGTGGTGAATGTGATCAACTCAATCAAGAGCTGCGCGCTCAACGAGAAGTGAATAGCGCCCAAGAGGCGGAGCTACGGGAAGTGACTATTCGCCTGGAAGAGACGCGTCTTACCGCAGAAGAGAAGCAGCGTTTACTCCTTAACAGTGAGCAGCGGCTGACTACGCAATTCGAAAATCTAGCTAACCGTATTTTTGAACAGACAGGGCGGCGGGCAGATGAGCAAAATCAGCAGAGTTTGGATCGCTTGTTGTTGCCCTTGCGGGAGCAACTGGATGGTTTCCGCCGCCAAGTTCAGGACAGCTTCGGGCAGGAAGCTCGAGAGCGGCATACTTTGACTCACGAAATTCGTAGCCTACAACAACTCAATGCACAAATGGCACGAGAAGCGCTAAACCTAACCAAGGCCCTGAAAGGGGATAATAAAACGCAGGGGAACTGGGGTGAAGTGGTTCTGGCTAAAGTGCTGGAAGCATCGGGGCTGCGTGAAGGCTATGAATATCAAACTCAGGTGAGTGTAAAAATTGATAGCAATAGCCGTATGCAGCCAGATGTGATCGTCCGCTTGCCACAGGGGAAAGATGTTGTTATTGACGCTAAAATGTCGCTGGTGGCTTATGAACGCTATTTTAATAGTGAGGATGATGCTGAACGCGAAGTTGCGTTGAATGAACATTTATCGTCGCTGCGTTCTCATATCAAAATGTTAGGCCGCAAGGATTATCAGCAGCTTCCTGGCTTACGTTCACTTGATTATGTATTGATGTTTATCCCGGTAGAACCTGCTTTTTTGGTGGCTATCGATCGTCAACCCGAATTGATCAGTGAAGCGCTACAGCACAACATTATGTTGGTTAGCCCAACAACATTGCTGGTGGCTTTACGGACTATTACTAATTTATGGCGCTACGAGCATCAAAGCCAAAATGCACAACGTATCGCTGAGAGAGCAGCCAAACTCTATGACAAATTACGTTTATTTGTTGATGATATGGAGTCATTGGGGCAAAGCCTCGATAAAGCGCAGCTAAGTTATCGTCAGGCAATGAACAAACTGTCGCAAGGCCGTGGTAATCTGATAGGGCAAGTTGAAGGTTTTCGCGCTCTGGGGGTCGAGGTAAAGCGGCCTATTAGTCCATCATTGGCAGGGAAAGCCAGTATGGAAGATCAACTAGAGGGCGATTTAGCACTATCCGATGATGCGGAATCAGAGGCATACCCCAGTAAGATGGGTATAGATGATCCTGCACCGCTGAAGTATCAGGGTTAGTTGCATGTTCCTCTTCTGTATGATGTTGAGAAGACTGCAGTTAAGCAGTGGCCTTAATACCAGGTGAGGTGGGGCTTTCATCGGAGTTCTGGTACACTTCCTCGAAAGATTGACTGAAAAGCAGGCATAAAAAAATGGTAGATCAGGAGAAGGAAACCACTCATTTTGGTTTCCGCACCGTAGCCAAAGAAAAAAAAGAAGGCATGGTGGCAGAAGTTTTTCATTCCGTAGCAGCTAAATACGATCTGATGAATGACCTGATGTCGTTCGGCGTTCATCGTATTTGGAAGCGTTTTACCATTGACTGTAGCGGTGTCCGTCGCGGTCAGCGGGTATTGGATCTGGCAGGTGGTACTGGAGATTTGACTGCTAAGTTCTCTCGCTTGGTGGGGGAGCAGGGTGAAGTGGTTCTGGCTGATATCAATGAATCTATGTTGCGTATGGGCCGTGAAAAGCTGCGTGACAAAGGTATTGTCGGTAATGTTAGTTATGTGCAAGCCAATGCCGAGGCGCTACCTTTCCCTGACAACTACTTTGATTGCATTACTATTTCATTTGGTTTGAGAAATGTAACCGAAAAAGAAAAAGCGTTGCGCTCAATGTTTCGTGTCTTAAAACCCGGTGGCCGTTTGCTCGTTCTTGAATTCTCCAAACCACTTCTGGAGCCTTTGAGCAAAGCCTATGATGCATACTCCTTCCATATCTTGCCTAAAATTGGTGAGCTTGTAGCTCAGGATTCTGAAAGTTACCGTTATTTGGCGGAATCTATTCGGATGCACCCTGATCAAGAAACACTCAAAGGCATGATGATTGATGCTGGGTTCGAGAACGTAACTTATTCCAATTTAACCGGTGGCATTGTTGCATTACATCGGGGTTTTAAGTTTTAACAGGAATATGGATATGCCGCTAAGAACACTGTTATTTAAGCCATTTTCATTAAAGCCTACACTGCTGTCGCCGCTCATAACAGCCATTATAGAGACATCATTAAATAGTGTGCTATTTCGCGATAAGAGCATGAAAACTGCGCGTTTACGTTTGGTGGGGAAGGTCTTGCGTATCGAGTTACGCGAGCTTAACTTCCCTTTGCTACTCATATTCAGCGAACGGCAGGTGGATGTTTTAAGTCAATGGGATGGTGATGCGGATTGCATAGTAAAAACGGAAGTTGCTGTGTTGGCAAAACTGCGTGACCGGCAGCAACTTTCACCTTTAATGCGCAGTGGTGAGCTGATCGTCGAAGGTGACATTCAGGTAGTTCAACAAATTGTTGCTCTTTTGGATCTCGCCGAGTGGGATCCCGCGGAATGGCTGGCACCCTATATCGGTGATATTGCGGCAGAAACTATTGGGCAGGTAGTACATAAGAGCCACCATGTTCTTCGTGAGCAATTGCGACAGCAACAACACTATTTGGCTGAAGCTATCACTGAAGAATGGAAAATGGCTCCGGCACCACTGGAAGTAGTGTGGTTTAACGAAGAGGTTGATGCTACAGCCCGAGAGACTGAGGCTTTGAGTGCCAGATTGGCAACCATGGAGACAAAACAATGACGCCAGGAGAACTTCGGCGCCTGTATCTCATTATTCGGGTTTTTTTAAGTTACGGGCTGGATGAATTAATTCCGAAGATACGTTTGACGCTACCACTGCGTATTGGTCGTTATCTGTTTTTCTGGCTGCCAAATCGGCATAAAGAGATGCCATTAGGTGAGCGTTTGCGCCTTGCCTTGCAAGAATTAGGGCCAGTTTGGATCAAATTTGGTCAGATGATGTCCACCCGCCGTGATCTTTTCCCACCGACAATCGCCGACCAACTTGCGATGTTACAGGATAGGGTTGCTCCATTTGATGGAGCACTCGCAAGAAAGCACATCGAAATAGCGATGGGTGGACCTTTAGAAACATGGTTTGACGACTTTGACCAGCAAGCGCTAGCTTCAGCATCTATTGCTCAAGTACACACTGCGCGCTTAAAGCATAACGGTCAGGAAGTGGTGCTCAAAGTTATTCGCCCTGATATTTTGCCGATTATCAAAGCAGATGTGCGCTTGATGTACCGTTTGGCGGGCTGGGTTCCCAAACTGCTACCTGATGGACGTAGACTGCGTCCACGAGAAGTGGTGCGTGAATACGAAAAAACGCTGCTTGATGAGCTAAACCTGCTGCGTGAAGCAGCTAATGCCATTCAATTGCGCCGTAATTTTGAAAACAGTCCCATGCTCTACATTCCAGAAGTCTATTCCGACTATTGCCGGGAAAGTGTCTTGGTGATGGAGCGGATTTATGGCATCCCAGTATCTGATATTGCCGCTTTGGAAGCTCAAGGCACAAATATGAAACTGCTGGCTGAGCGCGGGGTTCAGGTCTTCTTCACTCAGGTTTTTCGCGACAGTTTTTTCCATGCAGATATGCATCCAGGGAATATTTTTGTCAGCTATGAGCATCCCCATGATCCGCTTTATATCGGTATTGACTGTGGTATTGTCGGTTCGCTAAACAAAGCGGATAAGCGCTATCTTGCTGAAAACTTTATTGCTTTCTTTAACCGCGACTACCGGCGGGTTGCCGAACTGCATGTCGATTCTGGTTGGGTTCCCCGTGACACTAATGTAGAAGATTTTGAGTTTGCTATTCGTACTGTTTGCGAACCTATTTTCGAAAAACCACTGGCAGAGATATCATTCGGGCATGTGCTGTTGAATCTCTTTAATACTGCGCGCCGCTTTAACATGGAAGTGCAGCCACAACTCGTGTTGCTGCAAAAAACTTTGTTATATGTCGAAGGGTTAGGGCGTCAGCTATACCCTCAGCTCGATCTCTGGACGACGGCCAAACCTTTCCTTGAAAGTTGGCTACGGGATCAAGTCGGCCTGCCCGCCGTGATCCGTGCGTTGAAAGAAAAGGCCCCGTTCTGGGCTGAAAAATTTCCTGAATTGCCAGAACTGGTTTACGACAGCTTACAACAGCATAAATTATTACAACAAAGTGTGGATAAGCTCACTATACAGATACAAGGCCAGCAACAACGTCAGGGGCAGTCACGGTATTTGTTTGGTGTTGGCGCTACACTGTTAGTGAGCGGTACTATTTTATTCTTAGCCAGTGAAATGGAAATCTCTATAGGATTCATTACGGTAGGCATATTAGCTTGGTTTATTGGTTGGAGACGTACTCGTTAAAATATCTATCGCTCAGAGTGCCAGATTATGAGCTAGTTCAAAGTGCGGTAAGTTAGATTAGTATTCACAAAAGCTATATAACGTATAATATGGTTTTCTGTGGAATAACCCCTGTAAATAGAGGTATATGTAATGGGTGGTATAAGCATTTGGCAGTTATTAATCATTGCCGTGATCGTCGTTCTGCTGTTTGGTACCAACAAACTGCGGACTTTAGGGTCAGATCTGGGTGCATCTATCAAAGGCTTTAAAAAGGCCATTGGTGATGATCCACAAACCCCGCCAACGAATGCTGACAAAACCAGCAACGATGCTGATTTTGCAAAATCTCTTACTGAAAAACAGCAGCCGGTAGTCAAAGCTGAAGAAACTAAGAGTCACGACAAAGAGCAGGGATAAGCTGTGTTTGACATTGGGGTAAGTGAACTGCTGCTGGTTCTTGTCATCGGTCTGGTAGTCCTTGGGCCGGAACGGTTACCTGTGGCTGTCAGAACTGTCTCGGGCTGGATTCGTACATTGCGTTCACTTGCAGCAACAGTGCAAAACGAATTGGCGCAAGAGCTTAAGGTACAAGAGTTACAAGATAGCTTAAAGAAAGTAGAACAGGCTGGCTTGCAAAATCTGACACCTGAGCTGAAAGCTTCAATGGATGAACTCAAAGAGGCCGCTGAAGCGCTGAAACGCTCTTATCAGTCTGACACTAGCTCGGAAGCGCCACATACGATCCATAATCCATTGGTGACTGAGCCTGAAGCCATTCATGATGGAGTTACACCGGCTGAGTCAGCAACTCAAGCTTCGGCGTCACCGCAAGTGCCGGAGATGAGTGATGCGAGCACGCTGGTAGAGACTAAGCTTGTGGAGACTGCACCTGATAGCGTTGAGAAACCTGTTATTCAGGTTGAGGAATTTACTAAGCCCATCCCCTCTGTTGGTGGGGAGCCTGTGCCTGTTACAAAAACATCCGTAGCCAAGGCACACACTGCCACAGTTGACTCCCATAGCACTGACTCACTCAGCGCTGACCAACCTCGAACTCACCAACCTGGCGGCGATCGGTAAACATGGCTGTTGATGATACCCAACCCCTTATCACGCATTTGATAGAACTGCGTAAGCGGCTATTGAATTGCATAATCACTGTTCTAGTGGTTTTTCTGGTATTGGTTTTTTTTGCCAATGATATTTATCAACTGGTATCGGCACCGCTGATCAAACAGATGCCTGTGGGTGCCAGTATGATTGCAACAAATGTTGCATCGCCTTTCTTCACCCCGATTAAATTGACGATGATGGTCTCGGTATTTGTCTCAGCACCGATGATCCTTTATCAGGTTTGGGCATTTATTGCCCCTGCGCTGTATAAGCATGAACGCCGCTTGATGGTTCCACTGTTAATATCCAGCAGCTTCTTATTTTATCTAGGTATGGCGTTTGCTTACTTTGTTGTTTTTCCGTTAGCCTTTGGTTTTTTCGCCAAAACAGCGCCGGAAAACGTATTATTCGCGCCGGATATTACTACATATCTTGATTTTGTTATGGCGCTTTTTATGGCCTTTGGTATCTCTTTTGAAGTCCCGATTGCGATAATTCTCTTGTGCTGGACAGGGGTAACAACACCTGAGGCATTGAAGAAAAAGCGCCCTTATGTGTTTGTCGGCGCTTTTGTTGTCGGCATGCTTCTTACGCCCCCAGATGTGCTATCACAGACATTATTGGCAATTCCGATGTATCTGTTATTTGAAGTCGGTGTATTCTTTGCCCGTTTTTATACCGGTAAACAACGTCGCTCAGATATTGAGGAAGAGGATGACGAAATAGACCATCATCCGAAAGTGCCTTAAATAGATACCTTGATATTTTAAGCCGTCCTTTGGGCGGCTTCTATTTTGGAATGCTCATGTTTGATATTGGCGTGAATTTAACAAGTTCACAATTTGCAAAAGATCACTCGCAGGTCGTTGCTCGCGCAAAAGATGCCGGGGTTACCGGTATACTTATCACGGGTACTGATGCTGAGGAAAGTCAGGCCGCACTTGATCTTGCTATCGCTAATCCGGAATATTGCTGGTCAACCGCTGGTGTTCATCCTCATCAAGCGAGCACTTGGCAAAACCATGTTGAACAGCAAATTAGAACTTTAGCCACCAATGTATCTGTAGTGGCTATTGGTGAGTGTGGATTAGATTTTAACCGCAACTTCTCCACCCCAATAGAGCAAGAAATTGCATTTACCGCCCAATTGGCGCTGGCTGCCGAGCTTTCTATGCCGGTATTTTTACATTGCCGTGATGCCCACGAACGTTTCATTACGCTACTTTCGCCCTGGCTAGACAAGATCCCCGCAGCCGTTGTGCATTGCTTTACCGGCACTGCTGATGAATTGGATTCCTGTCTGGCCTTGGGCTTATCTATTGGTATTACCGGGTGGGTTTGCGATGAACGCCGTGGCCTTGAACTGAGATCTCTGCTGTCACGCATTCCGGCGCAACAGCTGTTACTAGAAACAGATGCTCCCTATTTATTGCCAAGGGATATACATCCTAAACCTGCATCCCGTCGCAATGAACCCTGCTTTCTGCCCCATATCGTCCAGCAGGTTGCTGCCTGGCGACAAGAAGACCCTCAATGGCTAGGGCAGAAAACTGATGAAAACGCCCGCCGGATTTTCCGGTTGGTTTGAGTTAGGAGAACAATATGAGCTATGCATTCCCAGGCACCTTTCCTGGTCGCCGTATGCGCCGTGTGCGCCGTCATGATTTCAGTCGTCGCCTGGTTGCTGAAAATCAGCTGACAGTTAATGATCTGATCTATCCGGTGTTTGTCATGGAGGGATCTAACCAGCAACAGGCCGTTTCATCTATGCCGGGCGTCTCGCGTATGACGATCGATCTGTTGGTGAAAGAAGCTGAGGCAATTGCCAGGCTGGGTGTCCCGGTCATATCGTTATTTCCTGTCATTGAGTCCGGTGCCAAATCACTGCTCGCGGAAGAGGCTTATAACCCGAATGGCCTGGTACAACGCACGGTGCGCGCGCTTAAAGACGCAGTACCAGAATTAGGTATTCTTACCGATGTCGCTCTCGATCCCTACACAACCCATGGTCAAGATGGTGTGATTGATGCTGATGGCTATGTCATTAATGATATTACGAAAGAGATTTTAGTCCGTCAGGCATTGTCACACGCTGAAGCTGGCGCTGAGATTATTGCTCCGAGCGATATGATGGATGGCCGTATCGGTGCTATTCGCGATCAGTTGGAACTACAAGGTTTGGTAAATACACAAATCATGGCGTATTCAGCAAAGTATGCCTCTTGTTACTATGGCCCATTCCGCGATGCAATTGGCTCCAGCAGTAATTTGAAAGGCGGCGATAAAAAAAACTATCAAATGGACCCGGCTAATAGTGATGAAGCTTTGCAAGAGATAGCTCAGGATCTGCAGGAAGGGGCGGATATGGTGATGGTGAAACCTGGAATGCCCTATCTGGATGTGGTGCGTCGGGTGAAAGAGACTTTCGGCGTGCCGACCTTTGCCTATCAAGTCTCGGGTGAATATGCCATGCACATGGCTGCAATTCAGAATGGTTGGCTGCAAGAAAAGCCCACTGTGATGGAGTCACTATTATGCTTTAAACGTGCGGGTGCAGATGGGGTATTAACCTATTTCGCGAAGCAGGTAGCACAATGGCTACATGACGACCAAATGCAGCGTTAATATCTCTGGTATGACTCATTTGGTATAAATTAAGAAGGTAGGTACAAATGTGCCTACCTGGAATATGGTTTGTATTATGCTAAACAGCAATATTATTGCTTTTCGAACTGGCGATTTTCCAGACTCTGTATCACTTGGCTATTTAGCATATTCAGCAACAGCATTGACCGCGCTTCACCATCAGGTTCAGTATAAATCGCCTGTAATCCGGCAAAAACACCCTCAGTAATCGTCACAATATCACCAGGAAGAGGTACTTCTGGCGCAATGATTTTGTCCGTTGTATGGGACTGCATCTCGGTAATAACGATGTCTGGTATTACCGCAGGTTGTGCACCAAAACGGACAAAGTGGCTTACACCGCGAGTTGCACTGATAGTCGTGGTATGAATATCCTCTGCATCGAACGCCACAAACAGATAGTTGGGGAATAAAGGCTCCGTCACCTCAGTACGCTTCCCGCGAACTATTTTTTCGATAATCACTAACGGTGTCCAACAGTTCACTGCTTGCCGCTCTAAATGCTCTTTGGCACGCAAAAGTTGACCACGTTTACAATATAATAAATGCCAATGTTTCATAATGTCACATGCCTTTGTGATCCTATCTGGCAGCATAGCAAAAGTGGGAGAATATATATAGTGAGGAAGAAATCATCACTTTGGATATATAGTTTGTTATACAAAGGTTTAATCTATCTTATATCGATATAATGATGCTTATATTGGTGATAATTAGTAGCACCTTGCCGTCGGCTATTTTTTGAGTCAGGTGGTGCTCATTTTTAACAAAAAGACAGCAACTACTATAAAGACAGCCTATAATGGCGCATCACCTAGCCGCCGAAATGATCAGCATGAAATACCGTGACTTACGTGACTTCCTCTCGTTGCTGGAACAGAGGGGCGAACTTAAACGTATTAGCCAGCCTATTGACCCCTATTTGGAAATGACAGAAATTGCCGATCGCACCTTGCGTGCCGGTGGGCCTGCCCTGCTTTTTGAGAATCCGAAGGGATATGACATGCCCGTGCTGTGCAACCTGTTTGGTACGGCCAAACGCGTGGCAATGGGGATGGGGCAAGAGGATGTCAGTGCACTGCGAGATGTAGGCAAGCTGTTAGCTTTCCTGAAAGAACCTGATCCACCGAAAGGTTTTCGTGATCTATTCGATAAGCTGCCGAAATTTAAGCAGGTATTGAATATGCCAACGAAATGCTTAAGCTCGGCCCCGTGTCAGGAGCAAATCTGGCAGGGTGATGATGTCGATCTAAGCCGAATTCCTGTTATGCACTGCTGGCCAGAAGATGCTGCACCTCTCGTGTCTTGGGGGCTGACTGTCACTCGAGGCCCGCATAAAGAGCGCCAGAATCTGGGCATCTATCGCCAACAAGTGCTGGGCAAAAACAAATTAATTATGCGTTGGTTATCCCACCGTGGTGGTGCTTTGGATTACCAGGAGTGGTGCGAAGCACATCCCGGTGAACGCTTCCCCGTTGCTGTTGCTCTGGGGGCAGATCCTGCGACTATTTTGGCCGCAGTCACGCCAGTTCCTGACACTCTGTCTGAATATGCTTTTGCCGGTCTATTACGCGGGCATAAAACGGAAGTTGTGAAGTGTATTTCCAACTCACTTGAAGTTCCGGCAAGTGCAGAAATTGTATTGGAAGGATATATTGAGCAGGGTGATATGGCTCCGGAAGGTCCTTATGGCGATCACACCGGTTATTATAATGAAATAGACAGTTTCCCTGTCTTTACCGTCACACATATTACTCAGCGTAAAGACGCGATTTATCATTCAACCTATACTGGCCGCCCGCCGGATGAACCTGCGGTGATGGGGGTTGCGCTGAATGAGGTGTTTGTTCCTATTTTGCAAAAACAGTTCCCAGAAATTGTTGATTTCTATCTGCCGCCAGAAGGATGCTCATACCGACTGGCGGTAGTGACTATCAAGAAACAGTATGCAGGCCATGCTAAACGCGTGATGATGGGCGTATGGTCATTTTTACGCCAGTTTATGTATACAAAATTTGTTATTGTTTGTGATGATGATATTAATGCACGTGATTGGAATGATGTCATTTGGGCGATTACGACTCGAATGGACCCATCCCGCGATACGGTGTTGATTGAAAATACACCAATAGACTATTTGGATTTCGCCTCACCGGTTTCCGGTTTAGGATCGAAAATGGGGCTGGATGCCACCAACAAATGGCCAGCTGAGACCCCGCGTGAATGGGGGCGTCCAATTAAAATGGATGAAGACGTCCGTGCTCGCGTTGATGCTATTTGGGACGAACTCGCCATTTTCAGTGACAATGAGACCAAACGCTAACCGGCGTTAGATTTTGTCCTTAGTTTTGCATTTGATGACCCGACAGAGGGAAGGCATGACAACTTTAAGCTGTAAAGTAACCTCCGTAGAGGCCATTACCGATACGGTGTACCGGGTGCAATTGGTGCCTGCATCTGCGTTTTCTTTCCGTGCTGGGCAGTATTTGATGGTAGTCATGGACGAGCGTGATAAACGACCATTTTCTATGGCATCCACGCCGTTGCAGCAAGATTTCATTGAGTTGCATATCGGTGCTTCGGAACTGAATCTGTATGCCATGGCCGTGATGGACCGGATTTTAAAAGAGAAAACCTTGGATGTGGATATCCCGCATGGTGAAGCATGGTTCCGCGAGGGGAGTCACCGTCCGTTAGTGCTGATTGCTGGCGGCACCGGTTTTTCCTATGCGCGTTCAATTTTGTTGGCCGCGTTAGCAGAGCAGCCTGATCGTGAAGTGTCTATCTATTGGGGTGGGCGCGAAGCTGTGCATCTCTATGACCTAAGTGAACTGGAAGCGCTATCAATTCAGTACCCACAGTTGAAAGTTATTCCTGTCGTGGAGCAGCCGGAAGAGGGCTGGCGTGGTCGAACCGGAACAGTACTGAGTGCGGTCCTGCAAGATTACGGCTCTCTTGCTGAGCAAGATATCTATATCGCCGGCCGTTTTGAGATGGCGAAGATTGCTCGTGAGCGTTTCTGTGCTGAACGTGGTGCGCAGGAAGCCCATATCTTTGGTGATGCGTTTGCCTTTATCTGAGTAAAAAACAGTTAAAAAAACCCGCCCCTGACAGGCGGGAAAACGGCAACTAAACACCAGGTAGAGCGGTTATTAGGGCCTGTATTCAGGCCCTTAATGTTTTTCAGATAAATATGTTCGGAAGTTAAACGCGCTCAAAGATGGTCGCGATGCCCTGGCCTAAGCCGATGCACATGGTGGCCAGACCGAATTGCACGTCACGGCGCTCCATCAGATTGATCAACGTGGTAGAAATACGCGCCCCTGAGCAACCCAATGGGTGGCCTAATGCAATGGCTCCACCATTGAGGTTCACTTTGTCATCTATACTCTCCAGCAAACCCAACCCCTTCAGACAAGCCAGCGATTGAGCGGCAAATGCTTCATTTAATTCAAATAATCCAATATCTTCCAACTTTAGCCCGGCACGTTTTAATGCCAGTTGGCTTGCAGGTACTGGGCCATAACCCATAATGGATGGATCACAACCCACCACCGCCATTGAGCGAATACGTGCGCGCGGCGTTAAACCTAATGATTTTGCTCGGGATTCGCTCATAATCAGCATGGCAGATGCGCCATCGGAAAGTGCTGATGAGGTACCAGCCGTCACTGTGCCATTTACCGGATCAAAGGCAGGGCGCAGAGCAGCCAGACCTGCCAGATGGGTTTCAGGGCGAATAACTTCATCAAAATCAAAACGTTTCAATATGCCATCGGCATCATGCCCATTGGTGGCGACAATCTCATTGGCGAAATGGCCAGCTTGAGTTGCGGCATAGGCACGTTGATGAGAGCGGACGGCAAACTCATCTTGTGATTGGCGGCTAATATTGTGAATTTTTGCCAGCATTTCTGCGGTCAAACCCATCATACCGGCAGCTTTCGCGACAGTACGCCCCATACCCGGATGGAAATCCACGCCGTGATTCATAGGGACGTGGCCCATATGTTCCACGCCACCAATCAAACTCACTTGTGCATCACCCACCATGATAGCCCTGGCACCATCATGCAACGCTTGCATTGATGAACCACACAGGCGGTTAACGGTGACTGCCGGTACGCTGTGCGGGATCTCTGCCAGCAAAGAGGCATTGCGGGCGATGTTGAAACCCTGCTCCAGCGTTTGCTGTACACAACCCCAATAGATATCGTCGATCTCTGCGGCATTCAGCCCTGGATTGCGGCTCAGCACTTCTCGCATTAAGTGAGCGGAGAGATCTTCAGCCCGCACTTGGCGAAATGCGCCCCCTTTCGAGCGGCCCATTGGCGTGCGGACGGCATCAATAATGACTACATTTTCCATGTTTTCAGACCTCATGCCGGTTGATTGGTAGAAACATCAAGCAGCGCTGCTGCCACAGGATAATAGCTTTCGTTATGTTCAGCTTTGGCTCTCAGCCCCGCAGGGACGTGATACAACGCGCCAAGATGGGCGTAACGCTGGGCCATTTCGACATAATTGGCGCTACCGAGGGTATCGAGATAACGGAAGATACCTCCGTGGAATGGCGGGAAACCAAGGCCATAAACCAACGCGATATCCCCTTCGGCCGGGCTGGCAATAATGCCCTCTTCCAGACAGCGCACCACTTCATTGATCATTGGGATCATGGTGCGGGCGATAATATCCTCATCGCTGAATTTCTGTGCAGGCTGACTGATGGCTGCCAACAAGGTATCCACCTGCTCGTCATTTTCTTTACGCGGTTTGCCCTTTGCATCCTGCGTATAACGGTAGAAACCTTGGCCGTTCTTCTGACCAAAACGCTTGTTATCGAACATTACGTCCACTGCATCGCGATAATCTTTATTCATCCGATCAGGGAAACCTACCGCCATCACGGCTTGCGCATGGTGCGCGGTATCAATGCCCACCACATCTAACAGATAAGCCGGACCCATCGGCCAGCCGAACTGTTTTTCCATCACTTTATCAATCTGGCGGAAGTCGCCGCCGTCTCTGACTAACATGCCAAACCCAGCCAAATACGGGAACAATACGCGGTTAACGAAGAAACCTGGGCAATCATTAACCACAATTGGGGTTTTACCCATTTGCGTGGCATATGCCACTACGGCAGCGATAGTTTTATCTGAGGTTTTCGCACCACGAATAATTTCAACTAACGGCATCCGATGAACTGGGTTAAAGAAGTGCATACCGCAGAAGTTTTCTGGGCGCTGAAGGGATTTCGCCAATTGATCGATCGGGATCGTAGAGGTGTTAGAGGCTAAAACAGCCTCTTCGCCGATCAGCGCTTCAACCTCAGCAAGAACGGCGGCTTTAATTTTTGGATTCTCCACCACCGCTTCCACGATGAGTTGGGCGCGTTCAATGCCGGTGTAATCCAAGGTTGGCTGGATGGTCGCCAAAATATTCGCCATTTTCAGGCCATCGATTTTGCTGCGTTCCAGCTGTTTGTTCAGTAGCTTAGCCGCCTCATTCATCCCAATAGTCAGGGATTTGTCATTAATATCCTTCATAATGACTGGCACACCTTTCAATGCCGACTGATAGGCAATTCCGCCGCCCATAATCCCGGCACCTAATACTGCGGCCTGTTTTGGCGCATCGACACCTTTAGACAGTTTTTTCGCCTGTCCTTTAACATATTGATCGTTTAGGAAAATACCGACCAAAGCACGGGCTTCGTTGGAACCTGCCAATGGCACAAAACTATTGGTTTCCAGCTTTAGCGCTTCGGTGCGGCCAAATTTTGCCGCAGCTTCGATGGTTTTTACCGCGGTCAGTGGGGCTGGATAGTGTTTCCCAGCCACTTGCATAACCATACCTTTGGCAATGGTGAAGCACATAGCGGCTTCCGTTGGGTTCAGTTTCAGCGGTTCCAGTTTCGGGCGGCGCGCGGCTTGCCAGTCGAGCTTGCCATCAATAGCCTGCTTCAGCATGACCAACGCAGCTTCCGTCAGTTTTTCGGCGGCGACAACTGCATCAACCAGCCCAACTTTTAAGGCCTCTTTGGCAATAATATCTTTGCCAGCGGCGATGATTTCCAGTGCACTGTCCGCACCTAATAAGCGAGGTAAACGCACCGAACCGCCAAAGCCGGGCATGATACCCAGCTTGGTTTCTGGCAGGCCAATTCGGGTTTCCGGCGAGGCAACACGGAAATCTGTAGCGAGAATACATTCACATCCGCCACCCAATGCGTATCCATTGATCGCAGAAATGGTCGGCACCGGTAAGTCTTCCAAACGATTGAAAATATCATTTGCGAAAACCAGCCATTGGTGCAGTTTTTCTGGTGGGGCATTAAATAGAGACAGAAACTCGGTGATATCAGCACCGACAATAAAGGCCGCTTTAGCAGAGCGAAGCAGCAACCCTTTGAGTTCGCTTTGTTTTTCCAATACAGCCAGGGCTTCACCCAAATTGGCTACGGTTTTGGTATCCAGCTTATTAACTGAACCCGGTGCATCAAACACCAACTCGGCAATGCCGTTTTCTAGCCAGTGAAGCTGTAATGTTTCGCTTTGGTAGAGCATATCTATCTCCTGAATAAGCGCATGTGATCTGGTATGACCAGATATTCAGGAAGTGTGGATATTTTGTTAATGAATTGCAAATGAGAGATTGATTTTTTGCAGTGAAGATCACAGTCAATCGGATGGGATAACTGATTTTCATCAATTTTATTCGAGGTGTATCGAGGGGCGGAAAAACGAGCTTATTGCCTGCTTGCGAGCGGGCTACCACGTCAGTTATTTTGGATATCGTTGTTATCACGTCATGGAATGAGTGTCGGCGAAACATGGCCTCGGTGACTATGATAAGATTAAAAAATTAAGTTCTAATAGCGAAGGGTACTGTGATGGAAACGCTGGCTTCTTTATATAACGAACATTTATCCACCCTACAACAGCGCACCCGTGATGTGCTGGAGCGTCATCAGCTAGATGCTTTACTGATTCATTCTGGTGAATTGCAACGAATTTTCCTCGATGATCGTGACTATCCTTTTAAAGCCAATGCACAGTTCAAAGCTTGGGTGCCTGTTACTCAAGTACCAAACTGTTGGTTATGGGTCGATGGGGTAAATACACCGAAGTTATGGTTTTACTCGCCAGTAGATTATTGGCACTGTGTCGAGCCATTGCCGGACAGCTTCTGGACGAAGGCCATTGATATCCAGCCGTTAACCAATGCGGATGACATCGCGCAGCAATTACCTGTGCAGCGTGAACGCGTGGCCTACATTGGCTATGCCCAACAACGCGCTCAGGCATTGGGATTCAGTGCCGAAAATATCAATCCACAACCCGTACTGGATTACCTTCATTTCTACCGTTCGTATAAAACGGATTATGAACTGGCGTGTATGCGTGAAGCGCAAAAGACCGCAGTTGTTGGACATCGTGCAGCCCATGAAGCCTTCCAGTCGGGTATGAGTGAGTTTGATATCAACCTGGCGTATCTGATGGCGACGGGTCATCGTGATACTGATGTACCTTACGATAATATCGTTGCGCTGAATGAACACTCGGCAGTACTTCACTACACCACGTTACAACATCAGCCTCCGGCAGAAATGCGTAGCTTCCTCATGGATGCGGGTGCTGAATATAACGGTTATGCTGCCGACCTGACCCGCACTTATGCCGCAGACAGTGACAGCGATTTTGCAGCATTAATCAAAGACCTGAATACCGAACAGCTCGAGCTGATCAAAACCATTAAAAGTGGTGAACGCTACACCGACTATCATGTTCAAATGCATCAGCGCATTGCCAAGCTGTTGCGCACTCATAATCTAGTCACGGGTATTAGCGAAGAGGCGATGGTCGAACAAGGCATTACCTGCCCATTCCTGCCACACGGCTTGGGGCATCCTCTTGGATTGCAAGTGCATGATACTGCTGGATTTATGCAGGATGATAAAGGCACCCACCTCAGTGCGCCATCCAAGTATCCTTACCTGCGTTGTACCCGTATTCTGCAACCCCGCATGGTACTGACCATCGAACCTGGTCTGTACTTTATCGAGTCACTGTTGGCACCGTGGCGTACCGGGGAGTTCAGTAAGCATTTCAATTGGGAACGTATTGATGCGCTGAAGCCTTATGGTGGTATACGTATAGAAGACAATATTGTTATTCACGATAAGCGGGTTGAGAATATGACGCGTGATCTGAAATTAGCCTGATGCAACCTTATCTGATACCTGCCGCGTCGGTATCAATCAGCGAAGAGATCAAAAAAAGTCGTTTTATCACCTTACTGGCGCATACCTGTGGGGTGAATGAAGCGAAAGATTTCATTCAGCAGGTTAAACAGCAGCACCCAACCGCCCGGCATCATTGCTGGGCTTTTGTTGCGGGCACGCCGACGGATTCACAGCAATTAGGTTTTTCCGATGATGGTGAGCCATCGGGTACTGCGGGTAAACCTATTCTAGCCCAGTTGATGGGCAGTGATATTGGCGAGATAACCGCGGTGGTTGTCCGCTATTATGGCGGCATCAAACTGGGAACTGGCGGGTTGGTAAGGGCTTACGGCAGCGGCGTACAACAGGCGTTAAAACAGATTGAAGTAAAATATAAAGTCCCACAGGTAGAATATACTTTACAGTGTGACTACGCGCAGCTTGCCATGGTTGAAACGCTATTACAGCAGGTTGAAGGCCAGACTTTACGGAGTGAATACGCGGAACTCGTAACACTTCATCTCTCTTTGCCAGCAACTCAAGCCAGTCAGGTCGGGGATAAATTGCGTGATCTCAGTCGTGGTACGTTGCAATTGACGCCCATTTCGCAATAATCCCCATCCAAGTGAATTGCTAAGGAACGTGCCGGAATGCATTTTCGTGCCATAACCCGTATTGTTGGTCTGCTGGTCATCTTATTCTCCGGAACTATGTTTATCCCCGGACTAGTAGCCTTGATCTATCGTGATGGTGCTGGCCGAGCCTTCAGCGAAACCTTTTTTGTTGCCCTATCGATAGGTCTTTTGCTCTGGTTACCTAACCGAAAACAGAAACATGAGCTCAAGCCCCGTGAGGGCTTTCTTATCGTGGTACTTTTCTGGACGGTGCTGGGCAGCGTGGGGGCATTACCTTTCCTATTCTCGGAACGGCCAAATCTTTCACTCACCGATGCATTTTTTGAATCATTCTCTGGGCTAACGACCACCGGTGCGACCACCTTGGTGGGATTGGATTCACTGCCCAAAGCCATTCTATTCTATCGGCAAATGCTGCAATGGCTCGGTGGTATGGGGATCATTGTGTTGGCGGTGGCTATCCTGCCTATTTTGGGGGTGGGGGGAATGCAGCTCTACCGTGCAGAAATGCCCGGTCCGCTGAAAGATAATAAAATGCGGCCCCGAATCGCTGAAACAGCTAAAACACTCTGGCTCATCTATGTATTACTGACCATTGCCTGTGCGCTTTCTCTATGGGGTGCGGGGATGTCAGTGTTTGATGCCATCTCTCACAGCTTCTCTACTATAGCCATTGGTGGCTTCTCAACCCATGATGCCAGTATCGGCTATTTCAACAGCCCCACCATTAACACCATCATTGGCATTTTCTTGCTGATTTCTGGTTGTAACTTTGGTCTGCACTTTGCGGTTCTGAGTGGCCGCAGCTTGAAGGTTTATTGGCGCGATCCCGAATTCCGTATGTTTATCTTTGTACAATTGACTCTGGTTATCGTTTGTACCTTGGTACTCTGGCAACATAATGTGTACAAGTCGGGGATGGAAACCTTAAATCAGGCATTCTTCCAGGTGGTCTCCATGGCGACAACGGCGGGCTTCACGACCGACAGTATTTCTAAGTGGCCGCTGTTCCTCCCAATACTCTTATTATGTTCTGCTTTTATCGGTGGATGTGCAGGGTCGACTGGTGGCGGTTTGAAAGTTATCCGCATCCTGTTGCTCTACCTGCAAGGTTCGCGTGAACTAAAAAGGCTGGTTCACCCGAATGCGGTTTATACCATCAAACTGGGGCGGCGGGCATTGCCGGAACGGATACTGGAAGCGGTTTGGGGCTTCTTCTCAGCTTATGCACTGGTTTTCATCATCAGTATGTTAGCGATCATCGCCACTGGTGTTGATGAGTTTTCAGCCTTCGCCGCCGTCACTGCAACGCTAAATAACCTCGGGCCAGGCTTGGGAGTGGTCGCTGATAACTTCACCTCTATGAACCCGGCAGCTAAATGGATATTAGTGATAACTATGCTGTTTGGCCGATTGGAAGTCTTCACCTTGCTGGTTCTTTTCACCCCAACATTCTGGCGAGAGTAATTTTGCATAAGGAATATTGCTATGAACATACTGATACTCTTCTCTAGCCGAGATGGCCAAACACATGCAATCGCTTCTTATATAGCTAAGCAATTATCGGCAACGGCGACCTGTGAAATACAAGACCTATCTCAGGTTGGACAAATCGACTTAAACCAATATCAACAAGTCATGATTGGCGCATCTGTGCGTTATGGGCATTTCAGTCCGGTATTGAGTAAATTCGTTAGCAAACACGTCGAACAGTTAAATCAAATGCCGAGTGCCTTCTTTGCGGTAAATCTGACTGCACGTAAGCCAGAAAAGCGTTCTCCACAAACGAATGCTTACGTGCGTAAGTTCTTACTGAGTACACCTTGGCAGCCCACGCTATGTACAGTATTTGCGGGTGCTCTGCGTTATCCCCGTTATCGCTGGATAGATCGGGTGATGATTCAACTGATTATGCGAATGACAGGCGGAGAAACCGATACGAGTAAAGAAGTTGAATATACCGATTGGCAACAAGTAAGCAGTTTTACTCAGGATTTCTCGGCACTACAGTACGAAAAATAGCAATACCGCTGGTTATCACAGCAAATCGTTGAAATAAAACACGGTTGAAAAGTTTTTTCAAATTAGGGGTTGCAGCCTGTCAGGAACTCCCTATAATGCGCCTCCACTGACCGGGAACAACGAAACAAACTTCGCCGGGTCAGGAAGAGAAAAGAACGCGTTTGAGTTCGAAAGAAATCAAATAACACCTTGACTCTTCAGCGGGAAAGCGTATTATCTGCCTCCCGCGTTACCGTAAGATTCGCTGAAAGGCCAACGGGTAACGAACGCTCTTTAACAATTTATCAGACAATCTGTGTGGGCACTCGCAAGACGATATCGAAGCCTGTTTCGGCAGGCAGAAGCAATATCAAAGTCTTGAAGAGTGACCAAAGCAGTACACATTTGAACTTCGGTTCGAATGCATATTTGCAGAAAGTAATCTTTGAGCATCGCTGCTTTCATTAGCAGCAAATCAAACAAATCTTAAATTGAAGAGTTTGATCATGGCTCAGATTGAACGCTGGCGGCAGGCCTAACACATGCAAGTCGAGCGGCAGCGGGAAGTAGTTTACTACTTTGCCGGCGAGCGGCGGACGGGTGAGTAATGTCTGGGGATCTGCCTGATGGAGGGGGATAACTACTGGAAACGGTAGCTAATACCGCATGACCTCGTAAGAGCAAAGTGGGGGACCTTCGGGCCTCACGCCATCGGATGAACCCAGATGGGATTAGCTAGTAGGTGGGGTAATGGCTCACCTAGGCGACGATCCCTAGCTGGTCTGAGAGGATGACCAGCCACACTGGAACTGAGACACGGTCCAGACTCCTACGGGAGGCAGCAGTGGGGAATATTGCACAATGGGCGCAAGCCTGATGCAGCCATGCCGCGTGTGTGAAGAAGGCCTTCGGGTTGTAAAGCACTTTCAGCGAGGAGGAAGGCAGTCGTGTTAATAGCACGATTGATTGACGTTACTCGCAGAAGAAGCACCGGCTAACTCCGTGCCAGCAGCCGCGGTAATACGGAGGGTGCAAGCGTTAATCGGAATTACTGGGCGTAAAGCGCACGCAGGCGGTTTGTTAAGTCAGATGTGAAATCCCCGCGCTTAACGTGGGAACTGCATTTGAAACTGGCAAGCTAGAGTCTTGTAGAGGGGGGTAGAATTCCAGGTGTAGCGGTGAAATGCGTAGAGATCTGGAGGAATACCGGTGGCGAAGGCGGCCCCCTGGACAAAGACTGACGCTCAGGTGCGAAAGCGTGGGGAGCAAACAGGATTAGATACCCTGGTAGTCCACGCTGTAAACGATGTCGACTTGGAGGTTGTGCCCTTGAGGCGTGGCTTCCGGAGCTAACGCGTTAAGTCGACCGCCTGGGGAGTACGGCCGCAAGGTTAAAACTCAAATGAATTGACGGGGGCCCGCACAAGCGGTGGAGCATGTGGTTTAATTCGATGCAACGCGAAGAACCTTACCTACTCTTGACATCCACAGAACTTAGCAGAGATGCTTCGGTGCCTTCGGGAACTGTGAGACAGGTGCTGCATGGCTGTCGTCAGCTCGTGTTGTGAAATGTTGGGTTAAGTCCCGCAACGAGCGCAACCCTTATCCTTTGTTGCCAGCACGTAATGGTGGGAACTCAAGGGAGACTGCCGGTGACAAACCGGAGGAAGGTGGGGATGACGTCAAGTCATCATGGCCCTTACGAGTAGGGCTACACACGTGCTACAATGGCAGATACAAAGTGAAGCGAACTCGCGAGAGCAAGCGGACCACATAAAGTCTGTCGTAGTCCGGATTGGAGTCTGCAACTCGACTCCATGAAGTCGGAATCGCTAGTAATCGTAGATCAGAATGCTACGGTGAATACGTTCCCGGGCCTTGTACACACCGCCCGTCACACCATGGGAGTGGGTTGCAAAAGAAGTAGGTAGCTTAACCTTCGGGAGGGCGCTTACCACTTTGTGATTCATGACTGGGGTGAAGTCGTAACAAGGTAACCGTAGGGGAACCTGCGGTTGGATCACCTCCTTACCTCACGATACGCATTGCGCAGTGTCCACACAGATTGTCTGATGAATGTAATGAGCAAGGTAACCTGCTGTAGATGGGTGAGACGCGCACCGCAAAATCGAGTGTTGACTGCATCAGTCGCTCGGATTTGCAGGCAAATTCTCGCCTCTACACGAAATTCTCGAAGCAGTGCTTCGAGAGTCAAATTTCGTGTCCCCATCGTCTAGAGGCCTAGGACACTGCCCTTTCACGGCTGTAACAGGGGTTCGAATCCCCTTGGGGACGCCAATCCGATAATGTGTGAAAGACATTATCAACCGGTTCTTTATGAACTAAAAAATAACTTAAAGATGACTTTAACGAGTCGTGTTTAAGATATTGCTCTTTAACAATCTGGAACAAGCTGAAAATTGAAACAATACAGCTGAAACTTATCTCTCCGTAGATGTACTGAGATAAGGAGTAGCCTGTATTAGAGTCTCTCAAATAATCGCAACGCAAGGGTCTGCAAAGACACCTTCGGGTTGTGAGGTTAAGCGACTAAGCGTACACGGTGGATGCCTAGGCAGTCAGAGGCGATGAAGGGCGTGCTAATCTGCGAAAAGCGTCGGTAAGCTGATATGAAGCGTTACAACCGACGATACCCGAATGGGGAAACCCAGTGCAATTCGTTGCACTATTGCATGGTGAATACATAGCCATGCAAGGCGAACCGGGGGAACTGAAACATCTAAGTACCCCGAGGAAAAGAAATCAACCGAGATTCCCCCAGTAGCGGCGAGCGAACGGGGAAGAGCCCAGAGTCTGAATCAGTTTATGTGTTAGTGGAAGCGTCTGGAAAGTCGCACGGTACAGGGTGATAGTCCCGTACACAAAAATGCATATTCTGTGAACTCGATGAGTAGGGCGGGACACGTGACATCCTGTCTGAATATGGGGGGACCATCCTCCAAGGCTAAATACTCCTGACTGACCGATAGTGAACCAGTACCGTGAGGGAAAGGCGAAAAGAACCCCGGCGAGGGGAGTGAAATAGAACCTGAAACCGTGTACGTACAAGCAGTGGGAGCACCTTCGTGGTGTGACTGCGTACCTTTTGTATAATGGGTCAGCGACTTATATTTTGTAGCAAGGTTAACCGAATAGGGGAGCCGTAGGGAAACCGAGTCTTAACTGGGCGTCTAGTTGCAAGGTATAGACCCGAAACCCGGTGATCTAGCCATGGGCAGGTTGAAGGTTGGGTAACACTAACTGGAGGACCGAACCGACTAATGTTGAAAAATTAGCGGATGACTTGTGGCTGGGGGTGAAAGGCCAATCAAACCGGGAGATAGCTGGTTCTCCCCGAAAGCTATTTAGGTAGCGCCTCGTGAACTCATCTTCGGGGGTAGAGCACTGTTTCGGCTAGGGGGTCATCCCGACTTACCAAACCGATGCAAACTCCGAATACCGAAGAATGTTATCACGGGAGACACACGGCGGGTGCTAACGTCCGTCGTGAAGAGGGAAACAACCCAGACCGCCAGCTAAGGTCCCAAAGTCATGGTTAAGTGGGAAACGATGTGGGAAGGCACAGACAGCCAGGATGTTGGCTTAGAAGCAGCCATCATTTAAAGAAAGCGTAATAGCTCACTGGTCGAGTCGGCCTGCGCGGAAGATGTAACGGGGCTAAACCATGCACCGAAGCTGCGGCAGCGACACTTAGGTGTTGTTGGGTAGGGGAGCGTTCTGTAAGCCGTTGAAGGTGACCTGTGAGGGTTGCTGGAGGTATCAGAAGTGCGAATGCTGACATAAGTAACGATAATGCGGGTGAAAAACCCGCACGCCGGAAGACCAAGGGTTCCTGTCCAACGTTAATCGGGGCAGGGTGAGTCGACCCCTAAGGCGAGGCTGAAAAGCGTAGTCGATGGGAAACAGGTTAATATTCCTGTACTTGGTGTTACTGCGAAGGGGGGACGGAGAAGGCTAGGCTATCCGGGCGACGGTTGTCCCGGTTTAAGCATGTAGGCGGAGTGACCAGGTAAATCCGGTTGCTTATCAACGCTGAGGTGTGATGACGAGCCACTACGGTGGTGAAGTAGTTGATGCCAAGCTTCCAGGAAAAGCCTCTAAGCATCAGGTAACATTAAATCGTACCCCAAACCGACACAGGTGGTCAGGTAGAGAATACTCAGGCGCTTGAGAGAACTCGGGTGAAGGAACTAGGCAAAATGGTGCCGTAACTTCGGGAGAAGGCACGCTGGCGGTAGGTGAAGAGACTTGCTCTCGGAGCTGAAGCCAGTCGCAGATACCAGCTGGCTGCAACTGTTTAATAAAAACACAGCACTGTGCAAACACGAAAGTGGACGTATACGGTGTGACGCCTGCCCGGTGCTGGAAGGTTAATTGATGGGGTCAGCCGCAAGGCGAAGCTCTTGATCGAAGCCCCAGTAAACGGCGGCCGTAACTATAACGGTCCTAAGGTAGCGAAATTCCTTGTCGGGTAAGTTCCGACCTGCACGAATGGCGTAATGATGGCCAGGCTGTCTCCACCCGAGACTCAGTGAAATTGAACTCGCTGTGAAGATGCAGTGTACCCGCGGCAAGACGGAAAGACCCCGTGAACCTTTACTATAGCTTGACACTGAACATTGAGCCTTGATGTGTAGGATAGGTGGGAGGCATTGAAGTGTGGACGCCAGTCTGCATGGAGCCAACCTTGAAATACCACCCTTTAATGTTTGATGTTCTAACTCGGCCCCGTAATCCGGGGTGAGGACAGTGTCTGGTGGGTAGTTTGACTGGGGCGGTCTCCTCCCAAAGAGTAACGGAGGAGCACGAAGGTTAGCTAATCACGGTCGGACATCGTGAGGTTAGTGCAAAGGCATAAGCTAGCTTGACTGCGAGAGTGACGGCTCGAGCAGGTACGAAAGTAGGTCTTAGTGATCCGGTGGTTCTGAATGGAAGGGCCATCGCTCAACGGATAAAAGGTACTCCGGGGATAACAGGCTGATACCGCCCAAGAGTTCATATCGACGGCGGTGTTTGGCACCTCGATGTCGGCTCATCACATCCTGGGGCTGAAGTAGGTCCCAAGGGTATGGCTGTTCGCCATTTAAAGTGGTACGCGAGCTGGGTTTAGAACGTCGTGAGACAGTTCGGTCCCTATCTGCCGTGGGCGTTGGAAGATTGAGAGGGGCTGCTCCTAGTACGAGAGGACCGGAGTGGACGAATCACTGGTGTTCGGGTTGTCATGCCAATGGCATTGCCCGGTAGCTAAATTCGGAAGAGATAACCGCTGAAAGCATCTAAGCGGGAAACTTGCCTCGAGATGAGTCTTCCCTGGGGCTTTAAGCCCCCTGAAGGAACGTTAAAGACTATGACGTTGATAGGCTGGGTGTGTAAGTGCAGCGATGCATTGAGCTAACCAGTACTAATGATCCGTGAGGCTTAACCTTACAACACCAAAGGTGTTTTGGTGGTTTGAGAGAGAGAGATTTTCAGCGAAGTTCCGAGATTGGACTGACTGGCTGCACGATATATTATTGTGAAGCGGGTGAGTTAAAACAGAATTTGCCTGGCGGCCATAGCGCGGTGGTCCCACCTGATCCCATGCCGAACTCAGAAGTGAAACGCCGTAGCGCCGATGGTAGTGTGGGGTCTCCCCATGCGAGAGTAGGACACTGCCAGGCATCAAATCAAGCCGAAACCCCATGCCAAAAGCGTGGGGTTTTTGCTATGTGTAAAAAGACAAAAACCTGCCAGACTGCTGACAAACCTCGATGACTCGATCGATAACAGTGGGGATGGGCAGAAGAGTAAAGTGTCCGCGCCATCAGGGATGATTTTACGGCGTCTTTACGATCTGACCGTTCTCTCCGCTCAGGCGACTTTGTCAATAACCTCCTGCCACTGATGAGTGGCTTTTTTTGCTTATGGTTTTTAACTGAGTGCGACTTGAGCAAATTGCGAATGCAGTTTGAACAGCGCCTGTGCTGCCCCCGAAGGGGTGAGGCTCATCCTAAAGTTGAGACTAATATTATCTACCCCGAATTAATCTTTTTTAGTTTTCTCCCATTTCTATCGTTCCCGCCACAGAAAATAGCCTTTATTTCTTTAAAATCATTCAATCTTAAATTGGAACGATGTTTTGATTGTGAGGTTTGAATGAATGCAGGTCTCTTCGTACGCACTCTCGCACTATCTGCGATGCTTGCTGTTACAGCTGTGCAGGCAAGTTCAGTGACACATCAAAAAGAAGCCATTACCGAAAATAATCTTCCTGTCTTCTACCCGCAGTTAAAAAAACAGATGACATACCAAAGCTCATGGCTTGCTGGGAAATATACAGATTTCGCGCTATGGAAAAGTGATACGCGAAAAATCTTCCGGCAAGCATTGCTTACCCCTGACTCAACAATTGCGTTCGCCGCAGAGAGGATAGATCAGCAAGATCGTGGGAGTTATGTCGCTGAAAAAATAGTATTTAATATCACTGACGAAAGTCGTGTGCAGGGATTGCTATTAACCCCTAAACGGCAAGGCCCTCATCCGGCGATTGTTCTTTTGCATGATCACGGCTCTAAGTTTGATATTGGTAAAGAGAAAATGATCCGCCCTTGGGGGGATAGCGCACAACTGGCCTCGGCGCAGGCGTGGTCAGATAAATTCTTTAGCGGCAAGTTTATCGGCGATGAGTTGGCAAAACGTGGCTATGTGGTGCTCTCTATTGATGCTATTGGCTGGGGTGATAGAGGCCCTATGAGCTATGAGCAGCAGCAGGCTTTAGCCAGCAATTTCTTTAATCTCGGCCGCTCATTAGCTGGCAATATGGCTTATGAAGATATGCGGACTGTTGATTTTCTGGCGACACTCCCGTCAGTTGATCGCCAACGTATTGGGGCGCTCGGTTTTTCTATGGGAGCATACCGTGCATGGCAACTGGCGGCACTGTCAGATAAGGTGGCCGCAACCGCAGCTGTATCCTGGTTTGGCAACTATCAAGGTCTGATGACGCCGAGCAACAATGTGCTGCGCGGGCAGTCAGCTTTCTACATGCTTCATCCCGGTATCGCCAATAAGTTGGATTTCCCTGATATTGCCAGTTTAGCTGCGCCAAAGCCGATGCTACTTTTTAATGGTGGCAAAGATAAATTATTCCCGTCAGCGGCAGTCGAGCAGGCCTACAGCAAAGTGCATGCCATCTGGCGTTCGCAAAATGCGGAGTCGCGGCTGGTCACTCGCAGTTGGCCGGATCTCGGACATGTATTTTATCAAGAGCAGCAAGACGTGGTTTTTCCGTGGTTAGATCGTTGGTTAAAACCATAAAAAAAGGCCCCGAGGGGCCCAGAGTGCTGACAAACCCCCGATGACGCGATCTGGAACGGAGAGGGCGGGTAGAAGAGTAAAGCGTCCGCGCCAGGGATGGAGCGGCTCGAGCCTCCAGGGAAGGATTTACGGCGTCTTTACGATCTAGCTGTTCTCTCCACAACCGGCACTTTGTCAATAACCTTAGGCCCCGAGGGGCCTTGTCGCGATAAAACTTTATCAGTGAGAGCTACTTTGTGATGCGCCCAAGCCCGTTTGTGAGCGGACAAACTGAGCTTTGAAGCGCAGGCGCTCTTGCTGACCTGCTTCTGAAGTATCGGTGATGGAGAAGAACCAGATGCCGACGAACGCCACTATCATTGAGAACAGTGCAGGGTATTCATACGGATAGATTGGTTTTGCATGTCCCAGAATCGTTACCCAGATGGTGGGGCCTAAAATCATCAGAATAACCGCCGTCAATAACCCCAACCAGCCGCCAATCATCGCACCACGGGTGGTCAGTTTTTCCCAATACATCGAGATGAAGATAATGGGGAAGTTACAGCTGGCTGCAATGGAGAATGCCAAACCTACCATGAAGGCAATGTTCTGTTTTTCAAACAGAATCCCCAAACCAATAGCCACGAATCCTAACACCACGACCGTAATTTTTGAGACTTTCAGCTCATCGCGCTCATTCGCTTTACCATTCTTAATCACACTAGCGTAAAGGTCATGGGAGACCGCCGATGCACCCGCTAATGTCAGGCCGGCGACGACGGCGAGAATGGTTGCAAAGGCAACCGCTGAGATAAATCCTAAGAAGAAGCTACCACCAACGGCATCAGCCAGATGGACTGCCGCCATATTGTTACCACCCAGCAGTGCGCCTGCTGCATCTTTAAATGCGGGATTCGGGCCAACTAATAGAATCGCGCCAAACCCAATAATGAAGGTCAAGATGTAGAAGTAGCCGATAAAACCAGTGGCGTAGAACACACTTTTACGTGCCTCTTTCGCATCACTTACCGTAAAGAAGCGCATCAGAATGTGGGGTAAACCCGCAGTACCAAACATCAATGCCAGACCAAGAGATAGTGCTGATATGGGGTCAGAGACCAACCCGCCTGGGCTCATGATTGCCAGGCCTTTAGGGTGAACTTTGACAGCCTCGCTAAATAGTGTATTGAAGTTAAAATTAACGGATTTCATGACCATTAGGGCCATAAATGATGCACCGGCCAGCAACATGACCGCCTTAATAATCTGCACCCATGTGGTTGCCAACATGCCACCAAACAGTACATACAGCACCATCAAGATACCGACCAGCACCACAGCGACGTAGTAGTTCAAGCCAAATAACAGCTGGATCAATTTGCCTGCACCCACCATTTGGGCTATCAGATACAGGGCAACGACCACTAATGAACCACAGGCGGATAAAGTTCGAATGGGCTTTTGCTTCAATCGATAGGAAGCCACATCGGCAAAGGTATAGCGCCCCAGATTACGCAGACGTTCCGCGATTAAAAACAGAATGATCGGCCAGCCGATTAAGAACCCGATGGAGTAAATTAAGCCATCGTAGCCGGAGGTATAAACCAGTGCAGAAATGCCGAGGAAGGATGCTGCCGACATAAAATCACCGGCGATCGCCAGGCCATTTTGGAAGCCGGTAATCCGCCCGCCTGCGGTGTAATAGTCCTGTCGGGAGCGGGTCCGTTTTGACGCCCAGTAGGTGATATACAGTGTTGCGCCGACAAACAGAAGGAACATCACGATCGCCTGGATGTTTAGCGGTTGGCGATGAACTTCGCCAGTTATTGCATCTGCCTGTGACAGCGCAGGCAGAGCCAGTAAGGAAAGTGCAGACCAATGGCGGATCTTCATTGCTTCACCTCGCGAAGAATTTCTGCCGTCAGACGGTCAAACTCGCCATTAGCACGAATTACGTAAATACCGGTAAGAACAAAAGAAATAACAATCAGCCCCACACCAACGGGAATACCGCGAGTAATGCTGGAACCGGCGTAGAGCGGGGTGCCGAGCCATTGTGGTTCGAAAGCAATAAGGAAAATGAAGCCGACATACAGCGCCAAAGTAATCAGCGACAGTAGCCAGGCAAAGCGACCACGCTTTTGCACCAACTCTTTGAAACGCGGGTTATTTTCAATCTCTTGATAAATGCTGTCATTCATCAGAGTTTCTCCTTTGAGGCATTAATTAAGGTTGCCGCCCGCAGGCGGCACAATTTACGACGGTGTTTGCATTGATTGTTTTTCTTCCAGTAATTTGTCCACAACACCCGGATCGGCCAGCGTAGAGGTATCCCCTAAGTTGCTGGTATCCCCCGCCGCAATTTTACGCAGAATTCGACGCATAATTTTGCCTGAGCGGGTTTTTGGCAGCGAATCGGTCCAGTGCAGAATATCTGGTGTGGCGATCGGGCCAATCTCTTTGCGCACCCAGTTACGAACCTCGGTATAGAGCTCTGGTGTTGGCTCTTCACCATGATTCAATGTGATGTAGGCGTAGATAGCCTGCCCTTTAATGCTGTGCGGAACCCCAACAACCGCTGCTTCGGCAATTTTGGGGTGAGCGACTAAGGCTGATTCAATCTCGGCAGTACCTAAGCGGTGGCCTGAAACGTTCAACACATCATCGACTCGGCCGGTTATCCAGTAGTAGCCATCTTCGTCACGGCGGGCGCCATCACCACTGAAATACATGCCTTTAAAGGTGGAGAAGTAGGTTTGTTCGAAACGATCATGATCGCCAAACAGTGTTCTGGCCTGACCCGGCCAAGAGTCAGTAATGACCAGATTACCTTCTGCCGACCCCTCCAGCGGATTGCCCAGATTGTCGACAATCGCGGGTTGTACGCCAAAGAATGGGCGAGTCGCAGAACCGGCTTTCAACTCAGTCGCTCCCGGTAGCGGGGTTATCATGAAGCCGCCGGTTTCCGTTTGCCACCAGGTGTCGACAATCGGACATTTGCTATTGCCGATCTTGTTGTAGTACCACTCCCAAGCTTCTGGGTTGATGGGTTCACCTACCGAACCCATGATGCGCAATGAATCGCGCTTGGTTCCTTCGATGGCCTTATCACCCTCGGCCATTAGGGCGCGGATCGCGGTTGGGGCGGTATACAGAATATTAACCTGATGTTTATCGATAACCTGACCCAAGCGATTGACGCCCGGATAGTTCGGCACACCTTCAAACATCAGTGTAATTGCACCGCAAGCCAGTGGGCCGTAGAGCAGATAACTGTGGCCGGTAACCCAGCCGACGTCGGCGGTACACCAGTAGATGTCGCCGGGGTGGTAATCGAAAACATACTTAAAGGTCAGCGCGGCATAGACCAGATAGCCGCCAGTGGTATGTAACACCCCTTTCGGTTTGCCCGTGGAGCCGGAGGTATAAAGGATAAACAGCGGGTCTTCCGCATTCATCTCCTCTGCTGGGCAGTCGGCGGAGGCCTCTTTAATCAGGTCATGCCACCACAAGTCGCGCCCATCTTGCCAATAGCTGGCATTACCGGTGCGCTGGAATACGACCACATTTTTGATACTGGTGATAGCTGGGTTTTTCAGCGCCTCATCGACATTTTTTTTCAGTGGAATGGCGCGACCAGCACGGATGCCCTCGTCGGCAGTAATCACCAATTTTGAGTTAGAGTCGATGATGCGGCCTGCAACAGCATCTGGTGAGAATCCACCAAAAATAACAGAGTGAACCGCGCCAATACGTGCGCAGGCCAGCATGGCAACAGCGGCTTCTGGCACCATAGGCATATAGATAGCAACCACATCACCTTTTTTGATACCCAGTGTTTTCAGCACATTGGCAAACTGGCAGACATCATGATGAAGTTGCTTATAGGTGACGGTTTTTGACTGGTTAGGGTCATCACCCTCCCAGATAATCGCGGTTTGATCGCCACGTTCAGCCAAATGGCGGTCAAGGCAGTTGGCGGCAAGATTCAGCGTACCATCTTCGAACCAGCGGATGCTCACATGGCCGGGATCAAAGGAGGTATTTTTTACTGTGGTATACGGCTTAATCCAATCAATAATCTTGCCATGTTCACCCCAGAATTGATCCGGGTTCTGCACTGATTGTTGATAGTATTGATGATATTGTTCTGGGCTTATCAGGGCATGCGCTGCAATTGCAGTTGGAATAGGGTGTTTATGTATTTGGCTCATAATAGTTCTCCTTGAGATTGTTAATAATATGTCAATCAAAAGTTAATTATAGTGCGAAGGAACGTTTTGTTTCTTTTTTGGGCGACAGATCACGCATAAAGGATGTTGATTTAGAGACTTACTTAACGTGCTGCGTGGTGAATCGATATCTTAATGATAGGAGAAGGAATTTGAGGCCATGCAATAAAGGAAAGAAATGTGCTAATCAGCTCATTTTTGCTGTGAAAGGGAGATATTTAAGCGCATGTATCATCTCGAGCACTAACGTAGCGTGATTAATGCAATTCAATGCAACTGGTTAACCAAAAAACAGAAATTAAATTTACAATAGCAGTATCATACTATTTTAATATCGGATGGTAATTAAAGTGAGATATATATTCCAGAGAGAGATATAGGAATTAAAATAAATAAGTGAATAGCATAGGTATGCATTTTTATATTTTCCTATTTTAGATCAATTTCAGTCTATGCTTTGAAAAAAAACAGGGATCTAGTTGTAGAATATCTAAAATGAGCGGAGACTTGTGGTAGTTGAATTTAACATGAAAGAAACACAATGCATCAAAAAATAGAACACGAATAGGATTTTTCTTGTTATTTAATTTAGTTTGTTTTTTATACTGATGCACCAAGCTATTATTTGCTATCAAGCTGTTTTACTTTTTTAATAACAATTGTTTACTACATCTTGACCGTTTTTTGTGCTGAGATTATATCTCGACGCGATGTCGGCTTGGTGTAAACAAGGCTTGCAGAAGCGTGCCCAAAAATGATACTGATTTATAACGTGGACGGCTGGCGGGAGGCCGTACCATAAGCTCCATCAACTATAGCCCCGTATTTAATGATTAAGTATTCCATTTGAAATGCTTGGTAACTTGCATTTCATGGCATGCTTTGAGGGATTTTTAGGGTATGAAAAGTGTAAAAATAGGTCTGGCCTGGCAAATACTCATTGCGTTGGTATTAGGTATTTTGGTTGGTGCGATTCTACATAATCAAATTGAATCCAGAGAGTGGTTAGTTAGTAACGTTTTAAGTCCGGCGGGCGATATATTTATCCGCTTAATTAAAATGATTGTTGTCCCCATTGTTATTTCAACCCTGATCGTAGGGATTGCCGGTGTGGGTGATGCAAAGAAACTCGGGCGCATTGGCCTGAAAACCATCATCTATTTTGAAGTTATTACGACTGTCGCTATTATTGTCGGGATCACCTTAGCGAATGTGTTCCAGCCGGGGCATGGCATTGATATGTCGGCACTGACAGTAGTGGATATCTCTCAGTACGAAAAAACCACGGAACAAGTACAAAGTGGTAGTCACAGTCTGGTGAGCACTATTTTGTCGCTGATCCCAGCGAACGTCTTTGCTTCCATGGCGAAAGGCGATATGTTGCCGATTATTTTCTTCTCAGTATTGTTTGGTTTAGGGCTATCTTCATTACCAAAAGAGACCAAAGAACCACTGTTGAATGTGTTTAAAGCTGTTTCAGAAAGCATGTTCAAAGTCACACACATGATAATGCGCTATGCGCCTATCGGGGTATTTGGCTTGATCTCGGTGACTGTAGCCAATTTTGGTTTTGCCTCACTCATTCCTCTCGCCAAGTTGGTTATTCTGGTTTACGCCGCTATTCTCTTCTTTGCTTTAGTGGTACTGGGCACCGTGGCAAGATTGTGTAAATTGCGTATTTGGATCTTAATTCGCATTCTTAAAGATGAGCTGATTCTAGCCTATTCTACCGCCAGCTCTGAAACCGTGTTGCCGCGAATTATTGAGAAAATGGAAGCCTATGGCGCACCTAAATCCATCACCAGTTTTGTGGTGCCGACAGGTTATTCATTTAACCTCGATGGTTCTACGCTATACCAAAGTATTGCCGCCATCTTTATTGCCCAGTTATATGGTATTGAACTCTCCATCGGGCAAGAAATTATTTTGGTACTGACCTTAATGGTGACGTCAAAAGGCATTGCCGGTGTCCCTGGCGTATCTTTTGTTGTCTTACTGGCAACATTAGGCAGCGTGGGGATCCCATTGGAAGGTTTGGCCTTTATTGCCGGTGTGGACCGTATTTTGGATATGGCTCGAACGGCGCTGAACGTGGTGGGTAATGCGTTAGCGGTACTGGTTATTGCCAAGTGGGAACACCAGTTTGACCATAAGAAAGCCAAGGCATATGAAAAAGCGCTATTTGCACCGAAGCAGACACCTGTTAGCCAAGGTTAATATCAGGCGTGCATCAGTTAACGAATCATTGGTTCATTAAGTTTCGCACGATGCTGCTCGGCAACGACCCCCCCTACCAGAGTAATGCTGATAGGGGGTAATTGTTTTTTGCCATCTATATTGCACTCGTTAAGTTGCCGTAATTATACATTTAATCCTAAACGATATGACCAATGAATAAGCTCGGCTACTTTGTGCACATCCAGTTTTTTCATCATATTAAGCCGATGAGTCTCAACTGTTTTTTGGCTGATCGAAAGTCGGTCCGCAATAATACGATTACAGGCACCTTCGGTAATTAGTTTTAGAATTTGCCGTTCTCGTGGCGTGAGAATGGGTTGGTTGTTCTCGGTATCTTGCGACAGTTTACTCACCAACTCGCTATTTAGCGCAGGATCAATATAGCGCTTCCCCGCTGACACTGTTTGAATCGCAGCCATTAGAATCTGCTGCGAGCTTTTCTTTAAAACATAACCTAGCGCTCCACTGCTTAATGTTCTGCTGGCGTAATGCTCCTCATGACGTGCTGTTAGTGCCAAAATCTTCATGGTTGGCCAGCGGCGAAGAAGCTGAATAATTACATCAAGACCATCCATACCGGGTAGACCTAAATCAATAATTGCCATATCTGGCTCAGCCTGACGACATAAATTATAGACGTCTAGCCCATTTTCCGCCTGACCGACAATATGATAGCGCGGATAAGCCGCGAGCATATTTTTAATCCCATTAATAATCAGTTCATGATCGTCGACGATCAGTAATTTCGTTTTCATAAAGTCCTTCCTTTTACCTGATGATTGAAATGGAGTCGTAGGAACTCCTAAGCTAATAACGAATGAATTATCTCGTCCAGGCGAGTGAGATCTTGCTGTGTAATGGTCTCCTTGGCTTCAATGGCTATTTCCAGTTGAATGGCTGCATTTTGTAATTCAATAAGCCCCGCTTGACCGGCGCAGCCTTTTAGCGTGTGGATGATGTGCGATAAGCTGGGAATATGAGTGAGAGATTCGCTTGCCTGCTGCACCAGCACTTTTAGCGACTGAGATAATTTCAGACGAAGCAAGTTATCATCCACATTTAATAACGGTCTGGGGATTGAGATGTGTGGGGAGAGAGTGATATCGCGCTCAAGTTGAAATTGTGCTGCCAGATCGAGCACTTCTGCCAATTGGCAAATAGTGATCGGTTTAGAGAGATAGTGGTTCATCCCCGCTTGATAGGCCTTTATTTTTTCGTCAGGGTTAGTATTGGCACTCAGTGCCGTTATCATGCAGCGATTATCACGATTAATTATATCCTCACGCCAACAGCGGGTGGTTGTCAGTCCATCCATACCCGGCATACGAATATCCATTAATACCAGATCAAAACGTTGAGTTTGACCAAGATGCAGTGCCACCTCACCACTCTCGGCCAATGTGACTTGGTGCCCCAACTGCCGGAGCATCATACCGGTAATATCACGATTCGTTTCTGCATCATCGACCAGCAATATAGACATATGCCAAGGTTGCAGTGGAAGTTTTTGCTGTATCTCATGCACAGATAATTCGGGAGAATTCTGGTCGCTCAGGTACTTTTCTACTTTGGTATATAAGCGGCCTGGTAGATAGTTCAGCTCTTTATCAGTAAATGGCCCCGACGGCGAGAGTAAAGACTCATTATTTTCTGGTAAGCAGGTAATACCCCAGGCAGATAATTGCGGGTGTAATGACGACGGTGCGCATAATTCGCCTTTAAAAGGCTTGGCTGGGGTTATCCCCTGATACGGCAAACTTAATGTGAAACGGCTACCCTGACCTAATTGACTGAACAGCGTAATTTCCCCCCCCATCATTCTTGCCAGATTATCTGCAATTGTTAGCCCTAAACCAGTGCCATGCCGATGGTCACACGTTTGGACAAAGGGGCTGAATATCGCCTGCTGATGCTGTATATCAATGCCACAGCCAGTATCTTCAACAGTGAAACAGAGATGTTTGTCTTGACGTTCGATATTAAGACTAATATGACCCTGTTGAGTAAATTTAATGGCATTGCCCAATAAATTAATCAGAATCTGTTTTAATCGTTGGCTGTCTAATTCAAGTGATAGAGGGACGTCTGAGCTGACATAAGTAGAGAGAATCACTGATTGACTCAATACTTGGCTATGAACCGCCAGCATGGCCTGATCTAATAGAGGTAATAGCGCCGTTTTCTCCTGAGATAACGTCATTTGACCCGACTCAATGCGAGAGAAATCCAAGAGATTATTGATTATTGCCAATAGCGATTGTGAACACTGGCGAGCTGTCTCCGCCAACTGATATTGTTCAGTGGTTAGAGTCGTATTTTGCAATAATTCAACCGCGCCTAAAGCCCCATTTAGGGGGGTGCGAATTTCATGACTAATAGTGGTCAGATGCATGCGCTTGCGGCGGTTAGCTTGCTCGGCAGCCTGCTTTGATTTTGCCAGCGCCAGGGTGCGTTTCTTGACTTTCATTTCCAGTGTGTCGTATTGCTCATTCAGTGCATCTAGTAAGTGATTGTAAGCACAGGCAATTTGTCCTAACTCATCCATGCGCTTAACGGGCAAACGCGGCTCCATAGTTTTTGGGCCCGTGGCCGCCATAATATTAACGAAGTTCCAGAGGGGAATTGCCAGGTAATAACGCAGCAATAATGAAAGCACTAGCGTGAGTAACAGCAAAATAGCGAAGGCAAAGGGCAGTTGATGTAAGGCGGGCTTGGCCGCTTCCCAGGCAAAACCGACTCTGGGATATATCACTAATTGTTGCCAACCAGGGCCTTTTAACTGCGTTCTCAAGACTAAATAATCTGACGTCTGCTGCCAGCCATCATGTAACTGAATATTTTTTAGCTGGCGAACAATGTCATGTAATTGACTTAACGGTATATTCTGTTGGGATATTGGTAATAACTCGCCATTTTTATCCAGCCATATATTAATGTCCCGTTGTCCTATTGGTTGATTATCAGTGAATAATTCATTTAGTTTTAATGAAAAACCGGCTAATGAGCCTTTTTGATCACATGCGGCCACAGAAACATGCCAGCCATTTTGCGCAGAATAAGTCGGCATACCCCAGAAAATATTGTCGTGACTCGGGAATATTGGCAGTAGAAGCAACTCCTTCCGTCGCTGACTCAAATAATTAATGGATACAGATTGTGGTCGGAATAGGGTGATTCCATTTTTGCTATTAATGGTAAAACTGTCGAGATAATAGGTTTGACCGGAATTGCCGTAAGCTTGAGTGATGGGGTAATTATGCCTGGATTGGATAACACTACAGTTCCCTGAGCTAAAAGGGACGCTGTTATCTGTATCACTCTCTAAGTGGGGAATCGGGAGCCGCCAGATCGACTGATAGCTTATCTGGTGGTTGATTAACGATGCGGCATCACGTTCAGCCCCTTCAAATTGGTAATTGCTTAAATCTGCACGTAATGACGCCATATGTGTTAATTCATTCACCAGTCGTTGACGTGTATCCTCATATGAAAAAAATGCCGTAGCCGAAATCGAGATTAACCAAATGGCCATTAATGTGATGCCCAGTATGAGTGTCAATCGAGTGACGAGTGATGATGAATTGTCCATGATGATGTATTGCCCATAAAGTCACCTAACTGTTTTTTTTAGTACGCCACAGTCAAAATTTGATATCAAGAATTACACTGAATTCATCATTCCTCGTTATGGATTCATTTAATTATAAAAATGAAATTCAGGTTTTCGCCTTGTGGCGAATAGTGATATACAGCGGATAATAGAACTGTAGTAATGCAGGAGTTATTGTCGATGCTGGAAATTTTTAAAGTGCAGCCTTTAATTAATGATATCAACTTATCAGATATTAATATTATTCACTTTACCTTAAGAGGCATTCCATTTAAGGCAATGGATTATAAGCACTCAATTTGTATTGGTGTTTTTTTTATAGACAGAAAAATGATATCTGATGCGACTATTCGATATATCACCCTTATGTTGGTATCTCTTGAGGAGCTGCAAGACTTTGCCTTGCAGCTTAGTGATGGTTATTGGTGGCTATGGGGCCGATATACTGCCGATGAACGCGGCACCCTTGATGAGAAACATCAGGCGCTATCGATAAAGTTAGAACAAATACATTCAATTATTCAGCATCTTAACTCTTTGGTTACCAAAGTTAACTCACCCAAAACAGATGTTTCATTGAAACCGATAAGAAAAATATGAGGGTGAATTTATGAAAAGAGTGGCAGGTTCAATATTACTTTTGTTCGCGTCACTGGCCCAGGGGCAAGAGATCCCTTGGCAAGGTGAGTCTTTCTTTATTTATAGCCGGAGTATTGCCGTTTCTGACCTACTAAAAGATTTAGGGATAAATTATGGTATTCCGGTAGTGGTTAGCCCGGAAATAAGTGAACACTTTAGTGGGAAAATCCGTGATAAAACTCCAGCGGAGATACTGTCTGAGCTAGCCGGGTTGTATAACATTACCTGGTACTACGACGGAGACATTCTCTATTTTTACAAAGCCCAGTCCATTCGACGGGAATTTATATCGCCCGATGGGTTATCGACCAGCACGCTGATAAAATATCTACAAAGTAGTGGTGTTCCGGCGGCTAAAAATTGTGTTGTCAAAGCGGTTTCTCGCCTTGGTGCCATTGAAGTGACGGGGGTTCCTATCTGTATTGAGCGCGTGACCACATTGAGCAGAATGCTTTCTGCACAAATTCGCAGTCAAAATGAAAATAAAGAAACGGTGTCCGTCTTCCAACTAAAATATGCCTCTGCGGCGGACTCAAGTTATCAGTATCGTGATCAACAAGTTAAATTACCGGGCTTGGTCAGTGTGTTACGGGAAATGACGATGGCCAATAATTTGCCGCTGGTGGGTGGAAAAGGACAAACAAATTCGCCGATCAGCACCCCACTCTTCTCAGCAGATCCTCGGCAAAATTCCATTATTGTTCGAGATCGTCAGGTCAATATGCCGATCTACCGCAGCTTAATTGCACAGTTGGATCAGCGCCCAATTCAAATAGAGATCTCGGTGACCATTATTGATGTTGATGCCGGGGATATCAGCCAACTGGGTATTGACTGGTCAGCGTCTACGTCTATTGGCGGGGCAGGAATTTCATTTAATAGTGGATCGGGGAGTAGTGGCACGGGCAAAAATAGTGCTGATGGATTCTCTACTGTTATTGGTGATACTAGTAACTTTATGGTGCGCCTGAATGCCTTACAAAAAAACTCCCGTGCCAGAGTTTTATCACAGCCTTCGGTGGTGACCCTGAATAATATTCAAGCGGTTTTAGATAAAAATGTCACCTTTTATACCAAGCTACAAGGTGACAAAGTCGCCAAACTTGAATCAATTACATCAGGATCACTATTGCGGGTCACGCCGAGAATGATTGATGCGGACGGTGAAAAAGAGGTGCTGCTCAATCTGAATATTCAGGATGGGCAACAACAGGCACCGATCAGCAATAGCGAGCCGTTACCAGAAATACAAAACTCAGATATCTCGACCCAGGCCACGTTACGTGTCGGGCAAAGTTTACTCTTGGGTGGCTTTATTCAAGACAAGCAAATTGAATCGCAAAATAAGATCCCTTTGTTGGGTGATATCCCGTTATTAGGCGGATTATTCCGCAGTACGGATAAGCAATCTCACAGCGTTGTTAGGTTATTTTTGATTAAAGCGGTGCCAGTTAATACGGGGGAGTTATATGACCGTAAGCTATAAACTCCGTCTATTAAATGGTGAACTTAAAGGGCGTGAACTGAGACTCCCTGAGGGGAAATTTACACTGGGTGAGCAGGGCTGTGATGTGCTATTGCCCCTACCGCAGGGAGAAATATTGACGTTGGTCATCAGCGAACACCAAATAATGATGCAGGTCGCTGGCGAGGTGTGGGTTAATGGTTTCCGACATAATTTGCAGCAAGCACTCCCGCTAAAACAGGCGATCGAAACCTCCGGATTGATATTGGTCCTCGGCGAGGAAAATGACGTTTTAAGTGGCGTTAAAATTACTCCTCGGGCTGGAGCGCACTTATTGCTGTGGTTATCGGTAGTGACATTAATCCTATTGTCACTGCTACTCATATTGATCTTTTGGGTTATGCAGCAACCTAAAGAACTGCAAGCTTATTTTACCCCAGATATGCCGACCCAACTCTCTGAACAGTTAAAAAAACCGGCTTTACAGGGTGTAAAAGGAAGTTGGCTCTCAGATGGTAGCGTGATGCTGAGTGGTCACTGTACATCCTCTTCCGCGATTATTAATTTGCAGAACTTCTTGGTGTTAAATCATATTGTTTTTCAGAATCAGTTAGTTTGTGATGACCACTTAATCACCAGTATCAACGATGTATTGCATCAGTACGGCTACCAAGATGTTGAGGTTAAAATAGGCGAAAAATCTGGGGATATTATTCTCCATGGCTCGATTGAAATGGGGGCGCAATGGCTAGATGTCCAGAAAGCGTTGGCTAGTGTCGCAGGATTAAAGCGCTGGAAAGTTGTTAATACTCACGATGGACAAATTTCGCTATTAGTTGAGCGCTTAAAGAAGCTGGGGCTGTTAGGTTATCTCAGCATGAGACAAAGTAATAACGAGGTGATCATCAGTGGTGTATTGTCACCTGATCAACAGCAGCAATTGATGAATATGCTGGAAACCCTGGCCCAGCAGCAACCGGATTACCTTGCGGTGAGATATCAGAATATCCCCATTTCAGATCAAACTGAGCAGCTACTCCCTGCCGGGATTGTCAGTTATGGCGGAAACCGCCATTCAGGTTTTGTGCAACTGGCGAATGGCTTGCGTTTGCAACAAGGAACGATGCTGGCAAATGGTTATAAAGTGATTTTTATCGGCGAGCAGGGTATATCACTGTTAAAAGCTAACCAATTAATCCACATACCAATGGGTTTTTAAGAATAGGGGAGTAAGCGAATGCAACATATTACTGAGTTGGAAGATGATATTAAGTCTCACTCCAAAAATATTCAGCAAAAGAAAGAATTATTGAGAAAAGAAAAGTTAATTATTGACTATCAATTATCTCTACAGCAAACACCGGATAACTATAAATATCTTAATAACGTAAAATTGGCGCTGGATAGTGCTGAAATCATCATTGATACATTGTCTATTCGTTATAATAATTAAATTTCTTTTCCATGATTGTTTTTTAAAAAAATAATGTAAATCTAAAAGACAGACGGAAATGGATAGTCCAGAATAAATACATGGCTTAATGTATATATAAAGGAGTGTTCTATGAATGAAAATGATCCTATTCAGTATATGCTAATTGATCTTCAAGGAAGATATAATAAGTTATATTCTGATTTTGGTAAACTCAAAGACTACCAACAGCAAATTGAGCTATTAAAAGAGCGGGCTAATAATGATATTAGCGCACGGGAAATATTATACCGCCTAGATGCTGCCTTTCCGAATGGATTGGCGCAGGAAAAAACAAAAATGGCGGGCTGTATTTCACAAATGGCAATACAATTTAAGCAGCTGGAGACACAACTTAAAAATATCAACTCAAGTGAAAACCTGTAGTTAATAATCCCCTCCTCTGCTATTTATTTTTTGAAGATTGGAGAGTATATATGTCAACTATCAATCAAATATCTATCCCAAAATATCTTTCAACTCATGCGGCCAAGTCATCTGGTGATGACGTCATAAAAAGCTCCTCTCCTTATGCCAGTAATGATGATTCTGACGATATTTTTAGTCTGGCTTTTAACGTCCTCTACTCATTTCTTGATGTACTTCGTAACCTTGCCTCGACTGATTTTAAAGGGATGCAGGCCCGCTCAAAATATGCCCGTGACGTACAAGATAATGCTAATCAGGTCGATGAAGTGATTGCTAAAGCCTCGAAAGGTGATGATAAAACCCGAGAGCCACTACCTGATTCAGTTATTAAATTTATGCGAGAAAATGGCATCAAAATTGGTGGTGTGAGTATCGATGATTATTTAAATAAGAATGGCCCATCATTGGATAAAGGGCAATTAGCGGCAGTGAAAGCGGCATTAGATAACGAGAAGACCAGTGCGACCGACACCATGACTCAAGATCAGTTGCAATTACAGAAATTGATGCAGAGTTATAACGTTTGCGCTAATAACATCAGCACATTGCAAGCAGGCTTAAAAGATTTACTGATGACTATTGCCCGCAGTTTCTGCTAATTAGGAGTGCCGTTATAGGGATAATAGTCTTAAGGACGGTGTGAAATGAATATTCAACCAAGTGATGCAGTGCTTAATTTTATGCGGCGTGGAGGTTCGCTGCATATGCTGGCTAATATGGACCCACAAGATCTGGCGCTGCTCTATGAATATACCGTACAGCTTTGTCAGGGAGGGGAGTTCGACAGTGCCAAGCGATTATTAAATTTGCTGGTCCGGTTTGACCATTGGAATTTCGCTTATTGGATGACATTAGGTTTGTGCTATCAACAAACCGCTGATTTTTATCAGGCAATTTATTGTTTCAGCCGTGCAGGACAGATACAGATAGATAATCCACGCCCATCTTGCTCGGCAGGAGAGTGCTATTTAGCCTGTGGTAATGCCGCTTATGCTGAAAAAGCTTTCCGAGCAGCATTAAATTGGTGCCATACCAACCCAAAGTTGGCGCATATAAAGCAACAAGCTGAACGAGGCCTGGCCGCTTTATTACTGGAGGTGCGACATGACTAACCCTATTTCATTAAAAACAGCTCCGACGGTTGATGGGGCCATAGCAATAACAGGGAAAACTACACCTATATCACCGGCTACTATGCCCGATTGGCGAGCAATCGCGGGGCTGCCGCCATCAATGGAGACGAATATAACCTCAGCCAAAGTGACGCAACAAAAAGCCCAGGCCGCATTGGATCGTTTACTAGTTGCTTTGCCACAATCCGCTACAAAAAAAGAGGGGGAGAACCGATTATACCTCGATCGACTCGCGAGCACCGATATGCAGCTGATTGTTGCGATGGCGGGCAATTTGAATCTGGGCGTTTTTTCCGATTTGTGTAAATCAATTGGCAAACAGATGGAACACGCCGCAGATGTGCAAACTTTTCTGCGTGATAAACGTGTTGCCGACTATCAACAACAGATTGATAAAGCTGTCGAACAGGCCGATAAAGCCAAAAAAGCCGGAATTTTCAATGCAGTATGCGATTGGATTGTTGGCGCAGTTGAGGTGATTTATGGCGCAATCAAGGTTGCCGAAGGGGTGTTAACCGGTAATCCGGTGGCATTGGCCTCTGGTGCTGCCTATCTGGCGGCGGGCACCGCCGGTTTGGTCAAAGCGGCGGCGGAAACAGCGATGCTATTAGGGGCATCGAAAGAGAAATGCCAGGAAGTAATTGATGTTGCAGGAAAAATACAGCTAGGTTGTGAATGTTTTGCGATGGCAATTGATCTGCTTCAAGCTGGTCGCGCTATCAATGCAGCCCGCGTAGTCACCAAAGGCACTGGCGATGTGCTGAAAGCGGGTAGCAGTGAAGTGCTACTCGATGCGATTAAGCGAGGTGTTGGCGAAGAGGTTGAGCAGTTGGTCGAACAGTTTGCTAAGGATGTCAGCAAGCAAGTTAGCACTGAAGTGGCCATGCAGGCGGGGGGGTTGAGATGGCTGAGGCCGGTGACATGGCTTCAGCTGCGGCGAAACAGGCTATCGAAACGGAAATGACTCTGGTGCGCAATATCACCAAATCATTTACTCACGCAGGTGTAGAAAAGTTGGTGGGGGATGCCACCAAAGCATTGGTGGAGCGGGTGATCAAGAAGGGTATCATACTGACGGCAGAAGAGTTTGAACAGCAATGTACCAAAGCTATTATGAAAGAAATGGTCAAACAAATAATAAAAGATGTCACGACTTCACCATTACTGATTCTTCAAAAATGTACTCAAGGCGTCAATCAAATAAATAGTGGGCAGTTGTCTATTCAAAAAGCAGATCTGCAAAAAGAGATTGAACGGTTACTGCTTAATCAGGAGTTCACCCAATTTATGGATGATTGGGTAGAAAAAAATAAGCAGCGACAAACGACACAGTTAAAAGATATTTCTCATGATGCACAAGAAACAGTGAGTCAGTTAAACGATAACATTCATCAGAACGGGATGTTACAAACAAAAATTGCCAGTTCATTGATCTAATGGAGGTAGTGATGGGGATTTCAGTCAGTCATGAAATAAAATCACTTGAGCAAAATATGCCATCGGTTGATGGGAAGAGTTTTCGTGAGAGCAATATTGATGATGTTCTCACCTCCTTATCTGATGTTATTTTTAAAATGTTCGAATTGTTTAAAAAAATGCGGGATTTACTGAATGCCTATAACCAAAAACAGCAAGAGTTAGGTTGGGATCTGCAAGTGAATTCAATGAGTCAGAAGCGCGAAGCCATTGATGATTCGTGTGCCGCATCTACATTCAGTGGGGCTGGTAATATAGTTTCTGGTATTTTCAGTTTTGGCGGTGGAGCCGCGAGTGTTAAGTGCGGTGAATTGACTAGCCACATCGGTTCTGGTTTGGGGGGGATAAGTGCTGGCGGCTGTAAAATTACAGAGGGCAATTTAGCTCGTGATGCCGAAATATCCCGCATGACCGGTGATCTACAAAACAGTAACTCACAATCTTATGCCAAAAGCATCAGTGAATTACAAAACAGTCTGAGTGAAAGTCGACAAAGTTCGAAGGAGTTCAGTAAAGATATCACCAATATCATTAATCAAATCGCCATGGCGATGAAGTTATAATGTATGGATGCTATTACTCGCGCGTTACGCGATAAAGGTTGTGAGGTTAAAACTGCCTACTTTGAAAATAGCGGTATCAAGATAGGCAGTGAGTTTTCTCTTTATGGTTATCGAGTGGTTTATCGTATTGAGTATAGCGAGCTTATTATTTGTTATCTGGAGGTTATAAATAAAGATGAATTGCCCGGTGATTTTTTAAAACTCTTTAATTTCTTATATTGTTTAGGTAAATGTACCGCTGAAATTTCAATTATCAGAATGTTGGTGATTGATAATATCGCCAATCCAACACTGCAACTCATCCGACATCGGTTAATTAAGGTTTTAAGGGCGAAAGGTGCATTCAGTAAAAACATCGTGGGTAATGATTGGTTACTATTTGATGTCAGCAGTAGGAAATAGAGTATGGGAGGTCAAATGGGTGATGCCAGTATTGGCGATTTACAAGCTATCTGTAGCCAAATAAATAGTGTGCTGAAAGAACAAGGTATTATTAACCCAAACATGATGGAGACTCAACAGCCCGTTAGCCAACCGGAGGTGCGGGCGATATATACGCGCGGTTATCAGGCCTGGCTCGCGGATGACTATATCGCGGCGATCGAAGATTTTTCCTGGCTTACATTACACTGCCCGTTAGAGCCACGATTCCATCTGGCATTAGCGGGAGCACTGCAAATGCAGCAGGAGTATGTACTGGCACTGAGCGCCTATGCTTGTGCATTGCTATTGGTGGCGGAGGATCCTGATCCTGTTTACCAGATGGCGATCTGTTTGCAGGCCCTGGGAAAGGGGGCGGATGCCAGAGAAGCGCTACAAACTGCCATTGAAATGAGTTATCTGAATCCGGAATACGCTCCCACCGCTGAAAAAGCTTTACGACTATTGAATAGAATATAAAGCAGACTCTCAGTCGTTATGGTTAATATTAAAGGAGCAAAATATGAGCTTGGAGCCTTGTCTTCCCGCTAAATCAGGTATTACCCCACCTACAATAACAGAAGAGAGGGTGGATATAAATAATAGTACCAAGCCAACTCTCTCCTCTCCCGATAAATTTGAAATTGCCAATGAATCAAAAATAGAAATTAATCATCTTATTGATCTTCAGGAAAAGGATTCAGCTGAATTATGCTGTGCCAGAGTTAAGCTGGCCAAAAAACAATTTTTTATCAATGTCATTGAGATGGCTGTTTCCTTAATTGCTTTTACTGTCAGTGTCGGGATGACGGTTTGTAGTGGGGGGGCCACCGCCCCTATATTGGTCCTGGTAGGGCTGAATCTTGTGTCATCGCTTGCAAATTTAGCCTGTGCTTATCATAACTGGGATTGCGCCAGCAAAGGTAAACCGGAACTGACAATGGGTAATGACGCACTACAACAGGTCGTTTTTATTTTAGCTAAAAATGCCCAGGTATCGCCCGAAAATGCAAAAAAAATTGCCCGCCTCACTTCGTATTTGATTAAAACGGGATTATTTGTTGCGTTAGGTGTCGTCGGTTTTGTTATCCATCCGATGATTAATAGTAACGTATGTTTACTCGCCAGGAATTATGCCCCCATATTGTCATCTATGCTGAGTACGGCCGCTACGGGAGTACTTAGCACATGGATTGAACATAATAATGATGAAATAGAAAATGCCTTAGATAAGCTAATTGAGAATGAAAAGGAAGTCGTTCGTCAAATAGCTTTATTGGAGGGGAAGTTAACTATTATCGCTGGATAGTAAAGTTAATTATTTTATCTAAAATAATCAGTAGCAATGGGCTTGTTAAGAGTTAAGGTCTAAACCGGATACCTATTAATTCAATATCTGTCAATCTTATCTTAAGGCTAGCAACATCCTAAGGAATATAATGAAAACAATACAATTCATTCTATTTAGGCAAGAGGGAATATTACGCCATGAAGGTGAGTGCCACACTGTATCTGCAGGAAATCTGGTTGTTGCTGATGAGCAGGCAACGGTATCTGCTTTTTCGCAAAGTGCTTCTATCTCAATATTGTGTCACTCCATTGATCTTTTACCCATATATCAAGATCTCGCGAGCCAGATGGTGTCGTCGAATAAGTTCCGTTTGCCCAGTAAGATATCTGATCACCACAAAATATTGCCAGTAAGTCACGATATTATTGGGGCGACTGAGAAATTACTTAATATCCAACGCACCACCGCATTAAGGTTTATTTACCTTTACTGTTTAGGCTTGGATTCCGTCTATTTCTCCCGATTATTAGAGTCAATCGTAGGGACAAATAACGAATTATTGGAGTTCTTTGAGAAGAATCGCCTCAACCCATGGACAGTTTCACGTTATGCCGATGAATTGGGGATTTCGACCCGTAAATTGAATTTTCTGTTCTACGAGAAGTTCGGGATGTCAGCCAAACAGTGGTTACTGGATCAACGGTTGAAAAAAGGTTGCGAACTGCTGCTCTCGACACGATTACGGGTGGCAGATATTGCCATGGAGTGTGGGTTTAGCAATCACGCCCATTTTTCTGATAGTTTCCGTCGCCGTTTTCAGCAGTGCCCATCCCATATGCGCTCACTAATGGAGTAAGGGGGATTGGATGGATATAAACGCGCTAGTTAATGAATTGACGCAGAGTATCAATAAGATAGGCCAGGATTTTCAAAGCCAGATGGCCTCGGGCAACCCTTCTGATCCTGAACATATGTTGAAGATGCAATTTGCTATGCAGCAGTATTCGTCTTACATCAATTTTAGTAGCGCCTTGATGAAGGGGATTAAAGATATGACCAGCGGAATCATTGCCAAAATATGACTTTACTTTCAGCAGCTTGCCGTCAATTAGTGGTTGAAGCCGCCCTGGCTGGAGTGAATCACAGCTTGCTGGATGAGGCTCGCAACATCCTGAATGTCCTGCCTCAATTAATACCCGATCCCTCGGTGCACCTAGTCTGTGAGGCGATGCTGCTATTTGGACTGCATCAACAGGATGATGCGCTGGCATTACTGGCAACGTCCCGGTCAGAGGAGGCGCAGGCGATGCTAGTTTTGCTGCAACAAGGTATGGCGACGGGCAATAAGTGACGGGTGCTGACAACAGTGCCGAGTCGTAACATTTTGATCAACAGGAGATTATTGGATGGAAATTGATGCTATTCAGGCTGCGACCACACTGAGTACCTCATTGCAGCCGCCCGCTAATAGCCAACAAATAGCCAAATTTACGCAGTTGATGCAACAAGCTGAACCCACGACTCCCATGCTTTCGCCTGATCAATTGCTGGTGATGCAGTCACAATGGACTCACGCCACATTAGCGGTTGATTTAACAGCTAAAGTAGCCGGAGTCGTCGGGCAGAACATCAATAAATTGGTCAATATGCAATGAAACAGCTGCGGCGTATGGTCGCGACATGGCTGGTTGTGGTCTCCCTCTCTGGTTGTGGTATGGAGCTGTATAGCGGGCTTTCGGAGGGAGAAGCGAATCAGATGCTGGCGTTGCTGATGCTGCACCAAATTAAGGCCGAAAAACAGTCGGATAAAGGGGGGGCGGTCAGTTTGAGTGTCGATAAGAACCAGTTTATTAACGCGGTTGAACTGTTGCGGCAAAATGGTTTTCCTCGCCAGCAATTCACCACGGTAGATGAGTTGTTTCCTTCGAATCAACTGGTGACCTCACCCGGCCAGGAGCAGGCCAAAATGGTCTATTTGAAAGAGCAGCAACTGGAGAGCATGTTGAGCCATATGGATGGGGTGATCCATGCTGATGTGACTATCGCCATGCCCGCACCAACCGACGGAAAAAGCAGTGTTCCCCATGCCGCCTCAGTGTTTATCAAGTATTCGCCTGAGGTCAATTTGTTGATTTATCAGCCGCAAATCAAGAACCTGATCCGCGATGCAGTGCCGGGTATTGATTACGCCCAGATTAGCGTGGTGATGCAGCCCGCTAATTATCGATTTAGTGCCACCCCGCCGGCGCAAAGTGGCATGGGGAGGGGGCTGCAATGGTTGCTCCGTCATGGCGAAATAGTGCAGATAGTTTTAGGTGCGTTGCTGATTTTGTTGGTGGGGTTGTCGACAGCCGGTTTGGTGCGCTATTTGCGCCGATAAGTGGCTAATGGAGGAAAAAACGATGATATTACCGTTCACGACTGATATCCGACATCTACACCAGTTAGCCTGGCAACCGGCTAAATTTGCCCACCCTTTATGGCTGGAAAAAGCGGGTGTCAAGGCAGAACATTACCACTATGGTCGCAGTCACGCGCTGGATAATGCCCTAAATCGCGTGCTAATTCGGCAGCGAAAATTTCCTGAACATCCATTGCCTGCCACACTGAGCCAGCAGCAGCAGTACCAAATGGCCGGGCATCAACAGCTATCATCCCGCTGTCTGGCGCTGGGGTTGGTGCACTTACAATGTGATGAGTATCTGCGCCTGCGCCACTACCGCGAGGGGCTTTTGCCGCTGCTGAATGAGAGAAACATTCAGCAACTGATGGGGCTGGGCTATCACGGCCATCTTCCGGCCAGATTAAGCCGGCAGCAACTGCCCAGTGTCGCATTGCGCTTTGGGCATCGTCTCGCGCATCAGGTTCGTCATGACGAAGTGGTCTGGCGGGCCATCTCTATTCAGTTACCGCCCCAGCCCCGTGCGCTCTCATTGCCTGCGGCGTTGTTGCTCTCGGCTGAACATTGGTTAGCCCGACTGGAGCGTTTGCTGTGAATCCTTTTCATCTCAGGGTCGAGGTGTTCGATTACCCACTGCCGACCGGCGTGATTATTCCCGCTATGCAGTTGCAGAAAATGACGCAGTGTCGCGATATGTTGTCTGACGCCCACAGGCAGGCGGCGGAGATACTACAGGCAGCCAGCGCTGAGAAAGCGCAACTGTTGGCGCAGGCAGAGCAGCAGGCGGAGCAGTTGATTGATCAGACCCGCAGCCAGATCGAAGCTGATGTGTTGGCGCAGCATATCCGTTGGTTAGTGACCGCCGACCAATTGACCTCTTCGCTGGTGACTCAGGCTCGCCAGCAGATCTTAACCGCGATCACCTCGGTGCTCACCGCGTGGGCCGGTCAGCAAGCCGTGGATCAGATGCTGATTCAGCATCTGGGGGCGCAAGTGGAGGCACTGGCGCAGGAGGATGCCCTGGTTTTGCGGGTGCACCCGCAGCATCTTTCGGCAGTAACCGTCGCGCTCGGGGGGCGAGTACCTTGTCTTGGCGATGAGTGTCTGGCTGAGGATGAAGCGCAATTAGCCTCACCTCTGCTGCAAATCAGCTTCTCGCTTCACCGCCACTTAGCGCAACTTTTTCTTTGGCTACAGCTAGCACCACCACCCCAGCAGGAGCTGACTCATGATCACTGCGAATAATATCTCCCCGGCCACGGTTCCTGAGCACTCGCTGGAACATGGAACCTTGCAGGGGGAAGTCATCCCCGCTCACTCGGTGATGACTCTAGCCGGCCAGGAGCTACTTGAGATCCGCCAGGCGGTGTTGGGTGAGAGCATAGAGGAGACGCTGGAGGAGATAGGGCTGAGTCTGGGGGCGCGGCTGAAAGATCAAAAATCGGTTGAGGCCGAGGAGCGTAATCAGCGCCGTCAACAGTTACTGGTGAAGCTGATAGCTCAGCTATCCGACAGTGCCAACACCCTGTTGCAGCAGAACATTCCGCCGGATCTGGATATTGCCTTGCTGGTCAGCAAACTCCAGCAAGGGGGGTTATCGGCAGGGCAGCAAATTTTACTGCTCGCCACCCTGCTGGCGAATTGCAAAGACAATCCGTTACGCCGCCGCAGTTTATCGCAATTACTGGGGCCGCTACTGGAGAGTGAGGGCTGGGAGGTCGAGCTATTTGGTCTGCTGGAGTTGGGTAGCGCCGGCAGCCGCTCACTGGGCGCGCTAAAGCAGCTGTTTCAGCAGAGTATTCATCAGAGTGGAGTGTCGGTCGCGGAGTGGTTCGCGCGAGTCAGCCGCTGGCCGCAGCGTCAACAACGCGTCCGCGTTTTGATGCGCGCCGTGGCCTTTGATTTAGCCAGCCAGCCGCCGCCCAAACAGGGTGAGCGCCTGGCTGCTACCCTCGACCAATTACGCCGCTTGTTGATGTTTCTTGGGTTGGAGGATCACTGCTGCCGCATGGGGAGTGCCTGCGGGGTTGCGGGGGATACCATCCTCAGTGAAGTGCTGGCCGTCGTGGGGCAGCCCTGGCTATTTAATAGCTGGCTAGCGCCACGGGTGGCGATAATAACTGGCCCGGATGCCAACTTGCAGCGGGGATTTATTCGCCGGTTTTATGAGCTGGTCAAGCTGATGCCGGTCGAGTGTTTCAATGATGAGGAGCAGCAAGCACAAATTTTGGCGGTACTGCTGGAGATCTGATTAGACACTTCAGGCGAATGCCCGATAGCCGCAAACCTGCGAGCTTCGTATCCTATCATTACTCTATTTATCAAAAAATTAAGCTAATTACTGACATCTGATTCAATGGGGCACTGGTTATGGAGATGGATCTATTTGTTACCCGTAACCTCCAGCTATTTATCCGCATGGCGGAGTTGCCCTGTTCGGTAATTACCGCTCGTATGCAGTGGCAGTTGGCACAGCGGGTGGTTTTTCTTGAGTGGCGAGCATCCGCCCTGCTGCTGAGTTGCGGCTTACAACATCGGCGCTATAACAGTGATGACCTACTGCGGCTTCAGCAGTGCTGGCGGCTCGAGCGATTTAATGGTGTGCCACAGCGCATCTACTTGTTGAAAACGGGCATCATGGTCAGTTGCTCGCCGCCCCCACAGACGGGGGCCGAATTTTGGTATCAACTCTATCGCCAACAGTGTGCCTTGTTGCGCCAACTGCCGGGAGAGTGCCCATGAGGGTGTCCGCACTGAAGCGCGGTTTGATGATGATCACTGCGCGGCAGGATATCTTTCTGGCGGTGATGCTGCTGGTGGCGATCTTTATGATGATCCTGCCACTGCCGACAGTGATGGTCGATGTGCTGATCGCCATCAATCTGGCCTTCTCGGTTATTCTGCTAATGATCTCCATCTATCTGCGCGACCCGCTCGAATTCTCGGTCTTCCCCTCGCTGTTACTGATCACCACCCTGTACCGGCTGGCGCTGACCATCAGTACCACGCGCTTAGTGCTGTTACAGCATGATGCCGGGCAAATCGTCGAAGCATTTGGTCAGTTTGTGGTCGGCGGTAACCTGGCGGTGGGATTGATCATCTTTACCATCATCACCGTGGTTCAGTTTATCGTGATCACCAAAGGCTCTGAGCGGGTGGCGGAGGTCAGCGCCCGCTTCACGCCCTGAGACATTCGACAAGCTTTTTATGGCTTCAGTAAGGGCGAGTGTCGCGCTTCGAGAGCCAGCAAATATTTCGCTTCGTCGTAGCGGGTTCTGGTCTTCCAGCAGCGGTAAATGATCCTTATCCATTTAAACGCCAGAGCCCGGATTGCAGATTGGTGAGATTTTCCTTTTTCTCGCAGTCCCTGATAATAAAGTCTGGCCCAGTATGATGAGTTAACCGTCTTGGCAGCCCATTCAACAAAGGTCTGCCTGACGAACTTGGCACACTGCCATCGCCAGTGAACCCAGGATTTCTGGCCACTTCGTTCTGTCACCGGTGCAATACCTGCGTAGTTTTGAATTTCTTCAGCGCTGTTAAACCGGTCACGGTTATCACCAAGTGCAGCAAGCATCCGTGGGCCCATACACGGCCCCATGCCCGGAAGTGATTTGAACAGCCCCGCATCTGGCAATGTGTCAAACAGCGTTTCGATTCGTTCGTCATAGGTTTTGATGATTTCACTCACGACTTTAATTTGTGTCGCCAGTGCTGTTGCCATCAAAGCATTAGCCTCTATAACACTCGGGTCTGTAGTCAATGGGATCGCGTTATCAATACTCGCAACACGTTGCTCGGTAAGGGCCATTGCGCGGCCACCTTTGGCATTCAGAAAGTTGCGGATCGTGTCGCGCCTGGCTCGTTTCAGTTGTTGCAGACTGGGCCACCGGATAATCAGCTCACACAACAGTAAGCTACCCCTATGTGAGAACCACTCCAGTGGCTGAGGATAATACTGTTTAAGCGTGTTGATTATCCGGTTCACAAAGCGTCGTTTATCTTCAACCAACTGACGACGTTGCTCAACCAGTTGCTGAAGTAAGCGAATATCCGCATTGTCGGGTTCAATAGCTTTTATCTTCTGGGGGTAACGCAGCATTAACTCTAATGCCAGCTCGGCATCCTGCGGATCATCTTTAGCGCCGCTGGGCGAGAAGGCTTGTCGGTAACGAGCCAGGGACAAAGCGTGGACGGGGAAAACGGTGATAAAGGGATATTTTTGAAGAGCATATACTACAGGGCCCTTCTTCAGTTCGAGAGCAATTGCGATTCTACCTTTTACTTTCTGGTGTAACTCAGTAAGCCAGGCATCAAGCGCTTCTGCTGTATGTTCAATCACATCGAATACGCGTTCACCGTTTTTAAACTGAACACAGACATCGTGTTTTTTATCAGCCCAGTCCAGACCAACGTGCGCAGCAAATTGATTAGTCACAGTCATCACCAACTCCTTTTTATCGGGGATTGGTATGCATTCCACGCTCTTCGAAAGAAATATAGCCAGCAGTTTATCTGCATGCCCTGAGTATTCGTTAGCGAACGTGGAGCACCTACTGGCTCGAAAGAAAAGCGGCGATCATCACGTGATTCTCGCTCAATATTCGTAACCAGTAAGCGCATACCCTGAATCACTTCAAAGTGTAATTCTCAGGGACCGAATGACTATATCTCGCTTGATGGTATGCCGGGCAAACAGATGAGCATTGATGGTGATATGCGCGCTGGTGTGATCGACTCTGCCGAAGCGGGGCGGTTGCGGGAGCGAGTACAAAAAGAGAGCCGCCTGTTTGGTGCTATGGACGGGGCGATGAAGTTCGTCAAAGGAGATGCGATTGCCGGGATCATTGTCATTCTGGTGAATATCTTTGGTGGCATCACTATTGGTGTACTGCAACATAATATGTCGGCGGAACAGGCGATGCTCACCTATGCGGTGCTCTCCGTGGGGGATGGCCTGTGCGCCCAAATCCCGTCACTACTGATCTCGATCACCGCTGGGATTATTGTGACCCGCGTCCCCGGCGCTCATAAGCAGAGTTTGGCGAAAGACTTGGCGGTGCAGGTGGGGCGTCAACCTGATGCCCTATGGCTAGCTGCGGGCATCCTGACGGTTTTTGCTCTGCTACCCGGTTTTCCCTTCCTGATTTTTATCACACTGGCGCTGCTGGTGGCGGCCCCCGCATTTTTACTCTATCGCAAAAATCACGCCACCCGGCGCGGTCATGGGGCCGATAGTGCCGAAGAGAGCGGGGCGGCACCAACTGATAAAATGACCCCCGGTGCAGTACCGCTAATACTCTGTTGCGCCCCCAATTTGTACTATCCCCAACTGGGGCGAGATATTGACGGTTTGCGCTGGCGCTGGTTTGAGCACCTTGGCGTACCGCTGCCGGAGGTGATGATCCGTCGTGATCCGGCATTGGCTGAAAATACCTTATCGATCCGCCTCTATCAGGAGTCGGTTTTGACCCTGACCCTCCCCTCGGATGAACTGTTATTGGTTCAGCCCACCAGTCAATTAGCCACACGTAGCCAGAAGTTGGGGGCGAAAATGGGCAGCTTTGAGTGGCTGGCCGCCGAGCAGGGCAGTCACGCCAGCACCCTGGGTATCCCTTACGCGCAAGGGAATCAGCGCACCCTTTACTGCCTGACGCGGGTGCTTGAGCGCCATACGGCTGAGTTTATCGGCGTGCAGGAGACCCGCTATCTGATGGATGCTATGGAGGGGCGCTACAGTGAATTAGTCAAAGAGTTACAGCGCCAGATGCCGGTGGGAAAAGTGGCTGAAATACTGCAACGGCTGGTGGAAGAGGATGTGTCGATCCGCGATTTGCGCACTATTTTCGGTGCGCTGGTGGCGTGGGCGCCGAAAGAGAAGGACAACGTGATGCTGACTGAATATGTCCGCATCGCCCTGCGCCGCCATGTGTGTGGTCGCTTCAGTAAAAACAGCGCCTGGTTACCGGTATTGCGGCTGGGGGAGGGGGCAGAGAATCTGATCCGCGAGTCGATTCGCCAGACCTCAGCAGGCACCTACTCCGCGCTGGACAATAAACACTCACGACTGATTCTCAGCAAAATAGCCGCCGCCTTTGCTGAAAACAGTGATGCGGTGCTACTGACCTCCATCGATATACGGCGTTTTCTGCGCAAAATTGTTGAGCGGGATATTTTCACGCTGCCGGTGCTCTCCTGGCAGGAACTGGGGGATGAGATGAATATCAGGGTGGTGGATACCATTGATCTTATTGGCGATGAGCTTGATGAGAGGCTAGGAGGTGGAGTTGCTGCAACTACCTGATATCGCAAATTTAAGCGCCCAGTTACAACAACAGTTGCAGCTGGCACTCTCCCCGCCAGATGGCATGGTGTATCGCGGGCCAATACTGGATGTCGGCCCGACTCTGGTCCGCGCCCATCTGCCCGGCGTGGCGTTAGGAGAGCTATGCCAGGTCGAAGCGCCGGATATGCTAGCGGAAGTGGTCGCCATTGAGCAAAAAACGGCGCTGCTCTCCCCTTTTGCCCCCCCTGCAGGCTTGCGCTGCGGGCAGTGGGTGCGCCCACTTGGCCATAGCCATCGTATCCGTACCGGGCCTGATTTGCTTGGGCGAATTCTGGATGGCTTGGGGGTGCCGATCGATAGCGGCCCGCCACTGCGCGGGCATTGGTGTGAGCTAGATAGCGCGCCGCCCGATCCGCTGGCTCGCCAGCCGATAGATCAGATACTCACTACCGGGATCCGCGCGGTGGATGGCCTTCTGAGCTGCGGTGAAGGGCAGCGGATCGGCATTTTTGCCGCCGCAGGCGTCGGGAAAAGCACCTTGCTGAGCATGCTCTGTGCTGGCAGCCGCGCGGAGGTGATGGTGCTGGCGCTGATTGGTGAGCGCGGCCGCGAAGTGCGGGAGTTTCTGGATCAAGTGCTGACACCCGAAGCGCGCGCCCGCACGGTAGTGGTGGTGGCGACCTCTGATCGTCCGGCGCTGGAGCGACTAAAAGGTATCTATACCGCCACCCGAGTCGCCGAATATTTCCGCGATCGCGGGCTAAAAGTGCTACTGATGGCAGATTCGCTAACGCGCTATGCCCGCGCGGCCCGCGAGATTGGTCTGGCGGCGGGAGAGCTACCGGCCGCGGGCAGTTTCCCCCCCAGTGTTTTTGCCGCGTTACCCCGGCTTTTGGAGCGGGCAGGCAATAGCGCACAGGGCAGCATTACCGCGTTTTACACCGTGCTGGTGGAGGGGGATGACATGAATGAGCCGGTGGCTGATGAGGTGCGCTCGCTATTGGATGGGCACATTGTGCTCTCGCGGAAACTGGCCGGGGCGGGCCACTATCCGGCGATTGATATTGCCGCCAGTGTCAGCCGCATCATGCCGCAAATTGTCACTGACGAACATTTGGCACTGGCGCAAAAACTGCGTCAAATGCAAGCCTGCTATCAGGAGATCGAACTGCTGGTGCGGGTAGGTGAATATCAGGCCGGAGATGACCCGCAGGCCGATGAGGCACTCGCGCGCTACCCCACCATCTGTGCCTTTTTGCAACAGGAGAACCGCCTATCGTGCAATCCCGACGCCGTCAGCCTCAGCAGCACACTCGCGCAACTCGCACAGGCGCTGGGCTAAAAAATCCGCAGTTAGTGATGTTGCAGCGCCTGCTAGTGCTGCGGCAACACAAAGAGCGGCGATTGCGCCAGCAATTGGCCCACCTGCGGCAGGCCTATCAGCAGCGGGAACAGCAATTAGCGGATTGTCGCCGCGAACGCCAGCAGCTATGTCAGCAGCTACAAAAACTGGCGCAGTGGCGCGGCAACTTACTGCCCGCGCAAGCTAGTGCCCAGCGAGAGCGGCAACATGAGTTGTATCAGGCGGAGCGACAGCGGCAAAAACAGATTGGCGAGTGGGTCGCGCTGGGGCAGCAACAACTGGCCGCAATTGAAGCACAACAGCTGCTGTTACGGCGTAATCAACGTGAACAAGAGAAGTTAGGGATGCTAATTAACCATGAGTCGAATCGATATTGAAGGCGCACTATCACTGCTCAGCACGGACCATTTTAGGGGCGAACCGCCAGGTTTAGGCCGTGAGCGGCAACAGCAGCAGTTTGCCCGCTATCTGCCACCACGATTGCGATCCTCGCAAACGATGGCCGAAGCCATTGCCTCGGCGGGGGGCGGCAACCCGATGCAGGCAGAGTACGGCATTGTCAGCGGGCCACTCTCCGGCGCTCGGGTCAGTGTCACTCTGGCGACCCACGGCCTGAACATTGTGCTCAGCCACACCAATCCTGACCTGATTACACGTTTACAACGGATGCAGGCTCGCTGGCAGCGACAACTACATACCTTGGGTTTCCCCTGCTTGCTGGAGGTCACTGATGCTGGCGTGTCTGACGGCTGAGTTGCGCCAACTGAGCGCGGTGATTGGTCGCGGGCGACAGAGTGCTGGGGTGACGGCCACCCTGATGCTGACCGAGGGCGAGGGGGTCTATCTGCCGCTGCACTATAGCGGTGAAGCCTGCGGTATTTGGCTCTCTCGGCCCTGCTGGCAAAACTGGCTGGCCTCGTCACTGGCGACGGACGATCCACAGGTTTTGGCGAGCGAGCTGGTGGTTGCCATGGCGAATTGGGCACTCAACCCGCTGTTGACCCCCCTGCCGGATCTGGTGATCCACAGTCAACTCCCACAGCCAATGACACTGTTAAGCCAATGGGTGGTGACACTGACGTTCGAGCTGGAGGGAGAGCCACTGAGTGCGGTGCTGCTTGATTGGCCGCTGACGGCATTGGCGGACACTTTATCTGATTGGCAGGGCGAGCAGGCCCCTGCGCAAGAGATGCAGTGGCAGGCCAGTTTGCTGGTGGGCTGGTGCCGCTTATCACTGAGCCAATTGCAGCAACTCAGGCCCGGTGATGGAGTGCGGGTTACCGCCGCCGCCGCGTTAGAACAAGGAAACTGCTGGTTATGGCAAATGGCTTCGCCGCAGATTTATATCAAGCTGGAGGAGGGGAACCAAATGACCATTCAGCAGATTAATGACGATATTGACCACTTGCTAGCACTCGATACCGCCGCGCTAGCTAAGGAGCCGCAACCCCTGGTGCTCGATCACTTACCGCAAACACTGGTAATGGAAATTGGGCGGATAGCAGTGCCGCTAGGGGAGATCAAGCAACTGGCCGTCGGACAAACACTAAATTGCCAGACCAGCGTCTACGGGGAGGTCAATATTCGCCTCAATGGACAGCCGGTCGGGAGTGGGAGTTTGTTGCGGTGTGGTGAGGATTTAGTGGTTAGGATCGATCAATGGCACCTTACCCTGCGGCCTTGACGCCACAGCGGTGTTAGCGGCACTCACGCGCCCGAATCACTTACTGGAGTAAGCTCATCGGGACTTGTTCATTTGCTGCCTTGCTGTAACGCCAATGACTTTGGGTACTCCCTGCGGCCTTGACGCCACAGCGGTGTTAGCGGCACTCACGCGCCCGAATCACTTACTGGAGTAAGCTCATCGGGACTTGTTCACTTGCTGCCTTGCTGTAACGCCAATGACTTTGGGTACTCCCTGCGGCCTTGACGCCACAGCGGTGTTAGCGGCACTCACGCGCCCGAATCACTTACTGGAGTAAGCTCATCGGGACTTGTTCACTTGCTGCCTTGCTGTAACGCCAATGACTTTGGGTACTCCCTGCGGCCTTGACGCCACAGCGGTGTTAGCGGCACTCACGCGCCCGAATCACTTACTGGAGTAAGCTCATCGGGACTTGTTCATTTGCTGCCTTGCTGTAACGCCAATGACTTTGGGTACTCCCTGCGGCCTTGACGCCACAGCGGTGTTTTCAGGTTATGACCTGATTCCTGAGAGGATAGACAATAAGAATACTGTGGGAACTCATTTTTAACTCAACAGGCCAGCTGTTGCGGAACCGACTATGGAGTTACTGAACTCGTCCTCTCAATTGATTCTGCTGCTTTTTTTTCTATCACTGCTGCCCCTGCTGGTGGTGATGGGGACGTCGTTTCTCAAGTTATCCATCGTCTTTTCATTGCTGCGCAATGCGTTGGGGGTGCAGCAAGTCCCCCCAATATCGCCATTTACGGTCTGGCACTGGTATTGACCATATTTATCATGGCGCCGGTGGGATTAGATGTACATGCCCGCCTTCAGGATGAGCCGCTACCCAATGAGATCGGCGCGTTACTCGAGCATATTGATAAGCATGCGCTGGGGCCATACCGCGATTTTTTGCAGCGCAATACTGATGCTGAGCAAGCCACTTTCTTTAACGATATCGTCCAAACCAAGTGGCCAGAACGTTTGCGCGATAGCGTAAAACCTAGCTCACTGCTGATATTAATGCCCGCCTTTACCCTAAGCCAACTGACGGAAGCTTTCAAAATTGGCCTGTTGCTCTACCTGCCGTTTGTGGCGATCGATCTGATCGTCTCCAATATTTTGCTGGCGATGGGCATGATGATGGTGTCACCCATCACCATTTCACTGCCATTTAAGCTATTGATATTCATACTCGTTAATGGTTGGGGGCTACTGATGGGCCAGTTGGTGGGGTCCTACTTATGACTCTCCTCCAGAGGCGGTCGCAATGAGCAATGCCATTGTTATTCATCTGGCGACCCAGTTGCTATGGATAGTGCTCCTGCTGTCGATGCCGGTGGTGGTGGTGGCCTCCGTGGTCGGGTTAGTTGTCAGTCTGTTGCAGGCACTCACCCAAATTCAGGATCAGACCTTACAGTTTTTGATTAAGTTGCTGGCGGTATCCGCCACATTACTGATTACTTATCACTGGATGGGGTCGACACTGCTCAATTATACCCAGCAGACTTTTTTACAAATCACCAGTATGCGAACCTAATATGCATGATTTCGTGTACTGGCTAGGGGCGCTGGGGTTGGCCATGATGCGCCCCTATGGCACGTTGCTGATATTGCCACTCTTTACCGCCCGCAGCTTGGGTAGTGCTTTATTGCGCAATGCCTTGATTTTCGCCATCGCCCTGCCTATCACCCCTCTCTTTTTTAGCCCATCACTCATGACTCACGAGAGTTTCACCGCGTGGTTTGGGCTGTTCTGCACTGAGTTACTGATTGGGGTGATGATTGGCTTTGTGGCCGCCTTACCTTTCTGGGCCATCGACATGGCGGGCTTTTTGATTGATACCTTGCGCGGCGCGACGATGTCGACCCTGTTTAACCCCAGCATGGGCATGGAGTCCTCCATTTTTGGTGTGCTATTTACCCAGCTATTAACTGTGCTGTTTTTGATCTCCGGCGGATTTAACCTGGTGCTGGGCGCGCTCTATGGCTCCTATGACACTCTGCCGATAGGCAGTGGTATTCATCCCTCATCGGCCATGCTGCCATTTCTGCAAAGTGAGTGGCAACTGATGTATGAGCTGTGTCTGAGCTTTGCGCTACCCGCGATGATGGTGATGGTGTTGGCGGATTTATCCTTGGGGTTAATCAATCGTTCGGCGCAGCAATTGAATGTTTTCTTCCTGGCGATGCCGATTAAGAGCGCGCTGGCACTGTTGCTGCTACTCATTAGCCTCCCTTACGCGCTACATCACTACTTGGTAGGCATTAACCACACCGAGCAGAAATTAAGCACATTGGTCCCACTGATAAGTCAGGCCGCCGATGAGCGGTGAGAGCGGCGAGAAGAACGAAAAGCCGACGGCAAAGCGCCTGAAAGAGGCGCGAGAAAAAGGGCAGGTGATTAAGAGTGTTGAAATCACCTCCGGCCTACAGTTGGTGGTGCTGGTCACCTATTTCCTGCTGACCGGTTACACCTTGGTGGAACAGGCCAAGGTACTTATTCGCGACACTATCGAGCAGTTACATCAGCCACTGACCATGGCGCTGGCCCATATTGGCAGCGAATGTCTGGCGGTGCTGCTCCACATTATGGGGATACTCGGTGGCGCACTGGTTTTAATCACGATTATCTCCGGTTTTGCTCAGGTCGGGCCGCTGATGGCGACCAAAGCGGTGGAGTTTAAAGGCGAACATATCAATCCCATCAATAACGCCAAGCAGCTTTTTTCACTGCGCAGTCTGTTTGAGTTAACCAAATCACTGCTGAAAGTGGGCGTCCTCACCCTGATTTTTGGCTATTTATTGATGCACTATGCGGCCTCATTGGGTTATCTGGCTTACTGCGGTAGCCAATGTGCCATCCCCGTATTCGCCACATTGATGGGTTGGCTATTGGGCGCGCTGATTGCTTGTTACATGGTTTTCTCTTTGATGGATTATGCTTTTCAGCGCTACAACACCATGAAACAGCTGAAAATGTCTCTCGAGGAGGTCAAGCGGGAGTATAAAGAGAGTGACGGCGATCCGCACATTAAGCAGAAGCGCCGCCAGTTGCAGCAGGAAGTACAAAGTGGCAGTTTTGCTAAAAATGTCCAGCGCGCCACGGCGGTGGTGCGTAACCCCACCCATTTTGCCGTCTGCCTGCTTTATCACCCTGAGGATGCGCCGCTGCCGGTGGTGATTGAGAAGGGCCATGGTGAACGAGCGGCCTTGATTATCAAACTGGCGGAGCAGCAAGGGATCCCGGTGGTGGAAAATATTGCCCTGGCGCGGGCGCTGCATCACGGCGTGGCCTGTGGCGAGACCATCCCCGAGCAATTTTTTGAGCCGGTAGCCGCCCTTCTACGCATGGCTTTGGCGTTGGAGTATCAACCGCAGCAGGAGGATGACCCCTGATCAGCGCGGCATTACCACGACTATGGTGCGCTTAATGAGTTAACTTTTAATTAACATTCAAATAACCGCACGATGATGCTTCATTGACGAAGTAATTGGCTTATTATATTTAGGTCTATTATTCCGTCGCTGCGCATAACCTGATATCGCAGCTGACAACATCCATTGTGGAGGTGTCAGTGTGAGCTGGCAGATGTTTAAATCTCAATATCTGGTGCGCTTTTGGGCACCATTGCCGGCGGTCATTGCCGCGGGTGTTCTCTCGACCTATTACTTTGGTTTAACCGGCACTTTTTGGGCGGTGACTGGCGAGTTCACGCGCTGGGGTGGTCACCTGATGCAGCTGTTTGGTGCACATCCACAAGAGTGGGGTTACTTTAAAGTTATCGGATTGGCAGGGACGCCGCTGGATCGTATTGATGGCATGATGATCATCGGCATGTTTGCTGGGTGTATCGCCGCCGCGCTCTGGGCCAACAACGTGAAGTTGCGAAAGCCCCAGCACGCTATTCGCATTGCGCAGGCCCTAATTGGCGGCATTATTGCCGGTTTTGGTGCGCGTTTGGCGATGGGGTGCAATCTGGCGGCCTTCTTCACCGGTATTCCACAGTTTTCGCTACACGCCTGGTTCTTTGCGCTGGCGACCGCCGTCGGTTCCTACTTTGGTGCTAAATTCACCCTGTTGCCGCTGTTTCGTATCCCGGTCAAATTACAAAAAGTGACGGCAGCCTCGCCGCTGACTCAGCATCCTGCCAGAGCGGCGCGCCGTTTTCGCCTCGGCATGGGGGTATTTGTTCTGGCGCTAAGCTGGTCACTGATTGAGTTATTCCGCCACCCAAAACTGGGCATTGCCATGTTGTGCGGCATCGGTTTTGGGCTGTTGATTGAGCGGGCGCAGATCTGCTTTACTTCCGCGTTTCGCGATCTGTGGATCACTGGCCGCACCCATATGGCAAAGGCCATTATTTTGGGCATGGCAGTGAGCGCCATCGGCATTTTCAGTTATGTCCAACTGGGGGTGGCACCGAAGATCTTATGGGCCGGGCCGAATGCGGTGCTTGGTGGCCTGCTATTTGGTTTTGGCATCGTATTGGCAGGGGGGTGCGAAACCGGCTGGATGTATCGCGCGGTGGAAGGGCAGATTCACTATTGGTGGGTGGGGCTGGGCAATATTATCGGTGCGACCCTTTTGGCCTACTATTGGGACGATTTCGCCCCTGCGCTGGCAACCCACTATGACAAAGTGAACCTGCTGGAAACCTTCGGCCCGGTGGGCGGATTGCTGCTCACTTACCTGATGCTCGCCGCCGCTTTCGCCGCCATGCTGTGGTGGGAAAAACGTTTCTTCCGTCAACAGAATGCCCGCAAACAAAACGTCGCCACCTCTGTTTCGGTCAAGGAGTCACTATGAGTCATTCACCTGATAAACCTATCGTGCCCGATTACCGTTTGGATATGGTGGGCGAACCCTGCCCCTACCCAGCGGTGGCGACGCTGGAAGCGATGCCACAACTGAAACTGGGTGAAATTCTGGAGGTGATCAGCGACTGCCCGCAATCCATCAATAACATTCCGCTGGATGCGCGAAATTACGGCTATACCGTGCTGGATATCCAGCAAGACGGCCCGACTATTCGCTATTTGATTCAGCGCTGAATACCGGAGTATAGCGCTCAACGTTGCACGTTAGCTCAATGCTTCACGTTATAAGCAATGGGCGCTATCAACTCAATCACCCCGTTTTTTAATAATTCGACAGGGGGGATGGGCAGAGGCTGGGCGCGTGAAATCAGCACCATGGCTTCGCGATCCAATATCTTGGCACCCGAGCTGGAAAACAGCTCGGCGGTTAACACTTTTCCTTGGTGATCAACCACAAAGCGGATCTGGCTAATCCCTTCCAGACGATAGCGCAATGCCTCGCGTGGGTATCGCTTATAGCGTGCAAGATGCGCCAGTACATCACTCTGCCACGAGGCTTTGCCACTTATGGCGGCGGAGGCTTCACTGGAGAATGTGGCGGCATTTTTCTGGCTCTCACCCGACAGTGGGGCGCTGGTGGTCGGCGCGGCTTTTTCAGCTACAACTGGCAACGGCGTGTCTGTCCGTGGTTTGACCGGGGTTATTTTCCTCTTCGGCACCACCTTTTCCGGCTTGATGGCATGGGTGCCATTGGGGGCGGCGGTTAGTTTGGGTAACTCTTCGGGCAGCTTCTCTGGCGCTGCCTCATCCGGTGCTGCCATATTTTGCTGTTGCCCGAGCGGCACATCGAGAGGGAGAGATTTTGCCTGCTGATAGAGTGTCAATTCGATCATCACTGCGGGGGGCAGCACCCCCTGTGGGGCCATTTTGGTGATCCAACCGAGCATAAACGCGGCGGCGAGCATATGCAGGCCGATACCCAGTAATAAGCTGATACTCCAACGTGTTTTGGGCCGCCCAAGGGGTAACCCCATTTTAATATTCTGGCTATTTTCTACTGTCGGCATAAGAGTGCCGCTGACTGCCATCAGGCAGAATAATGTCATTACAGACTCCGCAGGTAATGAGTGAGTTAAGTTTATTATATTGATTAATAACGTTTTAATTTCTTATTTGTGTTTACAATTACTCGCAGAGATATTTATTCCCCCGCAGATAATAAGCGACAGATTATACAAATCAATAATCATATTGATAGTTATTGTGATTATCATTTGCATTTGATCGGCGTTTTCGCTTATAACCGCCAGCCTTAGAAGTGTGAAGCCGTTGGGTATTCACCTCATATTTACTCACTGTTTTATTGCTCTTTTTCTTTATTGCTCTTTTTCACCAGCAAGATGTGAGCCACTGGATTGATGTACCTGATGCCACAGGTTTTTGCGTGACTGCCCGCACGCCGACAATCTGAGGCTGTACTCTCTAACGGATGCCTTCATGGATAAACCGCCATCAAACAAAGTGAGTCTGGCTTACCAGAGCACTTATGGTCAGTTGGTCAGCTTCTTTCGCAAAAGGCTGGATAATGCCAGTGACGCCACGGATCTGTCGCAAGATGTTTTTGCGTTGTGGCTAAAGCGGGCGAAAGAGACGCCAGTGGAGCATTCGCGGGCATTTCTCTTTAAGATTGCCCACCGCGTGTTGATTGATCATTGGCGAGCCGCGGGCAAGCAGCGCAGAGTGTTAGCGCAGAGCCATGAAGAGGTGTCACCGGAGCCGGAGATGGCACCGGCTGGCGCAGATCCGCAGCATGTGCTGGAGCAGCAGCAGCGGTTGAGCCGATTGGAAGAGGCGCTAAACAGCCTAAGTCCGCGCCGTCGCGAGGCTTTTTTGATGCATCGCTTTGATGGCCTATCGCAGATTGAGGTGGCGGAGAGAATGGGCATTTCTGTCAGTATGGTTGAAAAACATATCGCGGGCGCGTTACTGCATTGCAAGCGCCACGTTGCTGAACAGGGGGGTGGGCAACATGATGAGTGATAGTCGTGAAATCGATGAACAGGCGGCGCTGTGGTTCAGCCGCAGCCAGGCGCGGCGCTTAACCAATGAGGAGCAGAGGCAACTGGAAACCTGGCTGCAAAGCTCCCCCTCCCATGCCGAGGCTTTTCGCCAGATGCAGCAGCTGTGGGGTGATTGCGCATTGATTGCCCGCCCCGCCAGCGCCCCGCAACCCAAAAAGCACGCCAGCCGTTGGCGGCCCCTGCGCAGTTGTGCCGCCGGGCTATTTTTCCTGTTCGCCCTGCTGTTGCCAATGAGTCAACTGCCGCTGTTACTGACCAATGATATCCAGCTGCAAACCGCCAATAATAGCCGCGAAATCGTGCTGTCGGACGGCACCCGAGTCCATGTGAATCGCCATTCACAAATCCGTGTTCACTACGCGAAAGAGAACCGCCAGCTCTGGCTGGATCAGGGTGAAATCTACCTGCAAGTGGCCGCTAACAAAACCCGCCCCTTCTTGGTGTATGCCGGCGAGAGTCAGGTAAGGGTGGTGGGTACTGCATTTGAGGTGCGTTTTGAGGCGGGAGAAGTGGCGGTGGCCGTCAAACAAGGTATTGTCGCCATGACTGGCAGGCCGAATATGGCGGCAGTGATGCTACACGCCGGTGATCGTGCGCAACTGTTGCCAGAGAAAAAACGCCTGTTGCTCAGTCAGTTACCGGTCGCTGAGATTGGTGAGTGGCGTAGCGGGCAACTGCTGTTCCGTAACCGCCCCTTGGGTGAGTTGCTCGCTGAATTGCGGCGGTATCGGCCGGGTAACATTGAGCTTATTGACGCCAGTTTGGCGCAGTTACCGGTATCCGGTTCACTGGATTTGCATCACCCTGATGAGTTCCTCGACTCACTACCGCTGCTATTGGCCGTGAATGTGATTCATGACGCTAAAGGTAACGTGCTGATTTCACGCGGTTTAAATAAAAAGCAGTAAAAAGTAAAAAATAATTAAATTTATAGGTGAGGATAATTCTCATTATCACGTCTTCCCTGATGCTGGTGCTTATTGGCATGGCATTGACATTTCTTAGGGAAGAAATAGCGTGATGATAAAAAATAAGAATAAATATTCTGGGATAGCTGTTCTCTCGGCTCTGGCGCTGGCAACGCTAATGGTCACGCAGGGAGTCAAGGCGGCGGATTTGCAGCTCAATCTGGCCGCCCAGCCATTGGCGAATGCCATTGCCAATGTGGCTAAACAGGGCCAACTGCATGTTATCTTTGATGAATCTGAGTTGCGTCAACTGCGCGCGCCAGCCGTAAGCGGCAACTACAGCCCGCAAGCCGCCTTGCAGCAACTGCTGGCGGGCAGTGGGCTGGAGCTGATTGCCAGTGGCAAAGGGGTATGTGATTCGCCCGATGCTGGCGGCAGGTGTCAATGGGGGCAGCATGGTGCTGCCAATCACCTCGGTTATGGGCGAGGCTGGTGGTCGTGCCGCCGTGGATAACCTGATGTCAGCCCCGCAGCTGGTCACCTCCGAAGAGATCCGCCAGCGGCCGACCGGTAACGGCAATATCACCGAGCTACTGCGCACCAACCCCGCGGTTCAATTCTCCAATAGCGGCAACACCAGTCTGACGCAGGGCGAAATCAAACCCGGCGCTATCTCGATTCATGGCTCGTCGAGCTATCAAAACGCCTACAAACTGGATGGCGTCAGCTTCAATAATGACATCGATCCCGCCAGCGACGGCAACGGCGAAACCATTACCCGTGTCGACAGTGGCGATCAGGGGATGTACATCGACAGCCGTCTGATTGATAGCGTGAATGTGTTCGATAATAACATTCCAGTGGAGTATGGCGGTTTTACCGGCGGTACTGTGGATGTGACCAGCCGCCGCTGGCGTGGCGAGAACAGCGGGCATCTGTACTACCGCGAAACTCGCTCGGCGTGGAACAAGGTTTTCACTGATCCAGATATGCAGTTCGACAGTGCGAAAAACGACACCAGCCGCCCTGCGCGCTATCAGCCCAAGTACAATAAGCAAAGTTTTGGTGGCTGGTTTGAAGCTGGCATCACCGACAACATGGGCATCGTATTCTCCGCCTCACAGCGCCTCTCCGATATTCCAAGCTACACCTCCGGCGGCGACGGCTTGCAGTTAGGGCCGAATAATGAGCTGGAAGTGGTCTCCGCGACGCCGGGCTATCGTAGCCAGAAACGGGTGTCGGATAACTATTTTGCCAAGCTCTCCTGGGATGCCAACGAGCGCACTAGCGCCCATCTCTCCGCCAACTACTCGGCTTACACCAGCACACTCTTCTCCAGCAGCGTGATTAACTCCGGCTATGACAATGACCATAACGGCTTGAGCACCACGTTACAGTTGGAGCACCGTTTTGATATCGCCAGTCTGGACTTCACCGCCGGTTATCAGCAACTGACTGACGAACGCACCAATGATGTGAAAGATTTTTATACCCTGGAAGATTATGTCACCGATTGGCGTAATCCGCAGTTTTATAACAATGGCGGGCAGGGGGATTTGACCACCCGCCAGAACAGCGCCACGGCGAAAGGGGTGCTGCGCTTTAATGAGTTCACCGCATTGGGTCTGCAACACTCACCCAATCTTGGCTTTGAGTTCAACAAAACTGACGCCCGCTATACCCGTGATCGCGACTACTACCGCTACAAATTCAGTGGGTCAGCAGATGATGTTGCGTCACTGACCGAAGCCAGTTACATCACCCGTTTCCGCGCCGGTAACTATGAAGCGGGCTACATCAACTACGCGCTGTTTTTGGATGACAGTATGCAGTATGGCCGTCTGACGGTTCGCCCCGGCGTACGTTTGGATCGCGATGATTTTGTTCAGAAAACCAATATCGCACCGCGCCTAAGCAGTAGCCTCGATCTGTTTGGCACTGGCGATACCGTGCTGATAGCCGGGGCCAACCGCTATTATGGCCGCTCAATGCTGACCTACGCGTTGTACGAAGCGCAAAATGCGGGCATGGAACACTGCTACTACTTCTGCTCGCTGGACCCAGCAGAAAATGAGTGGGACGGGGTGAAAGATTTTGAAGGCATCGACAGCTTATCGACCCCTTATAACGATGAGCTGAGCTTCGCCCTTCAGCAGCAGGTGATGCAGAGCGTCTGGCGCTTGCAGTACGTACACCGCGAAGGTTACGACGAAGTGCGCAGCCGCACTAAATACCGCAATCCCAATAGTGCGGCCCAGGCCCGTATCCGCACCTTTGATAATGGTGGGCGCAGCAGCAACGACAGCGTTTCACTCTCGGTCAGCAACAGCAAACCTTGGGAGCTGGCCTCGACCACTCATGCCTTTACCGGCTCACTGAGCTGGCAGCAAAGTAAGAGCAATACCCCGAAAGATCAGGGCTATGCCTTCTTTGATCCGAACACCAAGTTGGACTCCGACAAAGTGTGGTACGACGGCAAAGTGATCAATGCCGCCGACCTGCCATCGACCAACTTTAACTCGCCATGGCGACTCAATCTGGAACTCACCAGTGAGTGGCAAGAGTACAACCTGACTTTCTATAACCTGTGGCAATGGCGCAGTTCGCGCAGTCAGGCGGTGCGCTATCAGAATGAGTATTACACCGACATCAACAGCGGCACGCAGATGCTGAAATATGAGAAAACGCACTTTGCCAGCAACTTTATCTGGGACAGTAAAGTGACCTGGCAGCCCGATTTTGCTTATGGCGTCGGGATCTCAGTTGAGGTGAATAACCTGCAGAATAAACGCAATGTGGCCGACACCTTTGTGTATGGCGACCGCGTGCTGCACTCCTATGATCCGGGCCGCCAATTCTGGCTGCAACTGAGTTACGACCTCTAACCTATTGATAAAACAGTGACCTAAACCATCGGGTTGCCCAGATGGCGGCCCGATACTTTTTGTTCTGACGATGCGGAACACATGCTCGCAGTTTATTTATGAAGCCCATTTATTTATGAAAGTAATTTATTGATGAAAACACTGAGACAATTCTATTATCTTGCCAGGCCGTTTTGGGGCATTCGTTCAGCACTGCTGGCCTGGCTGTTGCTGCTGGTGGTGCTGGCGCTGAGCCTCTCTTCGGTTTGGTTTAATGTGCAACTTAACCAGTGGAATGGCGAGTTTTACAATGCATTGCAGCAATTGAATAGTCAGGCGCTGTATCGTTTGCTGCAACACTTTATCCTGCTGGTCAGCGCCCTGATTCTGGTGGTGGTGTTTGCGGATTACCTGAAACAGCGGCTCATCATGCGCTGGCGGACGGGCATGACCGAGCATATTCTGGCGCGCTGGCTGTCCCATAAAGGCCAGCATTATGCATTGAAAATCAATGCACTGGTGCCGGATAACCCCGACCAGCGCATTGCCGAAGATGTCCGACTGCTGATTGAGTCCAGCCTGCGCTTGCTCATCACTTTCCTGCACTCCTTGCTCACCCTGATTTCATTCGCCACCATCTTATGGCAACTCTCCGGCAGCATCAGCTTCTCGCTGGCTCAGCACAGTTTCACGTTGCCCGGCTATATGTTCTGGGTCTGCATCCTCTACACCCTGATTGGCATTGGCCTGACGCACTGGATTGGTTATCCGCTGCGCCAGCTGAATATGGATCGTCAGCGGCGTGAGGCGGATTACCGCAGCGGGCTGATTGCCCGTCGTGAAGCCAGTGATGCCATCGCCGGACAGCGGGGCGAGCAACATGAGCGCGGGGCGCTGTTGCAGTATTTCCGCGCTGTGGCCGAGAACTGGTATCAACTGATCCGCTACGAAAAAAACCTCTCATTCTTCACTGTCGGCTATCAGCAACTCAGTGCGCTGGCGCCGATTTTCTTTGCGCTGCCGAAGTTTCTGGCGGGTGAATTGCTGCTGGGCGGATTGATGCAGATCCGCCAATCCTTCGCGCAGGTGGCGGGGGCCTTGGGCTGGTTTATTTTCTCCTATCGAGAAATTGCCGCGTGGCAGGCCACGGTGACCCGCTTATACAACTTTGTGGTGCTGCTGGATGCCGAACCGACCAGCCCGGTGGCGAGTGCGCCGGAGGGGGAGTTACCACTGCGGGCCACACTGGATCTGCACACCGCCGATGGTGCGCTGCTACTGAGCAATATTCGGATCACTGCCGCCGCGGGCAGCCTGACCCTGATTCAGGGGCGCTCGGGAATTGGCAAATCCACCTTGCTGCGCACCCTGAGCGGCCACTGGCCCCATTATCAGGGCCGAATTCAGCGCAGTGACAGTGTGAGTTGGCTCCCCCAGCGCCTCTATCTGCCCCATGAGCGGCTGGACGATCTGCTCGCCTATCCGGCGCAGCGCAGTGATTTCAGCACCGAACAACTCCAGCAGGCGCTGGCGCAGGTCGGTTTGCCGCAACTGAACTACCAGTTGGCCCTCTCCACTGACTGGCAGCAGCGCTTATCGGGCGGCGAGCAGCAGCGGCTGATGTTTGCCCGCTTATTGCTGAATAAACCACGGCTGATTTTACTGGACGAAACCACCTCGGCACTGGATGCCGCCAGCGCCTGCCAGCTATTGCGTTTACTGCGCCAACAACTGCCTGACAGCGCAGTGCTGCTGGTGAGCCACCAAAATTTTCTGGCTGAGGTCGCCGACCATCAATACCGCCTCGATGATTTATCCGATGCGATTCAAGGAGTTGCTACAGCATGCTTAACCGATTAGTACGAATCCACGCCCTTTGCCGCTTGTTGGCGTGGGTGATGTTGGCGTGGGGTCTGCCCGCGTCTGCGGCTGAGACGTCATCGACGCAGGAGCAAAAACTGCCGATGCGGGCTGATCTCCAGCACCTCACGCTGGACAATGGCTTGCAGTTATACCTGCTGCCGCGTGACCAACCCGGCGTGGAGTTGCGCCTGCTGGTCAATAGCGGCTCGCTACAAGAGAGCGAACAGCAGCGCGGACTGGCGCATTTTGTCGAGCATATGGCCTTCAAAGGCACGACACACTTCCCCGGCACCAGCAGCTTTAAATCGCTGGAGAAACAGGGGATTACACTGGGGAGCCATGTCAATGCTGTCACCAGTCTGAATGCCACCACCTATAAGCTGTCACTGCCGAATGCCGATGAAAAACAGCTCACCTTGGGGCTGCGGATTTTAGCCGATTGGGCGCAGGGTATCAGTTTTGAACCGACGGCATTTGATAAAGAGCGGCAGGTGATTGTCGAGGAGTGGCGCTTACGTCAGGGGGTGGGGTTCCGCATCAATCAAGCGCTAGAGCGCTTGCGTTATCACGGCAGCCGCTATGGCGAACGTGATCCTATTGGTTTGCTGGATGTGGTGCGGCAAGCGCCGGTCAGTGAGGCGGTCAACTATTATCAGCAATGGTATCAACCGCAACGGATGGCCTTGGTGGTGGTGGGGCGGTTTGATGCGGACAGTTTGCGCCAGCAGATCAACAGGTTATTTGCGATGCCCGCCCCTCAACAGCCCGCGCGCGATGATGCCCACTGGCAGAGTTTTACCCCACAATCGGGCTTACTGCTCAGCACGGTATTTGATGCTGAACAGGGGACGCGCATTATTCAACTCGCGCTCCAACGTGATCTGGCGGTCCCGCTAAACAGTGCTAATGGGCAGTGGCGCGACCTGCTTGATACCCTGTGGCTGACCATTTTTAACCAGCGGTTATCATTGCTGGTGGATAACGATCTGTTATCGATAGCGAGCATCAATCAACAAGGCGCACTGCTGGATAACCGCCGCATTCAGCACCTGATGATTGCCCGACCACAAGGCAACGACTATAACGGCACCCTGCGCCAGCTATTCACCGAGCTGCAACGGATGGCGACCACGCCGGTGAGTGACGCCGAGTTGAAGGCGGCGCGTCAGCAAATTCTAACGAAACTGAGCCAGCAGGCCGCCGGAGAGAGCCGCTATCAGCATGATTATTTGGCGGATAATCTCACCACCGCCATTGAATTTGATCTGCCGATGCTCAACAAACAGCAGCAATTGGCGATGACTCAAAGCTGGCTTGAGGCGATTGGCCCACAACATGTTCAGGCGCAAGTGGCTGAATTACTGGAGAAAGGATCGGCCCGTTTGGCGCTGATTGGCCCTGACAGTGATCAATCGCAGGTGGATAAAAAGCAGCTGGCGGCGATGTGGAGCAGTATCCGTCAGAGTGCGCCGGGGGCATTCACCCTGAAACCGAAACCTGTCACTCTGACGGTGACGCCGCCGACTGCCGGTAAAGTGGTGCAGCGCCAGACCTTGCCGATCCCCGATACCCAGCTCTGGAGCTTGAGCAATGGCATTCGGGTGATTATCAAAGCCAATAACCGCCTAAAAGATGATGTGCAGCTATCACTGCGCATCCCCGGCGGGCGCTCACTGGAGGAGGATAAGCAGATCGGCGAAGTGAACTGGGCGATGCGACTACCCGAAGTGAGTGGTTACGGCCAGTACAACCCGCGTCAGTTGGCACAGTTAGCCAAGCAAGCCGAGGTGGCGATCGCGCCTTATGATGAGATGTTGTTCCATGGTTTGCGCGGCTCGGCACCGGCTGACAAGCTGGAGCTGCTGCTGCAACTGCTCTACCTAAAAATTACTGCCCCTCAGTTTGCCGCAGATAAACTTACGCAGCAAAAACAGTCATTTGCGCTAGGGGTAGAGAAACAGCCGGTCGAGCGCCGCTTCCTCGATAGCATCACTGAGGTGGGCTATCAACATGGCGAACGGCTGCTGGTCACGGCGACGGGGCCGTGGCGTGATTTTACGGTGACAGGGCTTGAACAGCGCCACCGCCAGCTGTTTGCTGCCACGCAGGATATGACGGTGACACTTAGTGGTGCGCTGGATGAGAAACGCCTTCAGCCGCTGGTAGAGAAGTGGTTGGGCGGCCTGCCACGCAGTGAGCAGCGCTTGCACTGGCGCGATTTGGCGATCAAGCCGCTGAATCAGGCGATGAGCCACGACTATCCGCTGGCGAGCAGCCCGAAAACCATGGTCAGTATGCAGTTCTCGGCCGAGGCGCAATGGTCGCAGCCGAATCAGTTGGCGCTGCAGCTGTTGGATAAAGTCGTCACCTTGCGGCTACGTTATGCCATGCGCGAGCAGGCCAGCGGCATCTATACTTTGGGCTTCTCACAACTGCTGGCAAAACTGCCGCAGCCTTACTATCTGGCGCGACTCAACTTCACGTCAGCCCCTGAAAGGGCGCAGGAGATGGCGCAGATGGCGCAAAAAGTTTTGCAGCAAATCGCCGCTGAGGGCGTCACGCCATCGGAGCTGGAGAAGGCGAAAAAAGCGTGGTGGATTGAGCAGGACGCCAGCCGTACCAGTGCCAGCTATTGGACTGATGCGCTGGCACAGGTCGCCAGTGATGACGGCAACTTTGCGCTGTTGGCACAAGAGGAGTCGCAGTTGAAGGCGGTCACTCTCCAGCAGATCAATGAGCTAGCTGCGCAATGGTTGGGGCGTAATCCGAAAGTCTTTAGTTTGAGCCCGGCGAAAACCTAACTTTCTCCACCATGGGAGCAGTTAAAACCCATAACGTTCATCTATAGAAGAGGCGGGACATCTTAAGGTTTTTAAAGTGGCCTTAATAATAAGGGAGTGGAGTATTCCGAAAAATGGATATGTTTCACCCTCGCTAATAAGGGTATAAGAATGTATTGAATTTTCCCCTTGACTTAAAATGTCCTACTTTTATTGCTAACGAGTTAATCAATGTTATCTGTTATATGTAAATTACCCTGGCTCTTGCCTTTGGTACTATTAGTGGCTTGCCAGCAGCCAGTGAATAAAACGATTCGACCTACCGCTCAGCAGCAAATCAAACAATTATCAGCATTGGTTGCCGGGGCGCATTATCTACAGAAAAATTGTCAGCGGATGGAAGTACCTGATGAGGAGGTGCTGGTAAAAACAGCGCTGAATCTGGCGGTTTCCCGCCATTGGGACATCAGCGTACCCGCTTATAAATTGCTTGAAGAGCAGAGTCAGCAACGCTATCAGGCGCTGGTGAAAGAGAACGATGCAGAAAAGCCCTTGTGCACAGAGCTTAACTTATTGATGGTTGATTTTGTCAATGAGGCTCAGCGCAACATCGGGTGATGCTGCGCTGTTACCCTGCTAACGGTAGCACTGGAGAAATAGCATTTACTAACCGCTAGTTCGCCGTCGCTGCGGCTCTATTGGTCGCGACCGCCAGCGAGACGCCCGCCGCCCGCAATCGGGTTAATATACTGAATAATAAGGCACTTTTTGTATCACTCACCATACGTGGACTCGGCACCAGACCCGTCACACTGAGCACAATGCCGTCAGGGCTTAATTGGCTAAATTTCACCGAGGGTGCCGGTGTCGTGAGTATTGATTCGTGCTCTTCATAGGCTTCTATCAGCAACGCCTGTGCCAGTTCCACATCCAAATCCAGCGGGAAGGTCAGCGCGATGGTCACCACCCCTTGGGCATTGGCCATGGTGGCATTGCGCACATTTTGCGAAATCAATTGGGAGTTGGGCACGATAACCGTCGAGCGGTCACTGAGCTGGATTTCAGTAGCGCGAACATTGATACGGCGAATATCACCCTCCACCCCACTGATACTGATCAAATCCCCCACCTTAACCGGCCGCTCAGTCAGCAAAATAATCCCGGAAATAAAGTTCTTCACGATCTCCTGCAAACCAAAACCGATACCTACCGATAGCGCACTAACAATCCAAGCTAACTTATTCCATTGGATGCCGAGCACCGATAATGTCAGCAGAATCACCAGCACGTAGCCAATATTACTGAATAGCGTGACCGCTGAGGTTTTTATGCCGTTATCCATCTGGGTTTTGGGCAGGAAATCATTATTTAGCCAGCGGCGTGCCGCTTTTAAGATATATAGCCCGACAAGCAGACAAATAGCGGCATTTAGTAAGTTGGTGGGAACAATATTTAATTTTTCCAACCCTTCGCCACTTAACAACTCCATGGCTTTTTGCAGCAATGAAATCGGGGTGGTAGAGCCAAAGGTGCCGTTGAGCAGGGCGATGATCGCCAGCAATATCAGGAGCACTTTGCTGGTGGCGGATAATAATGTCGCGGCTTGCGCTAAATGGCGATCATCAATATTCAGTGATTGCTTAATGGCTTTACCGGCGCTGCTGGTGGGGGAAAAGAGGCTTTCCGCTGAATCAACGAACAGGTGGACTAATAAATATAAGCAGGCAAGAACCAGACAACTCCACACCAGTTTGTAGCTTAAGAATTTTGCGAGCGCGATATAACCGACCAACAGTGACAATAATATGGCGATAGCCGTAATACCAATGGCGAAATGAATCAGCCCCGCTAAGGTGGAGTAAGCTTCCGGTTTTTCGCCATTGATAATCAGATTACGGCGCACCCGATTGGCCCGTAACGGAATAATCGCCGCAGTGAGTGCCATTAACAGAGCCGAGATGCCATTGCCAAAAATAGCCCCGGAGACGCTGATATTGATCATGTTATTCATCTGATCAATCGCGCCAAAAATCATGATGCAGCTGGCTAAGAGCGGCGGGAACAGCTTCAGTGAGACGGCAACTTCATCGGCAATGGCGGGTAAACGCCATGAGGGGCGCTGGTTGGATAAAAATGCTCGCCCCAGACCCGCGACTAATGCCGAGAAGAACATCAACTGAACAAAAGCCAGCGAAAAATCCATCACTACCTGTGATACATCCGGCGTGCGGGTAAAGGCCTGCGTAATGCATTGTGCCATCGTCACCGTAATCAGCACGGTCGATAAGGTGGTAGCTGACGCCATAAAACTGCGGCGTAGCGGGCCTTGCGGCAGGCATTTGGTACAGAACCATGCGGTCAGGAGATCGAGGGATTTAAAACCAAATACGCCGATCAGCAGTGTCAGCAGCAGGTACATTGAGGTACCAAGCCGCCATTCGGGTTCCCACGCAGCACTCCAGGCATCGCCAAGTTCTTGCATAAAATCTTTTAAGCGTTGGTCATCATCGCTATTCGGATTGACAATCGGCGCCCAGAAATTGGCCCCCAGAATGCTGCCGGAATTTAGGGCGATTTGTGATTTTAGGGCGGTACGCCGTAACGAGGTAATCTGGGTGGCCAGGTTCTCGGCATTAGTTTTAATCGCCTGAGCCTGATCATTCTGCCCCTCTAACTGGACTTTCCGAGTATTCAGTACCCGCCGCTGTTGGGCCACCACCGAGGTCTCTGCTAATGCACCGGCAACTGGGGGCGGGCCTAACACATCCAGTTGCGCTTGCAGTTGTTCCCGCTTGGGTTTCAGATCGGCGAGCAGTATATCGGCATCACGAACCAGCGCTAATGCGGTTTCATTTAGCACACTGAGCTGATTGTCGGAGGCGCTGACAGAGATGCTCTGTTTCAGTTTATCGAGCTGTTTTTGCAAGCTAATTAGCTGCACCGACACCGCCGGTTTAGCCGGCTCTTCACTGCTGTCAGATGTGGCATCTGCGGCTGTGGCGGCAAAGGCTACTCCGGCTGTAGAGGTAAAAACCAGCACCAGCAGCAGACAGATCAGCGCAGAGTATTGACGCGAAACAACGTACCCAATCTTTTTCATAAAACCGGTTAGCCTGAAAGTGAGTGCCACGATTATCCCAAGAATTTAGTGTAGACCCAGGGTCTGGCGGCCATTGTGGCATACACCACCTATTCCTGAATAATCTTACTCTGATAATTACGCACTCAAATCAAATGATAAAGATAATAATTCTCATTGTAATTATCGATTCTATTTAATAGATTGTCCGCTGCACTGATGGACCCCACGATATGTGGCGCGCAAGCAAGGGTATTTGCGATGCGGAAATAGCAATGGAAGCTAATTAATAACCCTCTATTTTATCTGCTTAATTATCTGGGGAAGATAACGATGCTCTCGGCTTTCATCATCAAGCGTTCTGCTGTTTTGTGTTCATTGGCGATATTTATTCCATTAGCGTCGGTTGCCGACGATACGATAGAAGTGACCGCTAAAGCGGGCCACGCGGCCGATTTACCCACCTTGGGTTACACCGCCAAAACTACCAAAGGGGCAACGAAAACCGACCAGCCGTTAATTCTGACGGCACGGGCGGTTTCAGTGATTACCCGCCAGCAGATGGACGATCAAAATGTCGCCACAGTTAACCAGGCACTGAATTATACGCCGGGCGTTTTTACTAACTTCTCCGGTGGCGCGACCCGCTATGACACCATTGCCCTGCGCGGTTTTCACGGCGGGGATGTGAACAATACTTTCCTCGATGGTCTGCGCCTGCTCAGTGATGGCGGCAGCTATAATGTGTTGCAGGTGGATCCTTGGTTCCTTGAGCGCATTGATGTGATCAAAGGCCCCTCTTCGGCGCTATATGGTCAGAGCATCCCCGGCGGTGTGGTGATGATGACATCCAAGCGCCCGCAATTTACCTCTGAAGGCCATTTCCGTCTGACCGGCGGCAATAACAATACACAATCTGCGGCCTTTGATTATACCGATGCGATATCTGAGCATTGGGCATTTCGCCTCACAGGGATTACTCGCAACAGTGACACCATGTATGACCATCAGCGCGAAGAGCGCTATGCGATCGCGCCGTCACTGCTATGGCAACCGGATGAAAATACCTCGCTGCTACTGCGGGCTAATTTGCAAAAAGATCCCTCCGGTGGTTCCCACAGCTCAGTACCGGCGGATGGCAGCATCTATGGGCAAAAGTTGAGTCGTGGCTTCTTTGATGGCGAAAGTGACCGCAATGTATTTAAGCGCTGGCAGCAAATTTATAGTTCTGAATTCTCACATAAATTCGATGATGTCTGGTCATTCCGCCAGAATGCCAGCTACACCCACTCCAATACCCAACTGGAGCAGGTGTATCAAGGCGGTTGGAATAGCGATCGCACATTAATGAATCGTTATTACTCCGGTGAGGACTCCTCACTTAATGCCTTTGCCGTGGATAACCAACTGGAAGCGGATTTTGCCACCGCCGCCGTTGGCCATAAGGTGATGCTGGGCTTTGACTTCCAGAAGTTCAGCAACAATCTGCGCAGCGACAGTGCCTATGCCACCACCCTGAATCCTTACACTGGCGTGTCTGGCGGTAGCACGCTGTATCGTGACTATCTGCTGACCACTCCCGGCATCAACACCTCTTACCTAAACCGCCGCTATGAGCAGAGCGGGGTTTATCTGCAAGATGAGATGACGCTAGATAATTGGCACCTGAATTTATCTGGTCGCTACGACCGAATGAAAACAGAAAATAGTGATAAAACAGCGAATAGCAGTGATGAGCGCACCGATAATCACGCCAGCGGGCGCGCCGCCTTGCTCTATAGCTTTGATAGCGGCATCTCGCCATATGTCAGTTACAGCCAGGCCATCACGCCAAGTCTATTCCCGGATGCGCAGCAAAAATTACTGAAACCGATGACCAGCGAGCAGTATGAAGTGGGTATCAAATACCAGCCGCCGGGCAGCACGTCACTTTACTCCGCCGCTCTATATGATCTGACACAAAATGATGTGGCGAACCGCGCCGTGCCGGCCACCTATTATGTGCCCGCCGGTAAAGTGAATTCGCAGGGGCTGGAGCTGGAAGCCAGAAGCCAGATTAGCGATCGCTTAAGTGTGATCGCCGGCTATACCTATAACCGAGTTAAATTCAAAGATGCCATTGATGGTAATGATGGCAATACGCCAGTGTTAGCGCCATCAAATATGGCGTCGCTGTGGGCGCAATATGAAGCGGGGTATGGCATTAATGTCGGTGCAGGTATCCGTTACATTGGCAAACAGTGGGCTGATGATGCCAATACCTTGCGGGTGCCTTCCTATACTCTGGGTGATGCCTCTGTTCGTGCGGATCTTGGCACCTGGGCGGCCTCGCTGAAAGGCGCATTTATTCAATTGAATGTAAATAATATCGCAGATAAGAAATATATCGCCGCGTGCTATAACACCTCATATTGCTACTGGGGTGCTGAACGTTCTGTATTGGCAACAGTGGGTTACGATTTCTGATAAAAAATAGGGCTGGCCTCGACACGGCTATTGTGTCGGGGCCAGCCCATTCAGCTTGATGCCAACCATCTCTCCTCAGCGCCAAAATGGACGGCTGTAATCCCGCTTGATATCTTCCCGCGTCAAGCCGATATCCCTTAATTGGTCTGAACTCAAGCGCTCCATTGTATTGGCTGTTTTGCGCCGTTCATTCCATTGATATAGGTATCTGTATGTTTTCAGCCATAACTGAATAACAATATTGTGGCGGTTTTTTGTTGCCCGCATAGCTGACGAGCAGCACTCATCTATTTGATCTTCAATTATATTATTCATGATTGACTCCCCGTCAGTAGGTGAGCCATTAGCATGAGGCTTTGGCAAAAAACATTACAGATGCAATTTTGGACTATTATTTCCATACAGATATGAGATATATGATCTGAATGGCGTAAATTTAGGCCATCTGTACTGGTGCAATAATTTATCAGGTGATTTCGATGACACGTTACCAACAACTGGCTGATATTCTGAGTCAACGAATTAAAGAAGGGCTGTATATCGCCGGGGAGCGCCTCCCCTCGGTCAGAGTGTTGAGTGACGAGCATGGCGTCAGCATCAGTACTGTGCAGCAGGCTTATCGGCAACTGGAGGAGTGCCTGCTGATCGAGGCGCGAGCAAAGTCGGGTTACTTCGTGCGTTGCAGCTCAAATTTACCTTCGTTGCCCGCAATATGCAGCCATGCACAGCGGCCAGTAGAGATATCTCAGTGGGAGAATACGCTGGCGTTTCTGACTCGAGGCGATCAAGAGAGTGTCATCCATCTTGGGGTGGGTTCGCCTGATATCTCCGCCCCGGGACTAAAAATACTCAGCCGCTTACTTAGCCGTATTAGCCTCCATCAGAGTGAGGAGGTGCTGGAATATGACAATATTTATGGTTCCCCGGTTTTACGTGAGCAGATTGCTCGGCTGATGTTGGACAGCGGCAATCATCAATCGGCGGAGAACATCATCATTACTTCAGGGTGCCATGGGGCGCTGGCGGTGGCATTGGGGTCGGTTTGTCAGCCCGGCGATATTGTTGCCGTAGATTCCCCCTGTTTTCACGGCGCGATGCAAACCCTGAAAGGGATGGGCATGAAGGTGATTGAGATCCCAACCGATCCGATCTCGGGGATCAGTCTGGAAGCTTTGGAGATGGCGCTGGATCAATGGCCGATTAAGGCGGTTCAACTGACGCCGACCTGCAATAATCCGCTGGGCTATAATATGCCAGATGAGCGCAAAAAAGCCCTGCTGACTTTAGCCCAGCGCTACGACATCGCGATTATTGAAGATGATGTGTATGGCGCACTGGCATATCAATATCCGCGTCCACCGACCATCGCCTCATTTGACGACGACGGGCGGGTATTGCTGTGTAGCTCTTTCTCCAAGACCGTGGCACCCGGTTTACGTATTGGCTGGATTGCACCGGGGCGCTATTTAGATAAAGCACTGCATATGAAATACATTTCTGCCGGACGAGTGGCCACGTTACCGCAACTGGCGATGGCAGAGTTCATCAAGCAAGGGCATTACATGCAGCACTTGCGCCGGATGCGCCGCCAATATCAGCGTAATCGCGACATTATGATCGGCTGGGTGATGAAGTATTTCCCGCCGAGTACCTGCCTAAGCCGGCCAGAAGGTAGCTTTATGTTATGGGTTGAACTGCCTCACGGATTTGATAGCCTGCGCCTTAATCGTGGCTTATTGCCGCAGGGAGTGCAGGTGGCGGCTGGATCGATCAGTTCCGCGTCGGGGAAGTATCGCAATTGCTTGCGGCTTAGCTACAGCAAGCCAATGACCGCAGAAATTGAGCGGGCGGTGCAAAAAGTAGGTAAGGCGATTTATGAATTGCTGGCAGCGGGTGAGCCTAAGGGAGCGGAAAAGCAAAACCAGCGATAAGCTGGTCTCAATTTGGGATGCAAGGCAATTTATTGGCGCAGATAAATTTGCGGCAAGGCAGTTTCTGGATGGCGTGAAATCCCCAAATCTGCCTGATACCAGCGGGTCAGTGTTTCGGCATTGAGCACCTCCTCTGGTGTGCCACAGGCCACCAATTCACCCTGCGCCAACAACAGAATGCGATCAGCGTATAACGCCGCCAGATTCAGATCGTGGAGCACACAGCAGACTGCCAGCGGCTCCTGATTGGTCAGTTGGCGTAGCAAGCGCAGTGTGTGCTGCTGATGATACAGATCCAATGCGGATGTCGGTTCATCCAGAAACAGCCAGCGCGGTGAGGGTTCTGGTTGCCATAACTGTGCCAGCACGCGAGCCAATTGTACCCGTTGCTGCTCGCCGCCAGAGAGTGCGCGGTAATCACGTTGAGCCAGTGTCAGACAGTCCGTTTGCGCCATAACTTCTTGCAGCGCCTGACGGTTTTGCGCCTTGCCATAAGGTGCGCGGCCCATCTGAATCACTTCGCTGACACTAAAGGGAAACGCCAGATCACTGTATTGGCGCATCACCGCACGGGTACGGGCCAATGCCTGTGGCTGCCAGCTATTCAGGTTCTTGCCGAGTAACTGACACTCACCGCCAGAGGGGGCCAGATAGCCAGTCAACAACCGCAGCAGGGTAGATTTACCCGCGCCATTTGGCCCGATAATCGCCACCATTTCACCGCTGGCAATTTGCAGCGAGACCTCATTAATCAGCCGCTGCCCCTGCACATGGTAGGAGAGGTGGTTCGCCTCCAATAAAGCAGCCGGTGCCCTTGTCATATCAGCCTTAGCGATAGGCGCACTAGCTAAATTGACCTCCATCATATTAGCCCCAGTTATATCAACCACTACGTTGCTCCCGCTGACGTAAAATCAGCCATAGAAAATAGGGGCCACCCAGCAGGCTGGTGATCAAGCCGACGGGCATTTCAGCCGGAGCGACCAGAGTTCGTGCCAGGGTATCGGCAGTTAGTAACAAGCAAGCCCCACCCAGTGCGGCACCGGGCAGTAGCCAACGGTGGTCAGCCCCGATACGCATACGGATCAGATGTGGCACCACCAGCCCGATAAAACCGATAACCCCGCTGACTGCCACCGCTGCACCAATGAGAATAGCGCTGAGTAGTAGTAAACGCAGTTTGGCTTGCCGCACATTGACTCCGAGATAGTGCGCCTCTTCATCCCCGAGCTGTAACAGATTCAGTTGCCGCGCTTGCATTAAGCCCAGCAAGCAAGCGGGTAGGATCAGTGATGCCGCCACCATCAGGGTTGACCACTGTGCCTGACCCAAACTGCCCATGCTCCAGAGTGAAAACTGGCGTAATTGCTGATCATCACTGATATAGGTCAACACGCCAACGGCGGCACCGCACAAGGCGTTGATGGCGATACCGGCTAGCAGCAAACGGGATAAGTTGCCATGGCCCCAACGGCTGAGGGTGAAGATAATAGCCGAGATGGCCAAACTGCCGATAAAAGCCCCTACCATATGGCTATAAAGTGCCAGTAGCGGTGGCAAGCTGAATGGCATAATGATAATCAGCCCGACACACAGGGCGGCACCGCTGCTGATACCCAATAATCCGGGGTCAGCCAGCGGGTTACGAAATAGCCCTTGCATGATAGCGCCGGAGACGGCCAGTGCGCAGCCAACGACCACGGCTAACAGCACACGAGGCAGGCGAATATTTAGCCAGATATGCCACATAGCATCATCTAATGAAGCATGCCACAGGGTGCGAAACGAGAGGGTTAATGCCCCCATATTGGCCGAGCCGAGAGCTAGGATAATCAGGATCATCAGCAAGATGCTTAGCATCAGGCGCGGATGGACACGACCATTCATTGTGCTTGTTCCATGCCCTTGCGCAGTTGCGCCAGCACTTGTGGTGTTTCCAGACCAAAACCGAGTAGCGCCATGTCATCAACGACCAACAACCGCTTATGCTTACCGGCTGGCGTCAGTGCCATACCGGGTAATTTCCAGATCCCCTCACTGCCTCCCAAGGCTCTTACACCATCACTGGTGATCAGTAATAAGTCGGGTGCACTGGCGATAACACCTTCCTGGGAGAGTGGACGATAACGACTGAAGCCCTGCATCGCGTTACTGCCACCGGCAGCACGGATCATGGCATCTGCGGCGGTATTTTGACCCGCGGCCATTGGGGTTAGCCCCCCGTGGCTCATGACAAACAGCACTTTGACCGGCAGTGGCGTGCTGCTCACTGCGGCTAACCGTTGCTGATAGTCTTTAATCAGTTGTTGCCCTTGCTCTGACTGATGAAGTGCCGCCGCGACCGCGCTAATCTTCGTCGTCACACTTTCTGGCGTCGTTTTTCCCGGTATGGTGACCACCTTCACACCACTATCAGCAACCTGTTTCAGCGCCAGTGAGGGCTGCGCCAGTTCGCTGACCAGCAGCATGGTTGGCTTCATCGCCAGAATGCCTTCGGCATTGAGCATTCGCATGTAACCGACATCAGGCAGCTTCTGCACTGCCTGCGGTTGTAGACTGGTACTGTCACGGGCCACAATCTCGCCACCGGCACCCAGTGCGTAGGCTATCTCTGTTACATCACCACCAATGGTGACAATACGTTCTGCGGCCGACGTATTCGCAGCCGACGAATTTGCAGCTAACGTATTTAGCGGCAGAATACAGGCGCTCAGCGACAGAATGAAAGGGAGTGACAGTAGCCTTAGTCTCATGCGGCAATATCCTTATTGATCAGGCGAGCAATCTGCTCACGCCATTGATTTTGCTCTGGTTGCCCTTCAGTGCGTTGACCATAAAGCTGAGCGAGTTGGGTGCCATCTTCGGCAAACAGCTCTAAACTGGTGACAAAACCATCTTTGGTTGGCTTACGGGTGATCCAGCTTTCAGCAATGGCGGTTTCAATCAGATGCAGTGTAAACCGCTTGTTGAACACATTAATCCACTCTTGATGTGGGGTGACTTTCTCAATCACACCAGTGAAGATTTGTACGCAGCCACGGTTGCCGACAAAAATCATGATTTCGTTCTGATCTTGCAGGGCAATATTGAGCAGTTGTGTCAGTGAGCTGTTGTCAACGCGGTAAGCCAGATCATCACCCACGGCGCGGAATGCTTGCTGACGGGTCAGGTTATTGCGTTTGAGCAACTGGAAGAACTGGTGCACGTCGGTCATGGCGCGCCATTCGGCATCTACCGTGGCATCATCGGCGGTAGGTGCGGTGACTTCAGCGGGGCTGAGAGGTTCTAGCTGCAGTGCTGGGTTTTCAGCGCTGACGAATTTCGCCAGTAGTGCTTCCCATGCTGGCATGTCGGTTTGTTCAGTGACATACACTTTGTGTAACGCATCGCCTTGATGGTCGAAGAACTGAATACTGTGGCGGACACCGTGACGGGTCTCTTCTGTCAGGGTGAATACGCTAGCCCACTGATTGAGGAACAGACGCAGATCCAAATCACGTGGATTGAGGATCAAACCGGCATGACCATTCAGATGCTGGTTCTCGTAACGGCCCATTTGCTCATGTACGGCATAGGTGTTGCGGGTGATGGCTTTGACTTCACCGACCGCTTCCAATGCCGCCAGCAGTGTGCGGGCATCTGCCTGTAAACGCTTGGCATCGTGTCCGACACGGCTGTGGGTCAGTTCAGCCTCAGAAATATCCATCAGCGTGGCTAAATCGCGTGCGTACTTGCCTGGGTTATCTGCTTTGGCTTGTAAGTATTGCTCGTATATTGATGCGCTCATTATAAGTTCCTCATTCTATTGATTTTTTATATGCAGGTGACGATTCTAAATCATAACCCGGCAATACTATTTTTGGGTGTGCCGGGTTAATTTTAAGACTATTTTTTATTCCAATGAGTTACCACTGATAGCTCACGAAAAGTTTTGCATTGCGGCCATCCTGTGGCACGCCTTGTGGTGCGTAATACTCTTTGTCAAAGGCGTTACCTAGCATCACGGTGGTGGTCACGCCTTTCAACTGCTCCTGGCCTTTATAGCTGACATAGAAATCATTGACGCCATAACCGGCTTGCGGGGAGCCAGTGCTGGAAACTCGGCTAGAGCGATCAGCAAATGTCCCAATCCAGCCCACAGCGAAACCACTGCTAGCCACAGGAACGTCGATAGTGCCGGTGACGGTATCTGGATTAATGGAGTCCAGCCATTCATTGGTATTTTGGTTTTTACCACGGGTGCGGTTATAGGCCAGACCCAAGTTAAACCACTGAGTTTGGTAGCTCATGGTGGCATCCCAACCCCAGATTTTTGCCCGATCAATATTGGTTGAGTAGGTTGAGCAGGTTTTGCAATACAGACCACCCGGCCCGAACCCAAAGTCCATGGTGACACCGGTATCGATATAGTCTTTAGCATTGGTATCGAAGTAGCTGGCTTTGAATTGCAGGTCATCCTCGGCCATCAACAGGTCGTTAAAGCGCAGGCCAAAACCGTACTCTTGTGTTTCGTTGGTTTCTGGTTTCAGGTTCGGATTGGGGACCCAATAGTTAGTCAGGGTGTTACCCATGATATTCATCGAGAAGTGTTTTGAGTCGTTGTACATCTCGCCCATGGTCGGAGCACGGAACGCCTGCGCATAGGAGCCGAACAGCATTAACCAGTCGGTTGGCGTAATGCTGATTGCGCCACGTGATGACCACTTATCGGCTTCCACATCGGCGTAACCTTCGCTGCTGCCTTTATAGTTGTCATAACGAGTACCCGCCAAAATAGAGACCGGCAGGTCGCGCAGAGTTATCTCATCTTGCAGCCAGCCGGAGCTGAAGCGAATATCTGCCTGCGGGAAACTTTCGGTTGCACCACTTGGTGTCTGCTCCTGTTTATAGGCCTCAGTACCGTAAGTCAGCAGGTGTGACGCAAAACTGTCGGTGAAGAGGCGGGTGCGGTTTTCCAGCTTCCCGCCTTTGGTGGTCTGTTCGCGACCCTCTTCTGCTGAGCCTCGTGGCCGTGCATTGATCTCCACTTCGGAGTAGTAAACTTGCGCCGTGGCATTTAGCCACTCTTGATCCAGTGGCTGAATGTTGTATTTGAGTTGGACATCACGTTGAATCGTCGAACGATCTGTCATGACATTGCCGCTAGATGCTGCGCTGGTTTGCGGGTTTTTTGGCTCAAGTGCGCTGTTGTTGTAGTAGCGCAGGTTAGCGCTTAACGATTGAATCTGGTCAATGCGCCAGGTGCCTTTTGCCATCACATTGCTGATGGTTTCATCATTGGGAGCATTAAAGCCGTCGCTTTGACGGATATTGCCGATATCGCGACTCCCGAAGGAGAGAATGCCGTCGACATCATTGGTGCGGCCATAGGCACTGGTGCCCAGACCAAAGCTGTGATCGCCGGTGGCGGCTGAGCTGTAAACGCGATAACCGCTGTTTTGGCCGGGGAGTAGCAGATCAGCGGCATCGATGGTCTCATAGGCTATCACCCCACCCAATGCACCACTGCCGTACAGCAGAGCGGATGGGCCACGTACCACTTCAACGCGTTTAACCAGCGCTGGATCGAGGAAGGTGGAGTTCAGGTGGCCGGTATCCGTGCCCTGACGAATGCCATCGACCAGTGTCAGTACGCCATTTTTGCCGTAGCCGCGCAGTGTGACATCCTGACCATTAACGCGCCCACTGCCGGTGACCGTCAGCCCTGGAATATTGTGCAGCATATCCGCAGCGCTGGTGGCAGTTTCGCTGGTTGGCGTGTTGCCTTCAATCACTGTCACCATCATCGGTGCTTCAAAACTGCTACGTTCGTTACCGGTTGCTGTCACCACCATGGTGTCGGTGCTGTGCTTTTTGCTACTGGTTTTAGCAGCGGTGGTTTGAGTTGTGGTGGTATCAGCAGTTTGCGCTGTTGTTGTCTCAGCGGCTTGAGCAGCAAAAGGCAGGGTGCAAGCGATTGCCAAACTGAGGGGGGACCAGCGGAAACGGTCGGAAGTGGAACGAGGCATGTCGGCAATTCTCCGTATTTTTTATGCAAAATTTTATATGCAAAAACAAATAGATAGATGCTGGCTGCCTTGATTGACTCATCTGGGTGGCTTGCATTATACCCTCCATCCTTGACGTTACAGCGCTGTTAGCGGCACTTGCTGCTTTGCTGTCACGTCCGTGACTTTGGATAATGTGTACGAATTATTTTGTCAGTATCAGTTTCCCTGCTTTGGTCTGGCGCAGTTGGTAGCTTTCACCCTGATGGACGATAAAGGCCACTCCATGCTCCCCCAGCAGTTGCTCGCTGGTGACGGACAGGGGCTTACTTGCCGTCGGATGCTCGACAGCAGCTTCGTCATTCAGCATTGGCGTTTTATTCAACTGTTTGTCCATATAACCAGCAGGGTAATGATAATCAGTATCAGTATGATAATTATTATCAATCATTGGTGGATGTTACATCAAGAAATATTTATTGTTAATTGATTTTTAATTTACGCACTAATCCAGGCTCCACTAGAGCATAGATCTGATGATATGTGGCGGTGTCCTCAGCCATCTGGCTCAGGTGGAGTGCGACGTCCGCGCGGATTACCAGACCATGGGCCTCGCTTTGCAGCAGCGGGCTGTTCGCCTCCATGCTCAGTTCACGCAGCAGGTAATCGGTATAGCGTGCAGTACTCTCGGGTTGCAGCGGGTTCTGATAGAAGCCGCAGAAGGTGCAGTGAGTGGCGCAGAAGGGAATGTGTAAATATAACAGGCGCTTATTGCGGGGAAGTCTCTTTTGTAACAGTGATTGCCAGCTATCCTGGAGCGATTCTGCCGGGAGCTGCTGGCTGTCACGCCACGGCATCGGCGTTACCAATAAAAATCTATTCGCTTACTGCTGTTTTGCTGCCCACCAAGAGAGTAGGCGCAAGCAAGATGAGTAATAGTCCTCCTCTGGCAGTAGTGTGGTGGTCAATTGACCCAGATTACCGAATGTCAGATCACGAATTGCGAGCATACCTGGTGTGAGCGGATACTCGGCGGTGGCACCGGTCACAACATTCACCCAGGCGGGTGTTGTCAGCCGTGCGAACCCTTGCCAATAGCGGATAAAAGGTGCCAAGGCACTGTTATTATTTGCCCCCCAACTGAGATAGAGTGGAATACGTATGGCATCAAAACTAAAACGGGCAGGCCAGCCATTAGCGGGGGCAAAACTGCCGTCAGATTGTAATGCGACCCAATCGGTTGGGAGATTAACTTTCCCAAGTTTCATTGCCGATAGTTGCTTTATTGCGTCATTATTTAGATCTTGCCATATTTTTAAGTGACTATATTGATAGAATGCTTGCCAGGCCGGAAATATATAATAAGAGGGGTTCACGACAACATAACTGGTATGATTAAAACTATTCGCGCCCGGTAACATAATATGGTAGCCAGCAAAACTAATAACCGTATGTTTAATAATCGCACTCTGAATCTGATTAGATTGAGCAATATAGTCGTTATTTTTCCATTTATCTCCGGCCAACAATAGCGCCCAGGCAATAAGGAGATCGCCGTCCGTCGCATTATTTTTATCCGCCACTTTTACTTTCGCGTTCGGCTCATATCGCCATGAGAATAACCCGGTATCCTCATTATAGAGTGTCCTATTTGTCCAACCCAATAATTCATCAAATGTAGGCTTATCATCATTAAATACGGCAAGCAGCATACCAAAACCTTGCCCTTCGGTATGGCTAACATCGTGGTTCCCGCTATCTACAATGCGGCCATCGGATTTAAGAAAACGACTTTTGAATTGCTCCCAACCGGGGTCCTGTGCCTGTACCGCTGCCGAAAATAGCAGGCCGAATAAGACACCGATGGTAAAAACAAGCCTCGTTGTTCTCTTGATTAGCATGATTTTCCTTAAATACCACTCTTGTAACGGAAGACCAGCGGGCCTTCGATCTCATTATCGAGCCACTGGGCATTAACTTCAGGGTGTCCTCCTTGTTGACTCAGCCACTCGCTATAAATACCGGCTAAAAATGTGGCAAAGGCTATTTTCCACTGTCTCTTTTCGCCACTATTATCCGTGTCTGGCCAGGCACAGTGAGTTAATCTTATCTCTTGTTCATTGGCATCAATATGCACAAATCCCCAGTGGTAGCTGGCCCATAGGTGATTAATGTTATCTTCAAGTTCGCCCACAGTCTGGCTGAGGGGCAATGGCTGTTGCTGCGCCAGTTTAGCCCCCATGCTGTGAAGAAAAGCTCTGGCATCTGCATTTTCAGCATTGGCCTGAATGCCTAAGAATAGGACTTGTACCACATTTTGCCACCCTGATTGATGCTGGCGCTGGCGGTAATAATCCTGTTGTTCTGAAAGATAGTTATTCTCTTGCATGATTATTTCCCATCCAACAAGTATCTAAAATAGACTAACGCAGTGGTTTCAGAGTAGTCGCCAAAAGTATCGTAGCCAACCTGACCGCCGATCTGCATATTTTTCTGTAAGTTATAGCTGCCATCTGCTTTAAAGTTATACCCAATACCATTTTTGCTTTGTGCCGCATAATGGGACTCGGTGCTATAACCGTCACGAACATATTGCTCAAGTTGTGCTTGCAGCTCTGGATTATTTGGGAAGTATTTACTCTCATCCTGAGAATAAGATTGATAACCTACAGCACCACCCAATTTATAATTCCAGTTACCATAATGCTGGCTATACTCCACGGGGAAGGAGACACTGACATAATCTTGCGGGCTGAAATAACCCCCTTGCCCAAAGCTGAAGTAGCTGAGGTTTTTGGAGAAATTCATATAGCTGATATTCACGCCCGCTTTTAATTCGCGGTCATCATAACGATAAGGGCGAATATAAGCGCCTACTGATGACGTTATTGAGCCGTTGCTCGGAACATTATCACCCAAATAGTTATAATAATTGACGCCAGCATAAAGGCCGGCATCGCCATCATCATAGCTGAGGTTTAAGCCGCCGCCATTTTTGGTCACCGCCCCCCACTGTTTACCGCTAATTCTATCTGTTGCACCGACATAAGAGAGCAAACTGTCGGTTACTGGACGGCGTTCGGCGGTCATGGCTAATTTAGCGAACTGCCCCAGTTTAGGCGCCCACTGCAAGCCACCGATCAGGGAGCTCATATCTTGCCCTAATGGGGTGGTGCCAATATCGGCCTTATAATCTTCACCGGCCAGCGCCAGTGCCAATTCGACGCCAGACTCCTGCTGGGAACCCGGAGAGTCTGCGGTGAAGTCATTTGGGCTAAAGGTCTGGGCGGTGACTCTATTGCTCTCTGCTAACTGTCTCGCGATATTGCCATTACTTTCTGCCAGTAGTGCGGCATCACAGGCCGCACCAGCAGTCTGACAAGCGGTTTGTCTTGCCATCTGGAGTGGTATCAAGGCTGCGGTAGCATCTGCTAATACTTTGTCTGACGCCGCCGCCGCAAGCGCCGATGCCTCAGTCGCGTTTTTCACTTCCAACCCCTGCTGCAATGCCCCAGTACCGAAGCGGTTGCTACCGGTGCCGGAGGTGGAACCGGCATTGAGTGAGGTGGGTGTAACGGTAAAGCTCAGGCGCGAGGTATCAAAGGGCACGCCGGCAAAGGTCAGCGGCGCTTTAGCTTCGGTCAATTGGCTCAGGCCCGATTCACCATCACGGCTGCGGATACTGATATTGGCCTGCGCCCAACTGGCGGTTTTATCCTGCAAACTGTCGAGCATCTGATCGACTTGCTTCAGCGTGCCGTTTTGCGCCCCATTGGCGGTGGCGGCGAGATTATTGACCCCACCGGCAACGACGCCATCGCCAGCGGCATTTTGCCACGGCAGTACCGCGCCATAAATGGAACCGGTGCGCGCCTGGGTGCGAGTGGTTTGATTAATAAAGGGATTATCGGTTAATTGTAAGCCAGCAATATTGGCTCCAGTGACACTGTCCGCCCCCGCCAGCCCAATCATTTTTCCTTTGGCTGAACGCAATAGGGCCAGTGCTTGCTCGTGATCCCCTTCCGCTTCAGCAACTCTGGCTGCCAGTAATAACCGCTCTGGTGTTCTCGGCCCACGCATACCTAGCATTAATTGGCGGGCGCTCTGTACATCACCCTTTGCCAGTGCCACGTTTACCGCACCAACTCGTGCGCCTTCATTCGTAGGGTCACGTTTTAATAAATAAGCATAGACTCTGCCCGCTTCATCATTCATTTTACCGGATTGATAAAGACGACCCATTGCCAGCATCAGATCAATATTTTGCGGATCACTTTGCAGCGCCACAATCAACTTGTCATAGGCCGCAGCATATTGGCCCTGCTCTCGTAATTCATCAGCCTGATTAATGGCACTTCCCATTCGCAATCGGCTGATTTCAATTGGTGAACTGCTGCTCTGAATCGCCGGGTTGCTCAGCAAAGCTTCCGCCTCCTGCGTCAGACCCGATTGTGTCAGCACCCCAATCTGTGCCGCATAGTCGCCCGCTTTGCCCTGAATACCGCCACTGATATTTTTGCGGACTAAACTCACCGCCGTGGTGCTGTCACCGGCAGCCATCAAATCCTTAGCCAGATTGCCGACATCAGCAGGGGCCGATGGTGGATTTTGCGCCAAGCCACGCAAAATGGCGGCAGCACTCGCTGAATCACCATTTGCCAGATAAGCTTCTGCACTGGCCATTTTTTGATTAAATTCTACGCGCTCACTCAGTGCATGGATCTCTTTGGTCTGGCGCGCGGCTGGGATCTGATTCAATAGGGCATGACTGGTGGCCCAATCCCTATTTTCGGCCGCAAACAGTGCTGCGGCATACAAATTATCTGCCGGCGCACCCGGCGCTGAGGCTTCCGCCATCAGACTTTGCGCTTGAGCGGCATTGCCCTGTTGTTGCAGGATCCTCGCCATATCTAGGCGCAGCCAGATATTGGATGGTTGTTTCGCCAGTGCTTGTTGCAGCAGATTTAATGCGGCCTGCGGATCATTGCGCTGTAACGCTAACGCCGCTTCACGGCGGATCGGCTCAACATTAACTCCCGCCGGTGCAGCGGCAGGTCTTAGATTATTCGGCACCGTTTGCAGGACTTGCTGCGCTTCTGCATCATGTTTTTGTTGTTGCAACACATAATACAAACCCAGTTTTGCATCATTGTTTTGCGGTTGTTGCGCCAACAGATTGCGATACGCTTGTTCAGCCGCGCTTAAATCACCTTTACGGCGCAACAGATCGGCGCGAAATAGCGCCACTGCGGTGCCTTTATCGCCAGTGGCTTGGGAGAGTGGGGCGCTCAAGGCCAGCGCGCTATCAATATTTCCGCTAGCGAGGGCTTTCTTGGCCTTATCTAGCTCGCCGTAGAAATGGGCATCCTGTGCTTGGGCGGCCAGTTGCGCACTGTTCGCCCCCCCTTGTTTAGCCGCCTGAGTCAGATAATTTTCAGCATTGGCGAAATCACCACTGCGTAAAGCAATAAACCCTAAACCCGCTAATGCATCACCATCATTTGGGTTGATCGCCAGTACTGATTCAAACTGACTTTTCGCGCTGGCTAAATCGCCGCTATTAAGCTCGCTGTAACCTTGGCCTTTAGCTGCCCCACCGATATTTTTCTTATAATAATCAGTGACAACCTGATCATTAGGATGGCGCTGTTGATAAGCTTGATACAACCCCTCATCAGCGGGCTGTGGTGTTATCCATAGCAGCGCCTGACGCAATGCAGCATCAGCATCACGATTATTTGCAGCCATGCTATTGAGCATGGCAATACCATCACGACGTGTTGCTTGTTGGTAGGTTAGTGCCTTACCCAGTGCTACGCGCGCAGCAGTATCATTGGGGAGTTGTGCGACCCGCTGCTGTAATCCCGAGATAGCCATTGGTAAGGTGGCGGCATCACCCGCCATGGTTAAATAATATTCTACGGCCAAGTTATCTAACGGCTTATTACCGTTAAATAAATTCTGATAGCTCTCAATGGCCTTGGGAATATTGCCTTGGCTGGCAAACTGGCGTGCAGCCGCCAATTGGCTCGGAGAAATAGACTGCATGACTTTGGCATTATCCAATGACTGCAGACGTGGATCTTGCGGGGATGCTGCGGTCAATTTATTACGCCATTCGAGTGCTTCATCTTTATCCCCTTTTTCAGCGGCGTAAAGTGACATCAAATAGAGCGCATCAACGTTATTAGGGTCGACCATCAGGATCTTTTGCAGCGCATTTGCCGCCAGATCATTATGCGCTTTCTCATGCCAGTAGGCGGCCTGATCTAACAGCGCTTTTATCGCCGGTGTATTCTCCGCCGCTTGAACTAAAGCAGGAAGTGCAGCAAATCCGATCATCCCTGAAAGGAGCAGGGCATTAATCATGGGTGACTTTAGTTTACTTGACTTCATATCGCCCCCTGCTCGCAATAATAAGGCCATGCCATCAACAGTTGTATTATCATTTTTCAGGATCTTTACCTAAGCGCAATGCTGCACGGCGTTTTAATAGGGCAAACATACTCAAACCAATAATGACTGAGGTCAGTAGGGCGAGTAGTGCCAGAATCACAATATGTTGGCTGGCATACCAAACAATCATTTGATACCAGGGTAATTCACCCCGTGGGAATTGCTCCCCGACGCTAAAACTGCGCACGCCATTTTCATTGGTAATAATTGCTAAATCACCACGGACTCCGGCATTGACGGTTGATGATTTCAAATCGCCGTGAATATTGGCTAATTGGTCATCACCAGTGGCGGTTGCTAATACCACGACTTTCTGTGGATTCCAGGTGGAGCGGAAACTCAGGAAGCCACGCCAATTATCGGTGGAGGAGAGGTAGCGGTCTGCTTCAACTTGCTGGCGGAACCAAAAACCAGTGAGGTAATCAATCGCCTTTTCCACGGCCGACGGCTCTTTCACTGACAGCACTCCATTATCCAGGCTGAATGATGTCCCGGTTAATAGTGTCTGAGCGAAATTAGCGTGTTCTAACACTGAAACCACCAAAATATCGTTATCAGTGAAGAGTGGGTCATTTTGTGCATTACCCGGCACGCCCAGTTTTACGTTGACATGTATAATCGGTTTACCGGTTGAATTACCCGCGCGGGCCGCCAAATCAAGTAAAGTACGCACCTCTGTTTTACTTGGTTTTTCCGGCAATATAATCAAGGTTTGCGAGAAATCAGCCAAGCGGGTGAAAGGGAACGACGCGCCGACAAAATAAGAGAGATTCGGCAACAAGGTAAAGTGATAAGTGTGACTCAAATCGATATAAGAATCTGGTTCAATTCGGCTCTTGATATTGTTGTTATTTAATAGATTACACGGTGTTCCCGCTTTTGGGTTAATCGCGAAATAGAACTCTAATTGGTTATCACCATAAATCAAATAAGGGGATAAACGTAAGGTATAGCTCTCCTGACGGGTGTCACCGCCTAGCGTTCGCCACAAGGCTTCAACCAGCCCTTTCTTATTTACTGGCAAGTTATACAAGAATGTATTGTTAATTGACACGTTGAGCTGGGAGGTATTCTCATCAATCCAATTTTCAATGGGGAAGCGGTAGCCGATATGAATCGGAATAGTTTCGCCATCCCACATAAATAGATCGGGTGCCGCTCGGAAACCCACACGAATACCGTCATGGTAAATGCCATTGGCTGTTAGGTCGTCGAGGCTTGGCACTAATGATTTAAGTAATACCGGGTGTTCGGTATTAATCCAACGGGGTGCGTCATAGGCTAAACTTTTCGCAATAGATTGCGGCTTAATATCCAGGCTACTGACATCCTGCGGCAGTGTAGTTGAAGTTAAACGCCATACCGCCTGACGCAACTCTTCATTATTGCGGCCAATAACTAATAGTAATTTAGCCACTGGATTCTGTGGGTTATCAATTAATTGCAGACTAGGGCCACTACTTTGCGGCAAAACAAAATCCCCGATATGCTCGCCCGGCTGACCAAATATGATCCCATTTCCCTCGGGTAGTGAATCAAATTGCACTGGGAAATCAATATCACGGTAATTGGCTTGATAACCAAACCAGGATGCAACACCTGCCGCTGCGGCAATCACATCAGCACGGATATTGGCCGGGAATGCCATGACCACTTTGGTCTCTTTCATCTGCATGATGTCAAAGAATGGCCGTGGTAATATCCCCAGATTCTTACCGAGATTGAGTTGCTGACCTTCTAAATGAATACTTGAGGTCGGTAAAATACTCACCCAGAACTTATTCAGTTGATCGGTTTCACACTGTAACGCGCTGTTGTCTCCGGTAATGCTCATGCTCAGATTATTAGTAGCAACCACCATCGCAGCAGGAACATCAACTTGATATATCGCGCTTTTATCACTCGATTGATTCAGTGGTATAGCGCCTAAAGGCTGGCCGTTCAGCATCAACTGTAAACTGTAATTTTTGCTCGCTAATTCTGGCGATATTTTAAGTGCTAGCGATAACTTGGCGTTAGTAATAACCAAGTCATTTGGCAAAGTGAAAACAATACCGGATTGCAACTGACCACCACTTAATAGCAGTCCGTTGGGTTGCCCCATATCTTTCACCGTAATAGTGGTATTAACGATGGCATTATATGAAACCGGGCGTGTTACCAGAGTGCTATTATCACTATTTAGCGCTATCGGCGCTGTGGGTAATGGGCGATTTTCCGGCGCACTGACTGCCGCAGGATAATTATCTGACGGAGGCACCATATCCCCTGAAGCTTGGCTATCACTTTGTGGCCGAGGTAATAAAGGGAAATCGCCCTCAGTGGCCGCTTCTGTGGTTTGTGGTTCTTGTCCCGCCCCTAAATAAGTGTCGACAGCAAATCCACTGACAGGAATAAGAATCAGAGAACTAGAAGCCATCACAGTGGCAAACCAAACGGCTGGCAATAGTTTGCGCAATATCACCTTCATGCCTCATTTCCTTTTTTCAGCAGAGCAAGGTTTTTCTTCTTGGCACGGCGCTCTTTCCAAGGCAAATAAAAGAGTTCGAACGCACAGCGGATAATAGTACCCAGTGAGTGTAATGGCCGGTCTTGAGGATGAGGCTCAGTAATCCATGCATCAGCCCGTGCCAGTACAATACGAACCAGTTCGCGGCGCTTATCTAATGGGATCTCACCAAACATTAAACGGACAGCATCAGGTTCAACATCAATAAGCTTAACTGGTAGGCTGACGGCACCTCGGTGTAATAATAACTCCACCTCTTCAATACCTTCAGTCGGGTAATTATCTTCACTCACGGCCAGGCGAACGCCACCCATTGAAAGGTCTAGGGTGTGAGTCCGCAGTGATATTCCGTTGTCATAATGAATAATGGCCGGCACTTGAACATCAATACGGATCGTTTTACGGGTTTGACGTGTTTCTCTCGCGACAGAAATAGCGGCCAGTAAAATGATGACGCTGAAAGTGGCCCAAGCCACGTTGAGGGCGATTACATTCGGATTAACGCCAAAATAATCGGGCATTGCTACCCTGATTAAGCCCCATACAATACCAAGAAACATCAGAACTACTGCAATAATATGCGGGCGGACAATATTAAAGTCGAAAAAGCTCTTATCGAGTAGATCACCTTTATCGGTAACATTAAATTTGCCACGTTTGGGTGAAATCATTGTAACAATGGTTGGAATAACCAAATGGAATGCCATCACTGTCTCATAAACCTCTCCCCAGAAGGAGTAGCGGAAACGGCCGTTACTTCGTGAATTAATGGCAAGAGACATAATTAAGTGGGGCAGAACGTAAGCGAATATCAATTCTGCTGAAGACGCAATAATACTCTGGTTAAAGAGGAGGTAGCCCAATGGGGCAAGTAAGAATATGACCCGTGGTAAACCAAATTGGTAATAGATCATGGCGTTGAGGTAGCACAATCTCTGAGGGAGAGATAGCCCACGGCCGAGTAGGGGATTATCAATCCGGAAAATTTGTGTCATACCACGCGCCCAGCGAGTTCGCTGGATGACATGTAATGCTAAACGCTCCGTGGCTAGACCCGCGGCTAATGGGATAGCAATAAAGGCAGAGTTCCAGCCCAAACGTTGTAATTTCAAGGCGGTATGTGAATCTTCAGTCACCGTTTCTACGGCGAAACCACCTATTTCATCCAAGGCACTGCGGCGAATAACTGCGCATGAACCACAGAAAAATGCGGCATTCCAGTTATCATTCCCTTGTTGAATTGGGCCATAAAATAGTGCGCCCTCGTTAGGAATATTACGACCAGTCGATAAATTACGCTCAAACGGGTCGGGGGAATAAAAGTAATGTGGGGTTTGTATTAGCGCTAAACGCTTATCAGCGAGGAAACTGCCTACCGTTGCTTGCAAAAAGCCTCGAGTAGCAACATGGTCGCAATCGAAAACACAGATTAGTTCACCGTGGGTAATTTTCATTGCATGGTTAAGGTTACCTGCTTTGGCATGGAGGTTATCATTACGGGTGATATAACCGACCCCCACATCTGCAGCAAATACAGCAAACTCAGTACGCTTCCCGTCATCCAATACATATATTTTTAATTTTTCTTTTGGATAATCAATGCATTGAGCTGCCAGTATGGTATCTCGAACCACATCGAGACTTTCATTATACGTTGGGATGTAAACATCAACAGTTGGCCATAAACTTGTATCTTCGGGAAGGGGTTCGATAGATCTTTTCAGCGGCCAGATTGTTTGCAAATAGCTAAGTGAGAGGATCACCCAAATATAAAGTTCAGCCGTGTAAAGCAGAATACCCAATATGGTTTCAGTCACTGAACCAAAATGAAGTGTTTCAGTCGTGCGCCAATAGATATATCGAGATGACATTAAGAATGACAATACAGTCATCACGATTGTCGCTTTTCTGTTTTTGCTTAATCCAAGCAAAAAGAACATAGCAATGCTGAATAACCCGAATATATACTGCTTGTTACTGTCCATCGGTGTGACGATAACCAATATAGCTACCGGGAATAACAGTAATAACAGAAGATAAAAATGAATTTTCTTCATATTGAATTCAGCCACTAATTGTATAAATCATGTTTAGGTGTCGAGTAAACATCACCCCCACCGATTTTTATTCCCAAAATAGCGGCAACTTTTTTGCTTATGAGCTCAATATCAAATGCTGCCGCTGATACGGGACTGAAATCAATAATGGAGCGCTGGGAGGCATTGGCCTCCGGGACGCACTCATCCCGGTGAATCATCCCTAACAATTGATCGCCTAAGCGTTGCTCGAAGAATTGCGAGACATCCTGGCTAATTTGGCGACGATTATCACTTTGGTTGACCACGAAATAGGTGCCCAATTTGTTGTCCAGAGGTGCACCAGTGAGCTTACCTTTCTCGACTTGAGGTAATAGTGATAAGGATGCGGTATCTGCCAGCATCACAACCAAATGCATATCGGCAATTCCCTGCATCGTTTTTAATGCCGGACTTGGGCCGGGTGGAAAATCTGCAATGACCACTAATCCGGGGTAATTCAGAACTGAATGTAGCCCGCGCTGTAAAAAATGCGGATCAGAAATTAATTTGTGTTCAAATGCCAGCCGTTTATCTTCGTCAACATCACCATAAGGCAACACAAAGGTATTAGTACCCGCCTTAAGAATAAATTGACTCCAGTCAGATGCATGGTCTGATTCAGAGACATAACCACGTTCATCGGATAACGGCACACCAAAATGTAAACGTAGAGCATTTTGTACATCAAAATCAATTACTAAGACTTTACTGCCACTACGAGCCAGTGAATGTGCCAAATTGGCTGCAAAAGTTGTTTTACCTACACCACCTTTCGGTGAACATATACAAACTAACGGCATAAGGCGATGCTCTCTAACAGAGATTGTAAAGGAATATCTCGTGAGGACTTGGCAAAAATAATCTGGTGCGATTGAGGCCCCTTTGGCGAGAAAATATGTTTAAATTCAGTATTATTACCTGAATCTAACTTATCAAATGATGAGGATAAAATTTGTGTGGTTGGTTTGAGTTCAGCAAGAGGCGATGTGACTGTTGAATGCTCTGAATGTGACTCCGGCGCGGGTGTTGTCGGCGTAGGTGGCGCAGGGAAAAGCGACTCTATTATGGCAGGTCGCGCTACTGTTCTGGGATTCTGTAAAAAATCACTATTTATCTGCCGCGTTCCACTCATTTTTTTTAACGCGTCAGGCTCGGCAAACTCAGCGGCTGAAATAGGTTGAGGTGTCGGCTGTGTCGTCCGACCATTTTCTAGCAGTGAATTACTCTCTTGCGATGACATCTGTTTTATTAATGCCCATGTAGATCCACTTTTTTTAGCTTCACCTTCAGATATTTCTTTATAATTAATGTCTTGCATGTCTATTTTATCTTTAAACTGCTTAATATCATCATATTTATTCATCAGTACGCACCAGTTTTGATACAAGACGTTTAAAATAAATCCGGCATTAGACTATGTTGTGGATTTTCTCGGTAAAAATCTCATACAAGCAATAATAGTTCTATAGCTTTATGATTATATTCTGATTAATCCACTGTAATACCCTAAATATAGGTCAATATCGCAAATTGTGTTTAGCACGACGTCGGATAAAGCGGATTATCATTTTTTCGGCAGGTTATCATCTTACAGTCAGCATTAGCCTTTGAATAGCTCGTTATATACTACGGCACTATACGACTAAATGAGCTTTGGCATATACGGTAGGGAGATAATCTTGATGCGAAATGGAGCCAGAATCCCGAAGGGGTGAGTCCTGCTGGCAGGGCGAATAATCGAACGGCGTTCGATGGAGAGTCCAAATGCCAGAAAGCAAAAAACCAGCTATTAAGCTGGTTTCTTTAAATATGGTGCCCGGACTCGGACAACCCGCGAGCGGTGTTGAACGTCGCTTGCGACGGCCCCGAAGGGGTGAGTCCTGCTGGCAGGGCGAATAATCGAACGGCGTTCGATGGAGAGTCCAAATGCCAGAAAGCAAAAAACCAGCTGTTAAGCTGGTTTCTTTAAATAGTGGTGCCCGGACTCGGAATCGAACCAAGGACACGGGGATTTTCAATCCCCTGCTCTACCGACTGAGCTATCCGGGCAACGGGGCGCATTAAACCGTATTGGCCGCTGATCGTCAACGAATTTATAGCTTAAAACCGTTAAAACTGTGCTGATCGCTCTCTTTTCAGACAAGAATTGATGAAATCCACCTAGATTGCCATCAAATTCTGTTTTGAGCCGCTAGCTCAGTGCACCATTTTTACGGCATTGCGCGACATCCAATACATCTTCCGCCAACTGTTTAGCAACTTCAACATCCTGTAGCTGGCGCTTAACTAGCAGCTTGCTTAGGCAACCTTCCAGAATCAGCTCCATCTGTTGTGCGACCATGCTCGCATCATCGGCATCCATCTCGCGCAATAGCTCTTGTGTATAGTGCAATGATGCTTGCTTTTGTTGTTCTGCCAACTGGTGGATCGGATGTTCGTCATTGGGATAGAAACTGCACGCCGCAATAAACAGGCAGCCGGGGTAGCGCTGATTTTGCACTTGTTCACTGAGCGTTTGGTAGCGCGCCAAGAGCTTTTGCTTCGGCGATAAGGTTTCGTCTAACTGCAACTGACGCCGCCAGGTATCTATCTGCTGGCCATGGTAGCGCAGGCAGTCATACAGTAATGCCTCGCGATCGGGCCAAAAACGGGTCAGGTCACTGATTTCGAGCGAGACCTCTTTTGCCAGCATCTCCAGAGTGGTATTTGCCAGTCCTTGTTGCTCTAACAGATTGAGCGCACTGCTTAATACTTGTTCACGTTGCACGTTGCTCTCCTCCACTTTGTCTCTGGCAAGTGTGGTTTACCGCACTCTATTGCGCAATGTAGTTTATCGCGCAACGGGTTCAACACGATAGGCCACTCAACCTGGGGTAGCTCTCTCTACCTGCTGACTCCGTACCTTATCACTACTGTGGCGTGATTTGGTTAACTCTTTCGTGGCTTATTGCTAGCACTCTAAATGTGATGCCATTTTCAGCAGGCCATAGTCTGTGAAGCAGTCCGCATTATATTGTGCATCTGCCTATGAACCATTCACTAATAACTTATTATTCCTGTTCTTTTGCCCGATGGTTTATTGGAACGTGGTTTCTATAATGATTATCGTGAATTGTAGCGATATCGAATCGTACAGAAACAGGCGCAAGATTAAGCAACGAAATGCTTGCCATGTGCGCTGGCAACCTGAATTGCATAACGTCCTGCATCGAGCCTTCGTTCAGACCGGGCGTTCTATCATAAGGATCGAAAATGAGTCTCCCAAATTATCCTAATCAGTTCCGCCGCAACCTACAGCAGGGGCAAACCCTTATCGGCTGTTGGAGTGCGCTGGCAAATCATATTTCAGCTGAAGTGCTGGGTCTGGCGGGTTTCGACTGGTTGGTATTGGACGGTGAACATGCCCCGAACGATGTCACGACATTTATTCCGCAGCTTATGGCGCTGAAAGGCAGCAACAGTGCCCCCGTGGTGCGCGCACCCTGCAATGAACCGATTATTATCAAGCGGCTATTGGATATCGGTTTCTACAACTTCCTGATTCCTTTCGTTGAGAGTGAAGAGGAGGCTACCCGTGCAGTGGCTTCAACCCGCTATCCGCCAGCGGGCATACGTGGCGTTTCCGTCTCTCACCGGGGCAATAATTACGGCACCGTGCCGGACTACTTCGCCACCATCAACGACAACATTACCGTGCTGGTGCAAATCGAAAGTCAGCTAGGGGTCGACAATCTGGATGCTATCGCCGCTGTCGAGGGGGTGGATGGCATATTTGTCGGGCCGGGGGATCTCTCAGCTGCGCTGGGCTATTTGGGGCAACCCAACCATCCCGAAGTACAAAAAGTGATTCGCCATATTTTTGACCGCGCAAAAGCGCAGGGCAAACCGAGCGGCATTCTGGCGCCAGTTGATGCCGATGCCCGCCGTTATCTGGAGTGGGGGGCAACCTTTGTGGCGGTCGGCAGTGATTTGGGTATCTTCCGCAGTGCAACTCAGGCGCTGTGCGACAAATTTAAAAAATAGTGTTGGGTCTGTTTCAAACATTCAGCGCTGCCGTATTGACAGCCTTGCGACTTAAATTGAGGAGTAATAAATGAAAATCGGCTTTATTGGTTTAGGAATTATGGGAAAGCCAATGAGTAAAAATCTGCTGAAAGCAGGCTACTCATTAATTGTCCTTGATCGGAATGCTGCGGCACTGGATGAGCTGCTTAGTGCAGGGGCAACTGCGGCGGCGACGCCAAAAGCGCTGGCGGCAGAGTGTGACATTATCATCACCATGCTACCTAACTCACCCCATGTAAAAGAGGTTGTCTTGGGTGAGAACGGCGTGATTGAAGGTGCCAGACCGGGTGCTGTGTTGATTGATATGAGTTCGATTGCCCCTTTGGTCAGCCGTGAAATTAGCGAAGCACTGGCAGTAAAACAGGTGGCCATGTTAGATGCGCCGGTTAGTGGTGGCGAACCTAAAGCCATTGATAGCACCTTGTCAGTGATGGTCGGTGGCGATAAAGCGGTGTTCGACAACTGCTTCGATATCATGAAAGCGATGGGCGGCTCAGTGGTGCATACCGGTGATATTGGTGCCGGTAATGTGACCAAACTGGCGAATCAAGTGGTGGTGGCGCTGAATATCGCGGCAATGTCTGAAGCGCTGGTCTTGGCGACCAAGGCGGGGGTGAATCCCGATCTGGTCTTCCAGGCGATTCGCGGTGGGTTGGCGGGCAGCACTGTACTGGAAGCCAAAGCGCCGATGGTAATGGATCGCAACTTCAAACCGGGTTTTCGTATTGATTTACATATCAAAGATCTGGCAAATGCCCTCGACACCTCTCACGGTGTAGGTGCGCAATTGCCATTGACGGCGGCGGTCATGGAGATGATGCAGGCATTGAAAGCGGATGGGTTGGGCAACGCCGACCACAGTGCGTTGGCCTGCTATTACGAGAAATTGGCCAAAGTTGAAGTGACACGTTAATCAGTGGTGCCGGCACTTGCGGTGCCGGCTATTGGGTAGCAAAGCTATACTGATAAGCATCCCGAAGTCCAAAACGGCTGGTTGATAAAGTCTGAGCCTGCGTGACGTCGGATAGCTCATGAGATTGAATCATTTATGAAAATAGTCATCGCCCCGGACTCTTATAAAGAAAGTTTATCCGCGCTAGAGGTTGCGGTGCAGATTGAAGCGGGTTTTCGCACCCAGTTTCCTGACGCGCAATATATCAAGTTGCCAGTTGCTGATGGTGGCGAAGGCACGGTTGAAGCGATGGTCGCGGCGACGGCCGGTAGGATTATCAAGGTTGATGTGACCGGCCCGTTAGGTGATAACGTCGATGCTTTTTATGGTATCTCCGGTGATGAGCAGTGCGCATTTATTGAAATGGCTGCCGCCAGCGGGCTAGAACTGGTGCCACTGGCGCAGCGCAATCCACTGAAAACCACCTCCTATGGCACGGGTGAACTGATTCTTCATGCGCTGAATCAGGGGGTGAAACATATCATCATCGGTATCGGTGGCAGTGCCACCAATGATGGCGGCGCAGGTATGGTGCAGGCACTTGGGGTTAAGCTGCTGAATAAGCAGGGCCAACAGCTAGGTTTTGGGGGGGGGAACTGGCTGAACTGGATGTGATTGATACTACCGCCCTCGACCCGCGGATTCAGCAGTGTCAAATCGATGTTGCCTGTGATGTCACCAATCCGCTGACGGGCAGTGAAGGGGCCTCGGCTGTTTTTGGGCCACAGAAAGGCGCGACAGCTGACATGATCACCTCGTTGGATGAGGGGCTGTTGCACTACGCCGGTGTGATTAAACGTTATTTGGATATTGACGTTGATCAGGTCGAAGGGGCGGGGGCTGCGGGTGGGTTAGGTGCGGGGCTGCTCGCATTTTGTGGGGCGAGCTTGAGTCCTGGCATCGATATTGTGACGGATGCCCTAGGTCTGGACGCGCTGGTTCGCGACGCAACTTTTGTGATTACCGGCGAGGGGCGTATCGACAGCCAAACCATTCACGGCAAGGTGCCCGTTGGGGTCGCCAGAGTTGCCAAGCGCTATAACAAACCGGTGATTGGTATTGCCGGTAGTCTGACCGACGATGTCGATGTGGTGTACGAGCATGGCCTGGATGCGGTATTTAGTGTGATCTACACTATTTGCACCCTAGAGCAGGCGCTGGATAGTGCCGCTGATAATGTGTTCAGGGCCGCGCGGAACATTGCCGCGACACTGGCGATTGGCATGGCAGCGGGCAAAGACTAATTTTCTGTCGAGCAGGGCTGACGATCGATTGGCCCTGACCGCCGGATAGCTCAACATTTTCCCGCAACACCTCACCTGCATTCGCCATTTTTGTGACCCTCACCGCAACTCTCTCTCTTTGTGATGCAAGTTGGGCATTTGTCCAATGTAATCCCCCATCAGACCTCATATGCTAATGCATCAGCCCAAACTGAGGCCCTCTTATGAGTGTATATAATCTTGATCCCCGGCTAGCCCAGGAGATAGTTACCCGTACCATGAAGATCATTGATACCAATATTAATGTGATGGATGGTAAAGGGAGAATCATTGGCAGCGGCGATGAAGAGCGCCTCGGTGAGCTGCATGAAGGGGCGCTATTGTCGCTCTCTCATGGTCGGATCGTCGATATTGATGACGCTGTTGCCCGCCAACTACATGGCGTCAGGCCGGGGATCAACCTGCCGCTGCGCCTCGAGGGTGAGATAGTCGGCGTGATTGGTTTGACCGGTAATCCGGGCCAATTGCGCCAATATGGCGAACTGGTGTGTATGGCCGCAGAAATGATGATGGAGCAGGCGCGATTAGTGCATTTGCTGGCGCAAGATAGCCGCCTGCGTGAAGAGCTGGTACTCAACCTAATTCGTACTGAAGAGATATCACCCGCGCTGATTGAATGGGCGCAGCGCCTTGGGGTCGATATTAATGAGCCGCGCGTGGTGGCGGTGGTGGATGTGGACAGCGGCCAGTTGAGTGTCGATAGCGCAATGTCAGAACTGCAGGAGCTACAAACGCTACTGACGACGCCGGAGCGCAACAACCTGATTGCGATTGTGTCCCTGACCGAAATGGTGGTGCTGAAACCGGCGCTGAACAGCCATGGCCGCTGGGATGCCATCGACCACCGGCGGCGGATGGAGTCGTTGCTCTCTCGCATGACGGAACGAGGCCGCCTGCGGGTGCGGCTCTCATTGGGGAACTTCTTTACCGGCCCCGGCAGCATTGCCCGCTCATACCGCACTGCCCGCACCACAATGGCGGTGGGCAAACAGCGGCTGCCGGAGCAGCGCAGCTACTACTATCAGGATCTGGTGTTGCCAGTTCTGCTAGACAGTTTGCGCGGCGGCTGGCAAGCCAATGAGTTGGCCCTGCCGTTAGCCAAATTGCGGGCCATGGACAGTAATGGCCTGCTGCGCCGCACCCTGGCCTGCTGGTTTCGCCACAACGTGCAACCCACTGCCACGGCAAAAGCGCTGTTTATTCACCGCAACACCCTGGAGTATCGGCTGAATCGTATTTCGGAGCTGACGGGGCTGGATTTGGCGAATTTCGACGATCGCCTATTGCTGTATGTGGCCTTGCAGTTGGGTGAGCAAGAGTAGTGGCGTGAAGAGCGGCAAAATGGGGGCAAAAAATGGCCGGATGAGTGACCCGGCCAGCTGGCGATGCGGAAAGTGTTAGGTCACAGGCGCTGGGTTAAACACCGCCAAGGCATTGCGCAGCCCCCATTGATCTGACCAGGTGCGTTTGCGGTCGCTGGCAATATCCAGAATTAATTCAAATAATTGCTGACCGACCTCTTCGATTGTTGCATCACCGGTAGCAATGGTTCCGGCATCAATATCCATCAAATCATGCCAGCGATTGGCCAGATCGGTGCGTGTTGCCATTTTGATCACCGGCACCGCGGCTAAACCATATGGTGTGCCGCGCCCGGTGGTAAACACCTGCACAGTAATGCCAGACGCCAGTTGCTGTGTGCCGCAGACGAAATCACTGGCGGGTGTGGCAGCAAAGATCAATCCACGTTGAGTTGGGCGTTGGCCCGGCGAGAGCACTTCCGCAATGGCGCTGCGGCCCGATTTGGCAATTGAACCCAATGCTTTTTCAACCACGTTAGCCAGCCCGCCCTTTTTGTTACCCGGCGAAGGGTTGGCGCTACGGTCAGTTTTACCGGTTTCGAGATAGTCGTCGTACCATTTCATCTCTTCGAGCAGCCTTCTACCCACCTCTTCGTTAACGGCGCGTGGTGTTAGCAAGTGGATGGCATCGCGGACTTCGGTCACTTCCGAGAACATGACGGTTGCCCCGCAGCGCACCAGCAAGTCAGAGGCGTAGCCTACCGCGGGGTTAGCGGTCACACCGGAAAAAGCATCGCTGCCGCCACACTGCATACCTACCACCAGATCAGAGGCCGGGCAGGTTTCGCGCTGACGCAGGTTCAGGCGTTGCAGGTGCTTTTCAGCCAGTTGCAGGATGTCATCAACCATGGAGCGGAAGCCAACGTGTTTCTCATCCTGTAGGCGCACAATATTACTCTCATCCAGTGAGATAACCTGCACATCCGGCGTCCCTTCCAATAGGCGCTCAGGTTGCAGTTTTTCACAGCCCAGGCCCACCACCATCACTTCGCCGCCAAAATTGGGGTTGAGTGCCAGATTGTGAATGGTACGAATTGGCACCACGGCCGCCGGTGCATTGATTGCCACGCCACAGCCATAGAGGTGATTTAGCGCCACCACGCCGTCGACATTCGGGTATTTCGGCAGTAGTGTGCGCTCAATAATATTGACTACATAGTCCACTACGCCCGCCACGCAATGTACGCTGGTGGTAATGGCGAGCAGGTTTTTGGTGCCGACACTGCCGTCTGCATTGCGGTAGCCCTCGAAGGTATAACCTTCCAGTGGCGGCAGCGGCGCGGGGACGGCGGTGGCAAGGGGCAAGCTTTCCAGCGCCGGTGCGGCGGGTAACTCGACCAGTGATTCATCTATCCAGCCACCACGGGCAATATCACGCACTGCCAAACCAATCACCTCAGCATAGCGAATAATCGCCCCACCTTTAGGGATATCAACCAAGGCGACTTTATGGCCCTGCGGGACATGCTCAATCAGTTCGAGACCACATTTAAACCGGGTGCCAGCACAAAGCCCATGGTTATTCACCACAATGGCAACGTTATCCGCGTCCTGGACTTTAATATAAAGCGGGGTGTCTACCGGACTATGACCAATGCTCATAATATTATCCTTATAATATTTATCTCGATAACATAACTGTTACTATTCTAAATGCCGCATTTTTCTTATTTTTATTCCATCAAGATGTTTTCAATTCTAGCCGTTTGATATCACCGACAATAAATAAGTAACAGAACATCGCCATAATGGCAGAGCAACCCACAAAGATTAATGCTGCATTAAAGGAGTGTAACTCTTTAACCAAGTAGCCGATAACCAAAGGTGTGACGATGGAAGCAACATTACCAAATACGTTAAACATCCCCCCACACAGGCCGACAATCTCTTTAGGTGCGGTATCGGCAATCACCGGCCAACCTAAGGCCCCGAAACCTTTACCGAAGAAGGCTAATGCCATCAATGCCACAACCACGAAATCGCTGTCGACGTAGTTACACAGAATAATACTTGATGCCAATAACATGCCTAATACGATCGGCACTTTACGTGCAAAAGTCAGTGAATGGCCGCGTTTAATCAGTGAGTCTGAGAATACGCCGCCTAATACACCACCGGCAAATCCACATAAGGCGGGAATTGATGCAACCATCCCCACTTTTAGAATAGACATCCCTTTATCTTGCACCAGATAAATAGGGAACCACGTCAGGAAGAACCAGGTGATAGTATTAATGAAGTATTGCCCAAAGAATACGCCCAACATCATACGACTAGATAACAGTTGTTTCATGTAATCTAATTTAGGGCCACTCTTATGGCCATCTGGCTTTTTGTGATCCATATCAACAACGGCACCGCCTTGTTTTATGTATTCAAGCTCAGAAGCAGACATATCAGGGTGATCGGTTGGGTTATGAATAAACTTAACCCAAGCAATGGTTAATACAAAACCTAACCCACCCATGACGGTAAATACATGCTGCCAGCCCCAGGCAAAGGTTAAATAACCTAGCAGTGGAGAGAATATCGCCAGCGAGAAGTATTGTGCGGAGTTAAATATTGCTGATGCGGTGCCCCTCTCTTTCGTCGGGAACCAGGCCGCAACAATTCTGGCATTAGCCGGGAAGGAGGGAGCCTCAGAAAAACCCAACATAAAGCGCATGATAAACATGGAGATAGCAGCATAGGCTATCGGGAACATGTCAACAAAGCCTTGCGTAAAGGTGAAGAGTGACCAGAAGAATAAACTGTAGGTGTAGACCCGTTTGGAGCCGTAGCGGTCTAGCAGCCAGCCACCGGGTATTTGCATCAATAGGTAAGCCCAACCGAATGCAGAGAAAATATACCCCATGGCAACTGCATCTAATTGTAGCTCTTTTGCCACTTCAGTGCCCGCAATCGATAATGTTGCCCGGTCAGCATAGTTAATTGCAGTCACAATAAAGATAATTAATAATATTATATATCGGACGTGGGTCCGTTTTTCAGGTACAGCGGCTTCCAGACTCATTTTTATACCCTCTATAAATCATTTTTAAGGTTGCCGCATTTAAATTCGTTATGAATAAGATGCAATAACCTATTTTTTATTTGGTGTTATATAACTGCAAAATTTAACTCGCAAAAATGTCTTCGTTAGCGCTGTAGACATTATATGGATAATGGCAATCAATCGCATTGTGCATCGGCCCAAAAAAATGCGGGTAAATTATTTAATTGTTGTGTGGCTGTACAGCTCAATGGGGTTAACATCACAATTAATCTTGATTTAAATAAAATGCCGTTGAATTCTGAAATTAATGTGATCTGGATCGCTATTTAAGCGTGGGTGATTAAGAGAATAATTAATTTATCAATTCGCATTAAGCCAATCAATTCTCTTTATAATGGTGGGTTAGTGGGTTAATTCCCTGTTTGAATGTTTTTCTCCCCAATTTAATACTTTTTCACTCTGTGCATTTGCCCGGTTAATTAGACAAAAATATCGGCAATAGCACGATTCTTTTGCATTAAAAATTAATTGTAATAACACAATATCATAGCCACTATGTTTGTATGGTTAATGAATTGATAGAGTTGTGACGAGTTGTTGCAAATAATAACTATTTATCCAGCAATGGCATGACTTCTGGGAAGAAATAAGATGAATCCATTTATTGTTGCTGACGCCGAAAGCTGTATTGGTTGTCGGAGTTGTGAAGTTGCTTGTGTGGTGGCGCATCATGAGGGCAAATTCCCCGAGAAGCCGGAATACTTCACACCACGGCTTAAGGTATTTAAAGGCCAGCAACTCTTTAATAACAGAGTCAGTGCGACGGCGGTCTTTTGTCATCACTGTGAAGATGCCCCCTGTGCCAGCACTTGCCCCAATGGGGCCATTGTTGAGATAAATAACAGCGTTCAGGTTATTCAGGAAAAATGTATTGGCTGTAAAACCTGCATCATCGCCTGTCCATTTGGCATGATGATGGTGGTGACTGAGACTGTCCAGCCTGCCAGCCATCGTCTGGCCGATGCTTATTTGCGCACAGAAGCGCAGAAATGCGATCTCTGTGTTGACCAGCCGGATGGCCCAGCCTGCATCAAAACGTGCCCCACTCAGGCGCTGACACTGGTCGATCAGCACTATCTGCTGAACCAACAGCGGTTAAAACATCAGCGCGCGGCACTGAATGAGCACAATGGCCGCCTATTTAGCAGCGCCACTTCTGCCGCTGTGACTCACACTTTCAGCCCGCTAAGCAAAAATATCCGCGATGTCGCCCCAGTCAACTTGTTGCAGCGGCCACGCACCCCACGGCAGGAGCCGAAAAAGATCCCCCTGGCGGAGCGCAAAAGCAGCTTTGCTGAAATCTATCTGCCGTTCACCGACGGTCAGATCAATGAGCAGGCTGAGCGCTGCCTGAATTGTGGCGATAAAACTATCTGCCAGTGGAGTTGCCCGCTGCATAATGCGATTCCAAAATGGATCGCCTTGGCTCATCAGGGGCGGATTCACGAAGCGGCAGAGTTATCCCATCAAACCAGTAGCTTGCCGGAGATTTGTGGCCGCGTATGCCCGCAAGATCGCCTGTGTGAGCAGGCCTGCACACTGAATGATCACGACGGGGCGGTCACCATTGGCCAGATTGAGCGGCATATCACGGAGAGCGCACTGGCAACAGGCTGGCGGCCCGATATGTCGCAGGTTAAACCGACAGGTAAGCGGGTGGCGATTATTGGTGCCGGGCCGGCGGGCTTAGGCTGCGCGGATATTCTGGTGCGCAATGGCATCACGCCTGTGGTGTTTGATCGCTATCCCGAAATTGGCGGCTTACTGACCTTTGGTATCCCGGCGTTCAAATTGGAAAAAGGGGTGATGAGCCGTCGACGCGAGATCTTCAGCGAGATGGGCGTCGAGTTTTGCCTGAATACCGAAATTGGCCGCGATATCACCATGGAGAGTCTGCTCAGTGATTTTGATGCGCTTTTTCTTGGCGTCGGCACCTACCATTCGATGCGCTCTGGATTGGAAAACGAAGATGCTTCAGGGGTTTACGATGCATTGCCATTTCTGATTGGTAATACCCAACATCTGATGGGCTATTCCGCCAGCAGCGCTCACCCTTATGTCAGTATGGAGAACCAGCGGGTGGTGGTGTTAGGTGGCGGCGATACGGCGATGGATTGTGTGCGCACCTCGCTGCGCCATCGAGCTGCTCATGTCATTTGTGCCTATCGTCGCGATGAAAAGAGCATGCCCGGCTCCAAACGCGAGGTCAAAAATGCGCGCGAGGAGGGGGCGGAATTTATGTTCAATCTCCAGCCGCAACGGATTGAAGTGGATGATCAGGGGCAGGTGACGGGCATCAAAATGGTGCGAACCGAAATGGGGCAGGCTGATGCCAAAGGGCGGCGGCAAGCCCAGCCAATCGCCGGTTCTGAACATATCGTGCCTGCCGATGCGGTGGTTATGGCATTTGGTTTCAGCCCGCATCGTATGTCGTGGTTGGCCGAACACAATGTCGTGCTGGATAAACAGGGGCGAGTGGTGGCACCGACCATCTCCGGTTACCCCTATCAAACCAGCAATCCCAAGATCTTCGCCGGTGGTGATATCGTGCGCGGCGCTGACCTGATAGTGACCGCGATTGCTGAGGGGCGCAAAGCGGCCGAGAGCATCGCTTATTACCTTAATGTTTTGTAGTCACTAAGCCGAATGAAGTTACTGCCGCTGGTTTTTTAAATGCTGCAAGAACTCAGCAGCATCCATAAAGCCGGTCACTCTGGCAGCAGTCACCTCGTTCCCCTGTGCATCGAAAAACAGGATGGTGGGGAGGCCCAACACATTCAGTTTTTTCAACATCGCCGCATGTTCGGCGCTGTTAGCCGTCACATCGGCTTGAATTAGCAGGGTATCGGCTAACTGGCGCTGTACCTGTTCATCACTGAAGGTATATTTTTCAAACTCTTTGCAGGCGACGCACCAGTCGGCGTACAGATCCAGCATCACCGGCTTGCCCTGTGCCTGGGCCAGTGCGGCTTGCAACTGCGGTAAGTTGGCGACGGGCTTAAACGCCAAATGGGTAATCTCATTTGGCGATCTGTGGTCGTTAAAGGCCCAATCCTGTAGCGGACGGGCGGCGATTAGCAGCGCTGCCAGCAGTAATAGCTGGCAAGCCCGCGCCCAACCAGAGTGCGCTTTCAGGCTAAGGACAAAGGCCCAGCCGAAGAAGGCGACGGCCAGTAGGCTCCATAAGCGCAAGCCCCAAACATCCCCCAGCACCCTTTCGAGTAAGAAGACCGGCAGTGCCAGGATCACGAAACCGAAAGCTTCTTTGACATACTGCATCCACGGGCCGCTGCGGGGGATCAGCTTGTTGCCGAACAGTGTCACAATCACCAGCGGAATACCCATCCCCAATGCATACAAATATAGCGTGCCGCCACCGGCCAGCATATTCCCGCTTTGTGCGATATACAGCAGGATGGCGCTAAGCGGGGCGGTAGTGCATGGCGAGCAGATCAGGCCCGCCAGTGCGCCCATTGCAAAAACACCCGCCAGTGAACCGCCGCGTTGGCTGCTGCTCCACTGTACCAGGCGGGTTTGCAGTGACGAGGGCAGTTGCAGCGAATAGAGGCCAAACATCGATAACGCCAGCAGCACGAACAGCGCCGATAACCCAATCAACACATAGGGGTGCTGTAGCGCGGCTTGAAACTGTAACCCTGCCGCGGCGACTACCAAGCCGAGCAAGGTGTAGGTCAGCGCCATCCCTTGCACATAGATCACCGCCAACAGCAATATCCGCCGCTGACTGTGGGGCTTCTCACGGCCAAGAATGATGGCTGAAATCAGGGGGTACATCGGCAACACGCAGGGGGTAAAGGCGATGCCGATACCAATCAACAGCGCCCACAATGGCGAGAAGGGCAATTCAGCCGGGGCCGGAGCCACATCATTTGTAGCAGGTGCAGTGGCTGCAGTCGCGGGGGCAGGGGTTGCTCCGGCGAGCACCGCTGCCAGCGGCACGACTCGTGTTTCCGGCGGATAGCAGAAGCCTGCTTCGGCGCAGCCCTGATAGGTTACGCTAACGCTCGCGCCATCACCCGCCTGTGTAATGGGGATTTTCAGTGTTAACTGCTGCTTGAAAATCGCCACTTCACCATAGAATTCATCATGATGCGCGATGCCTTCCGGCAGGGCGAAAGCGCCAAGAGTGGCGTTTTGCGGCACAATTTTAATTTGCTGGCGATACAGATAGTAGTCGGGGTGAATCTGCCAACTCAGTGTGAGTTGGTCGCCCTGCTGGCGAAAATCAAAGGCAAATGCTTGATCTACCGGAATAAATCGGCTCTGGCTGCTTTTTTGGCCGAAAGCGGCATTTTCACCAAACAGTGAAGCCTGTGCGCTGTGCGGCGCGAGTAAAATGCTGCACAGCAGCAGAATCAGAGTAAGGAAGCGTTGAGCCATGACAGGTAATCTTTATCTCCGTCCCGTACCGGTAACACCAGCAGTTCCGGCGTTTGGTAGGGGTGATGCTGTTTGATAAAACTGAGAAGTGCATGTTGATGAGCCACATTGCTTTTGAACAATAGCTGGACTTCATACTCTTGCTGGAGCTTGCCTTCCCAGTAGTAAATCGAGGTCGCACCTGGCAACAATGTCGCACAGGCAGCCAGTTTTTCACCCAGAACCTGCGCGGCTAAATCTTGTGCGCTGGCTTCATCAGGGGCGGTGCACAATACCACAATTGCATCACAAATAATTGCATCACAATCAGACATCTTAACCTCGTGGGTTGTGTGACTTAGATGAAGAAGTGAACACTATAGCGCGAGCAGGGGCTGGTCAGAAGATGATTTATGTCACGATGGGATAGGGCGGAGAAAACAGGGCGCATGACGCGCCCCATTGATAGTTGACAAATTACAGAACCAAACCGCCCATCACGAAGCCGAAACAGACGGCCAGTGCTACCCCGATGGTGCCTGGGATGAAGAACGGATGGTTAAACACGAAGCGACCAATGCGGGTGGTGCCGGTGTCATCCATTTGTACTGCGGCGACCAGTGTTGGGTAGGTCGGTAGAATGAACAGACCAGAAACCGCAGCGAAAGATGCAATGGCTGCCAGTGGTGAAACGTTCAGCGCCATTGCCATTGGCATCAATGCCTTGGCAGTTGCCGCCTGGGAGTAAAGCAGTGCTGAACAGAAGAAGAAGATAACCGCCAGCAACCATGAGTGAGCTTGAATCAAGCTACCCGCAGTCTCTTTAATCCACTCCAGATTGTGCTGCACAAAGGTATCACCCAACCAGGCTACACCCAGGATACAGATACAGGCACTCATACCGGCTTTGAAAGTACTGGAGTTCAGGATTGAATCAGTATCAACCGAGCAGACCAGCGTGGTGATAGTCGCCACACTCAGCATGATGATCAGGATAGCATTGGTGGTGTTCATCAGCGGTGTTGCCACCAGACCGACACTTGGACTGTTGATGATGGCATAAGCCACAACACACAATACGCCCGCCAGGAACAGCAGCACAGAGGTTTTAGCCCGTGGTTTGATCACTTTTACTGTATCGCCACGTAGCGTCACCAGGCCCTCTTCCAAACGTTTCAGATAGATAGGGTCATCTGACAGTTTGGAGTTAAAGCATAAGGAGATGATAAGTGACATCACCAGCACGGCACACAGGGTGGATGGAATGACGATCATCAGCAGATGTAAGTAGCTGACGCCGTGGCCTTCCATGACTGAAGACATATAGACTACTGCCGCAGAAATTGGTGATGCGGTGATGGCGATTTGCGCGGAAACTACGGCGGTAGAGAGTGGACGGCAAGGTTTGATGCCTTGTTCTTTCGCCACTTCTGCAATCACCGGTAGAGCGGATAGAGAGATGTTACCTGTCCCTGCAAAGATGGTCAGAAAATAGGTGACCACCGGTGCAAGGATAGTGATGTGTTTTGGGTTCTTGCGCAGTAACTTTTCAGTTTGCTGCACCAGATAGTCCATGCCGCCTGCGACCTGCATTGCAGAGATTGCAGCAATAACCGCCATAATGATTGAAATAACGTCAAAGGGAATGCTGCCGGGTTTGACGCCAATAATCGCCAATACCAGAACACCAATCCCACCCGCAAAGCCGATACCGATACCACCTAACCTGGCCCCTAAAAAAATGGCCAGCAGAACGATGACTAATTCTACGGCTATCATAGTGTTTACTCCTTGATCCAAATGAAAAATTAAAGTTAAAAAATTGTGTTTGCCAGAAAGTAAAAAGGCACGCTGTCCAGAGGAGCATGCGTGCCTTATCGGGCTACCGGATGATTATTTTATTGTTCATTTTCATCGGTATAACGTTTCGCTTTATAGGCCGGGTGCATCAGATTCTCAACAGAGAAAATGTCGTCCAGCTCGGCTTCAGTTAATAAGCCGCGTTCCAGAACCACTTCCCGTACATTTTTACCGGTTTCCGCACAGATTTTGCCCACAATGTCACCGTTATGGTGGCCAATGAATGGGTTGAGATAGGTGACGATACCGATGGAGTTAAAGACGTAACGCTCGCAAACCTCTTTGTTGGCAGTAATGCCGTTAATGCATTTTTCCAACAGGTTGTAACAAGCATTTGTCAGGATATGGATGGACTCAAACATTGCCTGGCCAATCACTGGCTCCATGACGTTCAACTGGAGCTGACCTGCTTCGGCCGCCATAGTAATGCAAGTGTCGTTACCGATCACCTTAAAACAGACCTGGTTAACCACTTCTGGAATCACCGGATTCACTTTAGCTGGCATGATTGAAGAGCCGGCCTGCAACTCTGGCAGGTTGATCTCATTCAAACCAGTACGTGGACCTGATGACAGCAGACGTAAGTCATTACAGATTTTTGACATCTTAACGGCCAGACGTTTCAGGGCGCTATGCACCATCACATAAGCACCGCAGTCGGAGGTCGCTTCAATCAAATCCTCTGCTGGAATACATGGCAAGCCACTGATTTCAGAAAGTTTTTTGATTGCCAGTTCGGAGTAACCCTCTGGGGTATTTAGCGCAGTACCGATAGCGGTAGCACCTAGGTTAACTTCCAGTAGCAACTCTGCAGTGCGTTGCAGGTTTTTAGTCTCTTCGTTCAGCAGCACCTGGAAAGCACGGAACTCCTGACCCAGCGTCATTGGTACAGCATCCTGTAACTGGGTGCGCCCCATTTTCAGAATTTTCTCGAATTCTTTGGATTTTCTACCGAAACCTTCGCCTAATTCATTGATCGCGTCGATCAACTTCATAATGGAGGCGTAGACCGCAATGCGGAAGCCGGTTGGGTAGGCATCGTTGGTGGACTGACATTTGTTCAGATGGTCGTTAGGGTTAAGGTATTGATACTCCCCCTTCTGGTGACCCATCAGTTCCAGACCAATATTGGCCAGAACTTCGTTGGTATTCATGTTTAAAGAGGTACCGGCGCCGCCTTGGAACACGTCTACCGGGAACTGATCCATACACTTCCCTTTATCCAGAACTTCGTCACATGCCTGAATAATAATGTCAGCAATCTTACGAGGGATAGTGTGCAGCTCTTTGTTCGCCATTGCCGCCGCTTTTTTAACCATAACCATGCCGCGAACAAATTCTGGAACATCACTGATTTTGCTGTTACTGATATAGAAGTTTTCAATCGCACGCAGGGTATGAACACCGTAGTAAGCCTCTGCGGGGACTTCTCGTGTACCTAACAGGTCTTCTTCAATACGAATGTTATTTGACATGAGAACCTTCTCTAATGTGCTGTCTTGTTTTGTATTTGTTAACTAAATTATACCGCCGTGGACGCAATATGATGCCGTGTTGCACCTTTCATGCGGAAAGATTAACCATTCATCTTATTGCTGACAGGATCATATGCTGCCTAATAATAAAAAGCCTTGAACTAGGATCACTATATGGTCGTAATTAATTGAGATGATCTGATATCTGTGATTTCACTCACAGTTAGACTAATTAGTAATAAAAGTATCTCCTCAGCTTGAAAAGCTTGTCAACCACCACCACTTCATTGAGGTCAACCCAGATTGAAGGGGGAGCTGACGCCTAAATCCGTAACTAAGGGGAAATAAGGGCGAGTCAGCACCAGTTGGGTTAAGGTTTTCATGGTATCTGTCAGGCAGGGTTACCTGATGAGGGGTACTGAATGATTGGAATAAGGAGAACGCGGTGCGTTGGTTACCGTTAGCGCTGATATTTTTATTGGCATACATAGAAATATCGATATTTATCAAGGTCGCAGCTGTGCTGGGTGTCTTAGTGACCCTGCTGCTAGTGATCCTTAGCTCCTGCGTGGGGATATCTCTGGTGCGCAACCAAGGGATCAAAACCTTTATGCAGATGCAGCAAAAACTGGCTGCCGGTGAAAGCCCCGCAGCAGAAATGGTTAAGAGTGTTTCGCTGATTTTAGCTGGCTTCTTGTTACTGATCCCCGGCTTCTTCACCGACTTCCTCGGCTTGCTGCTACTGTTACCACCGATTCAAAAATCGTTGACGCTAAAGTTGATGCCACATCTGAACATTTATCGTGGCGGCGGTTTTGGTACAGGCAGCGGCCCAATGGGGGGCGGAAATACCTTTGACGGCGAGTTTCAGCGTAAAGCCGATGATCGCTACATTGTAGAGCACCGTCCGGATGAGGATGATAAATCTACAGATAATCGTTTTAAAGATGATAGGTAAGCCGTAGTTCCTTGCTAATGGCTTGTTTATTAATCATAAGTTTATAATGTCAATGACAGGTTTTTCTTTGGGTAAGGGTGATGAAGTGGATAAAACAACCCACTTTCAGGCGAGAAAAAATGAATTTTTTTTTGTCCTCTCCCTTGAAGCGATAAGAGATCGCCCCCATTTAGAAAGCCACGGTATCGGTTATGAAGGCAGACCGATATTAATCCTAAATCTGATACGGACCTTCTCATAGGAGAGCTATCAATGAAAATTCGTCCATTGCATGACCGCGTTATCGTCAAGCGCAAAGAAGTTGAATCCAAATCTGCTGGCGGCATCGTTCTGACTGGCACTGCAGCGGGTAAATCTACCCGTGGTGAAGTTCTGGCCGTCGGCAATGGTCGCATCCTGGATAACGGTGAGATCAAGCCGCTGGATGTGAAAGTAGGCGACATCGTTATTTTCAACGATGGTTATGGCGTGAAGTCAGAGAAGATCGACCATGAAGAAGTGTTGATCATGTCCGAAAGCGACATTCTGGCAATTGTTGAAGCGTAATCACGCTCTCTAATCTTCTGAACTGAACGAGTTAAGGGAAATACCAATGGCAGCTAAAGACGTAAAATTCGGTAACGACGCACGCATCAAAATGCTACGCGGCGTAAACATCCTTGCTGATGCAGTGAAAGTGACCCTAGGCCCGAAAGGCCGTAACGTAGTTCTGGATAAGTCTTTCGGCTCTCCAACTATCACCAAAGACGGTGTATCAGTTGCACGTGAGATCGAACTGGAAGACAAGTTCGAGAACATGGGCGCACAGATGGTTAAAGAAGTTGCCTCTAAAGCGAATGACGCGGCGGGTGACGGTACCACTACTGCAACTGTATTGGCTCAATCCATTATCACTGAAGGTCTGAAAGCAGTTGCGGCCGGCATGAACCCAATGGACCTGAAGCGCGGTATCGACAAAGCAGTTATCGCTGCGGTTGAAGAACTGAAAAAACTGTCTGTACCTTGCTCTGATTCTAAAGCTATCGCTCAGGTAGGCACCATCTCTGCGAACTCTGACTCAACCGTGGGTGAGCTGATTGCACAGGCGATGGAAAAAGTAGGTAAAGAAGGTGTTATCACCGTTGAAGAGGGCTCTGGCCTGCAAGATGAACTGGACGTTGTAGAAGGTATGCAGTTCGACCGTGGCTACCTGTCTCCTTACTTCATCAATAAACCAGAAACGGGTTCGATTGAACTTGAAAGCCCATTCATCCTGTTGGCTGACAAGAAAATCTCTAATATCCGTGAAATGCTGCCAGTACTGGAAGCAGTAGCGAAAGCGGGTAAACCACTGCTGATCATTGCAGAAGACGTTGAAGGCGAAGCGTTGGCGACTCTGGTTGTTAACACCATGCGCGGTATCGTGAAAGTGGCTGCTGTTAAAGCACCTGGTTTCGGCGATCGTCGTAAAGCTATGCTGCAAGACATCGCAACTCTGACTGGCGGTACTGTTATCTCTGAAGAGATCGGCCTGGAACTGGAAAAAACCACTCTGGAAGATCTGGGTCAGGCAAAACGTATTGTTATCAACAAAGACACTACCATTATCATTGATGGCGTAGGCGACGAAGCTGCAATTCAGGGCCGTGTTACTCAGATCCGTCAGCAAATTGAAGATGCGACTTCTGACTACGACAAAGAAAAACTGCAAGAGCGTGTTGCTAAACTGGCTGGCGGCGTTGCCGTTATCAAAGTGGGCGCCGCAACTGAAGTTGAAATGAAAGAGAAGAAAGCACGTGTTGAAGATGCTCTGCACGCAACCCGCGCCGCAGTAGAAGAGGGCGTTGTTGCTGGTGGTGGTGTTGCACTGATTCGTGCGGCATCTGCTATCACTGCTTCTGGCCTGAAAGGCGACAACGAAGACCAGAACGTCGGTATCAAAGTTGCTCTGCGCGCGATGGAATCTCCACTGCGTCAGATCGTGGTTAACGCCGGTGAAGAAGCCTCAGTTATCGCGAACAACGTTAAAGCGGGTTCAGGTAGCTACGGTTACAACGCATACAGCGAAGAGTACGGCGACATGATCGCGATGGGTATCTTGGATCCAACTAAAGTGACTCGTTCTGCTCTGCAGTACGCAGCCTCTATTGCTGGCCTGATGATCACCACCGAGTGCATGATCACTGACCTGCCACGTGATGACAAAGGCGGTGATATGGGCGCTGGCGGCATGGGTGGTATGGGCGGCATGGGCGGCATGATGTAATGCTCCCAATCTTTCGGTTACCGTTTAGATAATGGCAACCGAAGGTAAAGCTGTTGATAAAAGCGAGTGGGGTAACCTGCTCGCTTTTATTTTATTTATGATGACTAAACCTGCTATTTCCAAACCTGTCATAACCCCGTCCCAATAGAGCATCATACTCGGTCTTTTCTGATTCAAATTTTGCAACCTAACGCCCTAAAAGCGGTTTTATTTCATTCGGTGAGATGATGACAGGACTTTTTTTAGCTTCTGCGCTAATTTAATGTGTAAACTATTGGCTATCAGTCTCGATATTGGGTATCTGGATAATTTCGGCAACGGATGTCTAAGCGGCGGCGGTGCTTTCTGGTAATCTTTAGCGTGATTCTCAACTTAGAATGGAGAAAAAAATGCGGATTAAAGTGTTACTTGGTCTTTCAGCAGCGCTGTTGCTGGCAGGTTGTAGCTCCACTAACCAATTGAGTTCGGCAGGCGAGCAAGTGAAGTTCTCCGATACCAAACCGGGTAGTGAATGTCAGTTGGTCGGTCAGGTGACTGGGGTTCAGAGCAACTGGTTATCAGGTGGCGGCGGTGAAAGCAGCTCTATGCGCGGTGCAGCAAATGACTTGCGTAATAAAGCAGCTGCCATGGGGGGTAACGTGATTTATGGTGCGACCAGCCCGAGCGAAACCTTCTTATCAAGCTTTGCGCCACTAGACAGCAAAATGGTTGGCGAAGTTTATAAGTGCCCTTGATAAGCTGAGGTACGAGTTGAAACAAGGGATGCCATGGCATCCCTTTATTGTTTGGTTACTCACTCTGCATTAATCGCAGGTCCAGTGGTGTTTTACTGGGTTGCCCGCCGATCTCTCGTGCCAGACGTGGGACCAAATAACCGGATACGCGGCTGAGCAAGCCTTTCATTAATTGTCGCGCCTCATCATCATCGACCATAAAGTGAGCAGCACCTTGCACTTTATCTAGGACGTGAATGTAGTAAGGCAAAATCCCTGCATCAAACAAAGCATTACTCAATGTTGTCAGTACCTCTGCATCATTATTGACGCCGCGCAGCAGCACGCTCTGGTTTAATAGCGTCACACCCGCCTGTTTCAGTTGTGCCATACTGTCTCGCAAGGGCTGATCGATTTCATTGGCATGGTTTATATGTGTGACCATCAACACCTGCAATCGTGAATCACTCAACCGCTGGCACAGAGCCGCAGTAATTCGGGCAGGGATCACGACCGGCAAACGTGTGTGGATTCGCAGCCGTTTGATGTGGCTGATGCTTTCTAGTTCATCCAATAACCAGCTCAACTCACTGTCTTTAGCCATCAATGGGTCGCCGCCCGAAAAGATGATCTCATCCAGCTCAGGATGTTGGCGGATATAATCCAGCGCCTGATGCCAATTGGCTTTATTGCCTTGGTTATCCTGATAAGGGAAATGGCGGCGGAAACAGTAGCGGCAATTGACGGCACAACCGCCTTTGACCAGTAATAGCGCGCGGTTGCGATACTTATGCAACAAGCCGGGCACGACACTGCGCTGTTCATCAAGCGGATCGTTGGTAAAACCGGGGGCCGCGATAAACTCTTCACGGGCGGTGAGCACCTGAAGTAATAAAGGGTCGAATGGATCACCTGGCTGCATACGTGCGACAAACGCCCGTGGTACTCTAAGCGGGAATAAACGACGTGCCGCACTGCCTTGTTGCAGGTTAGGGTGCTCATTTAAGAACAGAATTCTTAGCAATTCGTCCGGATCGGTAATTACATCGGCGAGTTGTTGCAACCAATCTTCTCTAATTGGCATGTTTCGGGTTACAATACTTGCCATTTTTTAGGCTTACTACCAGTTTCTTGAGGACCATCATGGCCAGTTATTATAGCAACGATTTTCGTCCCGGTCTTAAAATCATGTTCGAGGGCGAGCCTTATTCGGTTGAGTCCAGCGAGTTCGTAAAACCAGGCAAAGGCCAGGCTTTTGCACGTGTTAAGATGCGCCGTCTGTTGACTGGCGGGCGTGTTGAAAAGACCTTCAAATCAACAGATTCACTGGAAGGCGCTGACGTTAACGACCTGAACCTGACTTACCTGTACAATGATGGTGAGTTCTGGCACTTCATGAATAACGAGACTTACGAACAGCTGCAAGCTGATGCAAAAGCGATTGGTGATAACGGCAAATGGCTGGTTGATCAGGCTGAATGTATCGTAACTCTGTGGAATGGCCTGCCTATCGCCGTCACTCCACCAAACTTTGTTGAACTCGAAATCGTTGACACTGACCCAGGTCTGAAAGGTGATACTGCCGGTACCGGTGGTAAACCTGCGACACTGAGCACAGGTGCAGTGGTCAAAGTGCCATTATTCGTACAGGTTGGCGAAATCATCAAAGTTGATACCCGCTCTGGCGAATATGTTTCTCGCGTTAAGTAAGCTTAATAAATAAGCGGTGCTGAGAATTAAAGAAAACCGCTTAAACGCGGTTTTCTGCTATCTGAGCTGAGTTGATTGGCATTACTCGGTTTTGCTGTAGCTTAAGCCTGAGAAAAGCGCAATGCTGTTTTTATGACTATGCTTATAAAGCGAATATGTCTAGAGCTCTATAAGGAACTTTCATAATGGTAAAGAAAAGCATCGCGATTATTTTCTCATTGTTGATTATCTCTTCATTGAGTGCCTGTAACACCACGAAGGGTGTGGGTAAAGATGTTCAAAGTGCGGGTAGCGCGATTGAGCGTAGCGCTGAATAAGCGGTTTTTATACTGTCATCGGCGGTGTTTCCCGCCGAATTTTTTGCCACAAATGACTCCCCGCATCTCCCATGCCAATGCTGAATATATTGCCGCTTATTATTGATGGTGGTAATTTATCCCTCTAATCTTTCGGCTGTTCGGGACGACCTGAGCACGCATCTGTTTTCCGGGGACGACCCCGCCTAAGCGAGGTGGTTACCATGGCTTGGATTATTCTGGTTATTGCAGGTTTATTAGAGGTTATCTGGGCCATCGGCCTGAAGTATTCCCATGGTTTTACGCGGCTGGCACCCAGTGTTATCACCATTGTGGCGATGGCGGCGAGTGTTTTTCTGTTGGCCTATGCAATGAAGACGCTACCGGCTGGCACCGCATATGCGGTCTGGACCGGTATCGGTGCGGTAGGTACAGCTATCTTAGGCATTGTGCTGTTAGGGGAGTCCGCCAGCCTGGCACGCGTGTTTAGTTTGGGGCTGATTTTGGCGGGGATTATTGGGTTGAAGTTGGCGTCTGCTTAACCCAGATCAAATCCTCTACCGGGAAGCCATAATTCTTTGCTACGGCGACCAGACGATCGCGTGTTTGGCTATCAATGGTCGGCGTACGGGATAAAATCCACAGATAATCTCGGTTCGGGCCAGCAATTAAGGCATGCTGATATTCATCATCTAAATCAATGACATTGTAGCCGCCATAGAAAGGCCCGAAGAATGAGACCTTAAGTGAGGCTTGTTGTGGGGAGCCAATAAAATAGGCCTTCCCTACACTCTCCTGCCATTGCTGCTTATTTGCGTTATAGCCTCGATTAATCACTTTTACGCCACCATCGTCACGGGGCGAGTAATTGGCGGTGACATGGTCTAGCCCGCGTTCAAAAGAGTGATCCAGTCGAGCAATCTCATACCATGTGCCGAGATAGCGAGGTAATTGGAAGTTATCGACGATTTTTACGTCTTTTGGCGGCGTGACACTGCAAGCAACAGAGAGCAGGGTTGCCATCAATACAGATAATTTTGACCACAGGCGCATTGGTATTCCTCATTTTCAGGCGGTAGCTTGTCATTGAGAATAACTATCATCTATGGAGGAAGCAAATGGATGAATCTGAGTTATTGGCAGGATAGCAAAAAAAACGGCCCGCAGAGGTGCAGGCCGTTGATGGAGCGTCAGTGATTACAGTGTCAGGACACCAATGATGGCAACCACACTCAGAATGGCGGCTAAGCCATAGAACACCCATTTCCCCGCAGGGACGTGGATCCTCAAATCATGCATGGCGTGATGAATACGGTGTAAACCGCACCAAAGTGGCAGAATAATCATTAGCAGCAGGAATATCCGGCCAATAAAGCTCTGACAGAACGCCAGAATGCGCTCATAGCTTAGTGCATCACCTGGAAAGGCACCCAGTGGCAGCAGAATAGCGACCAACAGAATAACCGCAGGTGCAATGATGGCACTCCACATACCGCCGGCACCAAATAGGCCCCAGAAGATAGGTTCATCGGAGCGCTTAGGAACTTGATTCATCTTGTTTTCCTCCGGGTTAGAGTAAGGCAACGGCTAAAATAATCGCGGTAGCCACGACCGTCACAACCCACAGCGCCTTGATAACTGGCTCTGGACCCATTTTTTCGCTATTCACGATAATATTGGCGGCTTTCGGTGCCAGTTCAAACCAGGTTTTGGTATGTAACACTGCGGCCAATAACGTAATGATATTAATCAGTAGCACCAATGGGTTTTGCAGGAAGCCGACAAAACCTTCCCACCCAGCGGGGCCACTTTTCAACGCGAATACGCCGTAAATCATCAGAACACTGAACCAGACTGTCGGCACCGATGTCCCTTCACGCAACATATAAAAACGATAGAAACCAAGTTTTTGCCACCAGTTGGGGGCCATGGTGCGGACATAAGCTTTACGTTTAGTCATCATTCTTGTCTCCCCTCCCTTACTGTGGTTTCAGCATGGCTATCATGAAGTCTTTGGCACTCTCGACCTTGCCTTGCTGGATAGCAGCCGCCGGATCTACGTGTTTCGGACAAACTTCAGAACAGTAACCGACGAAGGTACAGCTCCAGACACCATTTTTACCGTTAAGCTGAGGCATACGCTCTTTCTTGCCGTGGTCACGGTTATCCAGATTGTAACGGTGAGCCAGCGTGATAGCTGCCGGGCCGATAAATTCTGGATTTAAGCCAAACTGCGGGCAAGCGGCATAACAGAGTCCACAGTTGATACAGCCAGAGAACTGATGGTATTTCGCCATCTGAGCAGGAGTCTGCTTATTCGGGCCATCTTTCGGTTTGCGCTCGTTGCCGATGATGTAAGGTTTGATGGCTTCCAGGCTTTCGATAAAGTGAGTCATATCAACCACTAAATCGCGCTCAATTGGGAAGTTGCCCAGAGCCTCGACCTTCATCCCGGCGGTATATTCGCGCAAGAAGGTTTTACAGGCCAGTTTCGGCACTTTATTGACCATCATGCCGCACGAGCCGCAAATCGCCATCCGGCAAGACCAGCGATAAGAGAGATCCGGTGCCAGATTATCTTTGATATAGCCCAACGCATCCAGCAGAGAAGTTTGCTCATCGTAAGGTACTTCAAAGGTTTCGAAGTGAGGTTCGCTATCACGTTCTGGGTTGTAGCGCATGACCTCCATTTTCAGGACTTTCATATCAGTCATTCGCCTGCTCCTTATCCTTCAAATCTTTTGCATCTTTCGCATCTTGTGCTGTGGCTTCACCACCATAAACACGTTTTGCCGGTGCCAGCTTGGTGATTTTCACGTCGCTGTATTCAAGGCGTGGTGCGCCGCCTGGGGTATGGAAGGCCAGAGTATGCTTGAGGAAATTAACGTCATCGCGCTCGGTGCAGCCTTCATCCAGACGCTGATGTGCGCCACGGGACTCTCTACGGTTCAGTGCTGAGTGAGCCATACATTCAGCCACATCTAAGCCATAACCTAGCTCAATGGTGTACAGCAGATCTGTGTTGAAAACACTGGAGTTATCAGTGATTTTCACCCGTTTGAAGCGCTCTTTCAGCTCGGCCAGCTTATCCACGGTTTTCTGCATCAGTTCCGGTGTGCGGTAAATGCCGCAACCCTCTTCCATCGACAGCCCCATTTCATCGCGGATTTTGGACCAATTTTCCGTCCCTTCCTGTTTCATCAGGTTGCTCAGGCGGGTTTCGACGTCACGGGTCTGGGCATCCAGCGCGCTACCATTTGCCGGGCCAGTTTCCATGGCGCGCAGTGCCGCTTGCTCGCCCGCCACACGGCCAAAGACCACTAATTCAGCCAGTGAGTTGGAGCCTAAGCGGTTAGCACCGTGCAGGCCAACAGAAGAGCATTCGCCGACGGCAAACAGCCCCTTGATGCGAGTTTCGCACTGTTGGTTGGTTTCGATACCCCCCATGGTGTAATGCGCGGTTGGGCGCACTGGGATAGGTTCTTTTACCGGATCGACGCCGACATAGGCTTTCGCCAGTTCGCAGATGAATGGCAAGCGCTCAAGCAGTTTTTTCTCACCCAGATGGCGCAAGTCCAGATAGACCACATCACCACGTGGTGTGGCGATAGTGCGGCCCGCCCGCCACTCATGCCAGAAGGCTTGCGAAACTTTATCGCGGGGGCCTAATTCCATGTATTTGTTTTTTGGCTCGCCAAGCGGGGTTTCAGGCCCCATGCCGTAATCCTGCAAATAGCGGTAACCATCTTTATTAACCAGAATACCGCCTTCACCACGACAACCTTCGGTCATCAGGATGCCAGAACCCGGCAGGCCGGTAGGGTGATATTGCACAAATTCCATATCCCGCAGCGGAACGCCGTGGTGGAATGCCATCCCCATACCATCACCAGTAACAATACCGCCGTTGGTGTTATAACGATAAACCCGACCTGCGCCGCCGGTGGCCATGACCACGGCGTTCGCCCGGATTTGCACGCGGGTGCCCTCCATCATATTCATGGCAACAACGCCACGCGCTTGACCATCATCGACCAGAATATCCAGAACGAAATGTTCATCAAAACGCTGAATTTGCGGGTATTTCAACGAGGTTTGGAACAGGGTATGCAGCATGTGGAAGCCGGTTTTATCAGCGGCGAACCAAGTACGTTCAATTTTCATCCCACCAAAGCGGCGAACGTTAACTGAGCCATCAGGTTTGCGGCTCCACGGGCAGCCCCAGATTTCTAACTGCGCCATCTCTTCCGGGCAGCTGTGGACAAAATGGTCAACAACATCTTGTTCGCATAACCAGTCACCACCGGCTACGGTGTCGTGGAAATGATAGTCAAAGGTATCGTGGTCCTGCGTGACGGCGGCTGATCCCCCTTCCGCAGCCACAGTATGGCTACGCATCGGGTATACTTTCGAGATCAGAGCAATCTTCAGCTGAGGGTTGGCTTCCGCTGCGGCTATTGCTGCACGTAAACCAGCTCCCCCGGCCCCGATAATGGCAAGATCGGCGTTAAAGGTTTGCACTGCGCTTCTCCATTGTTCAAGTGAAAATCCTATACCCCTCGCCGTTGGCGGCACAGCGATGTTAGCTGCAACTCCCGCGATTTTGGGTATATAAAGTGAATCCCTATTCTTAATAATTTTTTTATATTATTACCGTGCTAACTTATTAGCCGATAAGAGAATCATGGTATTAAGAATAGCTATTTCTTACTTTTTGTATGGGAATAATTATACCCAATGCTAAGTAGTAGAAATTTGACGTGATCGATTGTTTTGTTTTATTTGAACCGTCTCAAGGGCATTACTAACAAAAACGTGATCCCAAACAGGATCTGCTGGGTATATAAGTTTTTTGCAGAGTGAAATGCTGAATTCATCGGCGAAAGCACCGGGAGGGGGGAGAGATTTGTCTGAGGGAGTAGATGCGAGTAGACTGCATCCCCTGTTTGATTTCGGAGTTAACCACCATGAGCGAAACGGCAAGCTGGCAGCCGAGTGCACCTATCGCCAATTTGTTGAAGCGCGCAGCAATAATGGCAGAGATCCGGCGCTTTTTTGCCGATCGTGGCGTATTAGAAGTTGAAACGCCGACCATGAGCCAAGCGACAGTGACGGACGTCCATTTAGTCCCATTCCAAACCCGGTTTGTTGGCCCGGGCGCTGCCGATGGTGTGACGCTGTACATGATGACCAGTCCGGAATACCACATGAAGCGCCTGCTGGCGGCGGGTAGTGGCTCTATCTATCAGTTGGGCCGCAGTTTCCGCAATGAAGAAGCTGGCCGTCATCACAATCCTGAATTCACCATGCTCGAATGGTATCGCCCACATTATGATATGTACCGCTTAATGAATGAGGTTGATGACCTGTTGCAGCAAATTCTGGATTGCAATAGCGCGGAAACCCTCTCTTATCAGCAAGCTTTCCAGCGCCATCTCGGCATTGACCCACTCTCGGCAGATAAAGCGCAATTACGTGAAGCGGCAGCAAAATTGGATTTAGGCAATATCGCCGATACCGAAGAGGATCGCGATACGCTGCTGCAACTGCTGTTTACTGTCGGGGTCGAGCCACATATTGGCCGTGATAAGCCCGCTTTCGTTTACCATTTCCCAGCATCGCAGGCTTCCCTCGCCGTGATCAGCACAGAAGATCACCGTGTAGCCGAGCGTTTTGAGGTTTACTTCAAAGGCATTGAGCTGGCGAATGGATTTCATGAGCTGACAGATGGTGATGAGCAGCTGCAACGTTTTGAGCAAGATAATCGCAGCCGTGCTAAACGCGGTTTGCCGCAGAACCCAATCGATATGAATCTAATTGCCGCTCTGAAGCACGGCTTGCCGGATTGTTCTGGCGTGGCGCTAGGGGTTGATCGTTTGGTGATGCTGGCGTTGAATGCGGAAAGGTTGAGTGATGTGATTGCGTTCCCGGTCAATATAGCCTAGTTACCCCTCGTCCTTGGCGCCGCCGTGGTATTAAAAGAAATGCCCTGATCCTTCACAGATCAGGGCATTTTTGTTTCTTACTCACTCAGTGATCTTACAAACTACCCGGTGTGCGAGTTCGATTTGACGAAACCACACGCCCACGTCCCAGGGTTTCCAGACGCGCCTGGAATGGTGGGAATGGCAGGGTAATGCCGTGCTCGCGATAACCGGCCAGAATCAGCTGGTGGATCTCATGGCGCAGCGGCATCCGGTGGCCCATTTCGGCGGCGTAAATTCGCAGTTCGAAAATCTGAATCCCCTGCTGGAGATCAACCAAATAGACCTCCGGTGGTGGGTTATCCAATACCAGCGTACAGCGGCGCGCAGCGGTCAGTAACACTTCTGTCACCTCCTCACTGCTGGTTTCAGCTGGTGCGGGCACTGTCAGTACCACACGGGTAATCGAATCTGACAGTGACCAGTTAATAAATTGTTCAGTAATAAATGCCTTATTCGGCACTATGATCTCTTTGCGGTCCCAGTCAGAGATGGTGGTGGCGCGGGTATTGATTTTGGTCACGCTCCCGGTGAGATCACGGATAGTCACGGTATCGCCGATACGGATCGGTTTTTCGAACAAAATGATCAGGCCAGAGACGAAGTTGGCGAAAATCTCCTGCAAACCGAAGCCCAACCCCAAACCCAGAGCGGCAACCAGCCATTGGAATTTCGCCCACTCGATCCCCAGCATTGAGAAACCGAGTAACCCGCCAAACAGGATCAGCAAATATTTGGTGATGGTGGAGATGGCATAGCCCGTCCCCGGTGTCAGATCCAAATGCTGCAATAGCGCCAGTTCCAGCAGGGCGGGTAGATTGCGCACCAACTGAGTGGTGACAATCATCACCAAAATGGCGATCAGCAGTGATCCCATGGTGATCGCCTGCACTGACTCAATGCCGTTAATGGTGGATGAAACATCCCACAGGCGAATGTTTTCCAAAAAACCAAACGCGGAGTGAATCTCAGACCATAGGGCAATCACGGAAACCAGGGCGATCATGGTGAGGATTGATCGCACCAGCCGCAGTGACTGGGCGCTGATCACATCCAGATCAATGACCGGCTCTTCGACATCAATGGAACCCTCGGTGCTGTTATTGTGCGGCGTGTCGTCTTCGCCACGGGCGCGCTGCGCCAAAATATCGGCTCGCCGCTGTTTCGCGCGGTCAAAGGCAATGCGGCGGCGCTGAATTAGCATCCAACGGCGGATAATATGGTAAACCACCAATAGGAAGAACCAGATGGCGACCGAGGTCTCTAAACGCGCCAGTAGCGCTTGTGAGGTGGTGAGATAACCGAGTGCTGATGCCAGTGCGGCAATCAATGGCGCGGACAGCAACAGCCCCCACAGCGCTGAGTTAACAATGTTTTCGCCTGACCCTTTTTTATCCAGATAGAGCGGGATACCCGCCCGTTTCAGGCTGTTAGTTACCAGGCTCAAGGCGATACACAGCAAGATAAAACATAATCGGCCGAGGGTGCCGGCGAATTCACGGTCGTTATAATTCTCAAAAGTGATCAGGGCCATCATCAATGGAATAATCAACCATACCGACATGCGATAGAAGCGCATTGCCCGCCCGACTTGTGTCGGTGACCAGCGGAAATGGGTGATAAACAGGCCATGAGGATGGGCAAATGCGGCACTGATCATAAACACCCACAGCACTGGCACGGTGGCAGTGACAGCATTACCAATGGCGATCGCCATTGGGTAGGACCACGCATTTTGCAGCCCATAACCGAGGGCCGCCCATAAAACAGGCAGCGGTAGGGCCACCAGAATCGACCAAAATACGGTACGTAATGTCAGAGAGAAGTGGTCTTGCGTGACTTTACCCACTCGGCTACTGGCGCGCTCAAGGAAGGCATGGTAATGGCGGCGTGAACTGATACTGAAACTGACAAACAGCAGGGCGGCAATAATCGGCAGCAATGTTTCTTGGCTGGTCATCATCATGACAAATGCGCCGCTCAACTGTGAAAGGGTATCCAGCGACAGTAGGCGGGTCAGGTCATGGGCGACGTTAATTGGATATGAGAGTGATATCGGACTAACATCCGCGACCCAGAACAGATAACGGTGCGTAGCCTCGCGCACTTCACTTAGCGCATCCACCAACTGACTGTTCGCCACTTTCAGCTTGGTAAGCTCAAGAATCTGCGAGTCATAGCCAGAGAGCAGAGAGTTGAGCAATTCATGCTGGGTGCGCCACTGGGCATCCAGAATGCGCTGCTGTTCGGTGGTTAGTGGTGTGCCATCATCTTGTTTTAACTTGGTATTTTGCTGCTGTAACTTATCCAGCATATCTTCATATTGCAGACGCTGAACCCGCAGTTGTGCCATATCACGATCCAACTGCTGCGATTTCGGTACATCAGGTAATCTGGCGACCTGCGCACGTAATGCTTCGCCCAATGCGGTTGAAACGCCCAACCACTGGGCTTGCTCACGAATGGTGCTGAGTGCCTGCCGGACTTGCTGCGTCTGAGATACCGCCTGGCGTTGCTGCGAAGAGATAAGGTCAATGCGCTGCGCTTGCTGATTCAGTGCTTGAGACAACTCACGGTTTATCTGCAACTGCTGGATAATGGATTCAGGCAAATCACCGCCTTGCTCAGCCAGCAGTTCGGTGCGCTCCAGCGCCTGTTCTGCTGCCTGTTGGCGCTGATTATTCAACGTATTACGTAAAGCCTGAAGCTGGGTATCCACCCGCTCTTGGCGCTTTTTGTACAACTCAGCCCGCAGCCGTGACAGCTCCTGCCGATTATTGGCTGAAAGCTGAGAAAGCTCTAACTCATTGGCTTTCGCTTTCCGCGCCACGGCTTCTGCCTGCAGTAACGCCAGTTGCGCCTGGGCGGCAGGGTTTGCTGGGTTACTTTGCGCCTGAAGGCGCGTGCTGATTTCGGCCAGAATGCGCCGTGCTTCTGATTGCTGTTGCGGCAGTTGGTTGAGAGACTCACTGATCTCGCGCGCACGATCCTGCTCTTGCTGCGACAGGCGGTTCAACTCCAGTAACTGGCTGCTGATTTGCAGCACTTGTTGTTCTAGCTCGGAGGTGGATAAGTTGCTGGGTACAGGCAGGGGCTTATTGCCCTCCTGCGCCAGTTCCTGGCGTAACTCGCGGGTCAGTTTGGGGAAGTCATCAATCGCTTTTTGATACTGCTGGGCACGGATGTCAGACTCTTTGGCATCCGCCAGCCAGCTTAAGGCCCCTTGCAGCGCCTGGATAATTTCTGCCTGATTAGCCATCCCTTTATTCGCTTCAGCCTGCTTTAGCTCTTGCCGGAGCTGATCTTCATTGGGCTGGGTTACCGCATGAAGCGGCAGGGAGAGCAACATGATAAATGACAGTAATACACCAGAAATCATGAATTTACTGAAGGACACAAGCTTGGCAAAAAGCCGAGAAATTATTGGGCGCACGTAAGGGTTCCTTAACATCAGCATCAGTTACGTCGTCAGCAGAAAACTAGCACGGCGGAGTGGTAGGGACGGCTTCGGCCAACACTTCACCCATGCGGGTGATAGCGCCGCTGTTTAACTGTGGCGCTAAGTACACTTTGCCTTCAGCGAACAGATTAATCACCGTAGAACCTAACTTAAAGCGGCCCATCTCTTGCCCTTTCTCCAGTACGACCGCGCCCTCAGTGCCTGTTTGAGGGTATGTCCAGCGGCGGATAACACCCTCGCGAGGTGGGGTAATGGTGCCAGCCCAGACGGTCTCTATGCTGCCAACAATAGTGGCACCCACCAAAATTTGCGCCATTGGGCCAAAATCAGTATCAAAGATACAGATCACGCGCTCATTACGGGCAAACAGATTCGGCACATTCGCTGCGGTCAATGGATTGACCGAGAACAGGTCGCCTGGCACATAAATCATTTCACGTAACACACCGTCACACGGCATATGTACGCGATGGTAGTCACTCGGGGCCAGATAGGTGGTCACAAACTGGCCATTGCGGAACTCAGCGGCCAGCATATAGTTACCTGCCAACAGAGCTTCCAGACTGTAGTTGTGGCCCTTGGCCTGCAGAATTTGCCCATCACGAATCGCGCCTAACTGGCTGATTGCGCCATCAGCCGGTTGGGCCAAGAGGTTATCTTCCGCCACTATTGGGCGCACACCTGCCCGTAGCGGGCGAACAAAGAATTCGTTAAAGCTGCGATAAGCGGAGAATTCAGGGTCCTGCGCTTCTTTCATATTAACTTTGTAGTAACGGGCAAAGGCTTTGATCACCAGTTGAGTCAACCCGCCGCCCTGTTTATCGGCACCCCAGCCAGCCAAACGGGTTAGGCCCTGTTTTGGGAGCAAATATTGTAATCTGATTTTGATACTGTCTAGCACGTCGACCTCATTAGATAAGTACGCTTTTACTTGGTGTTGCCGCACTGTTAGCAGCAACACCAATTATTTTGGGTTATCGGTACTACAGGGGAGACCCGCGATTAAAACATCATTTCTCGTCGCTATCTGATGTCTTGCGAGGTTTCGCCTGCTCCATACTTTCCAGAATCCGATGATAATTATCAAAGCGCTCTTCGGCAATTTTGCCTTGTTCCACCGCTTCACGCAGCGCACAGCCAGGATCATTGGTATGGCTGCAATCACGGAATTTGCAATGACCGAGGTAATCACGGAATTCGACAAATCCTTGGGTGATTTGTTCCGGAGCTAGATGCCAGAGGCCAAATTCACGCACCCCCGGTGAATCAATCACATCGCCGCCATGCTGGAAATGATATAAGCGAGCAGCGGTAGTGGTGTGCTGGCCCAGACCGGAGTTATCCGAAACGGTATTCACCAAAATTTCGTTATCCGTTGGTGGCAACAGGGCATTTAACAGGCTGGATTTACCCACACCAGACTGACCGGCAAAGATACTGATGCGCCCAGCCAGGGCCTGCTCAAAGGCCTCCATCCCTTCACGGGTTTGGCTAGAGACTTCGAGCACGTTGTAGCCAATGCGACGGTAAATATCCATCATGCCATCAACGAATTTACGCCCATCGGCATCCAGTAAATCGATCTTATTCAGCACGATTAATGGCTCGACATCCAGTGTTTCGCAGGCCACCAGATAGCGATCGATAATATTAAGGGAAAGTTCAGGTAAGATCGCCGATACGATCACGATCTGGTTGATATTGGCGGCGATCGGTTTCACGCCATCATAAAGATCAGGGCGCGTCAGAACCGAGGTCCGTTCATGCACGGCTTCGACAATACCTTTAACCCGCACACCTTCCTGCGCTTGCAGACCGGGGCGCCAGACCACACGGTCACCGGTCACTAGTGACTTGATGGTGCGGCGGATATTACAACGGTGTTGAACGCCATCGGCGGCTTCAACATCGGCATGCTGACCGAAACGGCTGATTACGATACCTTCTTGCGCATCGCCAAGCTGAGAGTCATCTAACTCAGGTTTTCTATCAGTGCGTAGCCGGCGCTGATGGTTCGCCTGCACACGGCGTTGTTGACCTTTGGACAGTTTATTCTTACTCACTGTACCTCACTTGATTTCGCATATATCGCTGGTTGCGACCAAAAGGGCTATGATACACATAATTTTATCAATTAACCCTTTGTTCGGTCGACTCACCCGTTAACAGGCAGGAAATAAAATGGCAGAGAACCAAAATAATTTGATCTGGATTGATCTGGAAATGACCGGTCTTGATCCTGAACGAGATCGGATCATCGAGATCGCAACCCTGGTCACCGATGCTAATCTTAATATCTTGGCAGAAGGCCCGGTGCTGGCGGTTCATCAAACGGATGAGCAGCTTGGGCTAATGGATGAGTGGAATGTACGTACTCACACCGGCAGTGGTTTGGTTGAGCGGGTTAAAGCCAGCCCATTCAGTGACCATGATGCTGAGCTGCAAACCATTGAATTCCTGAAGCAGTGGGTACCGGCAGGTGTTTCACCGATTTGTGGCAACAGCGTGGGTCAAGACCGCCGCTTCCTGTTCCGCTACATGCCGGAGCTTGAAGCCTATTTCCATTACCGCTATCTGGATGTCAGCACGTTAAAAGAGTTGGCGCGCCGCTGGAAACCTGAAATTCTGGCTGGTTTTAAGAAGCAGAACACCCATCAAGCACTGGATGACATTCGTGAGTCGGTGGCAGAGCTGGCCTACTATCGCGAGCACTTTATCCAATCTTAATTAACCGGTGCTGGTAAAAACATCACATTGCTGTTTTAATCAGCACTTAAACTAAAAAATGATTTTTTTGCTTTCAGGGGCTTGCGGCAAAACGGATTTCTCGTATAATGCGCACCCCGTACCGATGAAGAATTCGCAAGCCTGCGCAGACAGATTCAGTATCGAAAATATAGTATCCCGAGCGGGAATAGCTCAGTTGGTAGAGCACGACCTTGCCAAGGTCGGGGTCGCGAGTTCGAGTCTCGTTTCCCGCTCCAATTTCTTTCAGTAATGAAGAAATGGGTAGTAACAGAGAAGCAGTGCAGTAGAAAGAAATAAAAGTGATGCGGGAATAGCTCAGTTGGTAGAGCACGACCTTGCCAAGGTCGGGGTCGCGAGTTCGAGTCTCGTTTCCCGCTCCAAATTTTTCTCTCTCTTAGTGCCGTTTTTCTTAAAGTAAATGTCAAATGCTGTCATAACAGCAGGGTGCAAAAGCATCTCAATGCGGGAATAGCTCAGTTGGTAGAGCACGACCTTGCCAAGGTCGGGGTCGCGAGTTCGAGTCTCGTTTCCCGCTCCAAAATTTTTATTCAATCTTAAATTAATTATCCACAGCCATGTCATGCGCTGCACCGTGCTCTACACACAATGTATTAACTTCTTCAACAGAGTTATCCACAATTTCTGTTCTTTTTATATCCAGCTTATAATTTAAGCGATTCTATTTCCTGTTTTCTATCTATTTGATTTAGCTGAACATATTTTTATATGAAAACGTTATGCCGATCACTTGTGCTTTTTTTTGCGCTTGATTGCCAAGGTGTTTTTATTTTTATGCACAGGAAAAGTCCGAGCTTATTTATTACAGAAATAATAAAAAAACAGCAATACCTAACCGTACTTAGTTTCAGGTTATTTAGGGGGATCAGGCGTCGCGTGGCAGGCCTTTTTCAATGGCCCTCACCAGCCGTTTTTTCTGTGGTGATTGGAGATCCACAATCAGTGTAGACCGTTTTTTCAATTGTTGTGATATTGCCCAATCAATATGTTCATCTAGCATCGGGTGTATACCTCGGCGCGCCTCCAGTGCCAACACAATAGTGTCGAGATAGGGCGCATTCCCCAGCGCGACCGCTATATTACGTAACCAGCGCAAGTGACCAATACGCCGGATGGCAGAACCTTCCGTTACCCGCAAAAATTTCTCTTCATTCCAGGCAAATAAATCCAGTAACTTTGGCGTATGCAGCACGGCACGCGGGCTAAAATCTTCTTCATCAGTTAATTGGGAGAAGCGGTTCCAAGGGCAGATCAACTGGCAATCATCACAGCCATAAATACGATTGCCCATCAGTGGACGAAACTCTTCAGGTATCGCCCCTTCCAACTCAATGGTCAGATAAGAGATACAGCGGCGCGCATCAACGGTATAGGGAGCAACGATAGCCCCTGTCGGGCAGGTAGTCATGCAGGCGACACAGCGGCCACATTGCTCTTCTTGCGGCTTATCGACGGGTAGCGGCAGATCAATTAGCAACTCGCCGAGAAAGAACCAGGAGCCAGCATCACGATTTAAAATTAGTGAGTGCTTACCAACCCAACCAATCCCCGCTTTAGCTGCCAGTGAGCGCTCCATTATCGGAGCGGAATCGACAAACGGACGGAAATTTATCGCTTGCTGCTCAAGGCAATAGCTCTGGATCTGGTCACCCAATTTTTTTAGCCGTTGGCGCAATAATTTATGGTAGTCACGGCCTAATGCGTAACGGCTCACATAACCTAACGATGAATCTTTCAATGTGCTGGCAAATGCCGCCTTGGCAGGCAGATAATTCATTCGCACGCTGATCACCCGTAATGTACCTGGCAATAGCTCATGAGGCCGGGCGCGCAACATTCCATGGCGGGCCATCCAAGCCATTTCGCCATGATATTGTTTATCAAGCCATGCCTGCAAACGCGGCTCTTCCGCAGACAAATCAGTATCGCAAATACCAACTTGCTGGAAACCTAGCGATTGCCCCCATTGCTTGATATGTTGGGCTAATTGATTCAAATCGAGGGGGTGTGCCATGACGGACCATAGTAAGAAACAAATCGGGGTTAGTTTACCACACTCTGTTTTTTCTGCGGACTGGGTGCGTCAGAATGAGGTTATCGCCGCCGCACACCTCTCCCTGAGCCTATTTGATCTGATGGTCAGAGCCGGTGATGCGGCGTTTCAACTGGCGCGTAAACAGTACCCAGCCGCACGTCATTGGCTAATTTTATGTGGTCATGGTAATAACGGCGGCGATGGTTATATTGTGGCTAGCCGCGCATTAGCGGCGGGTTTGAATGTGACACTCATCGCCTGCCCGGGCAATCGTCCACTGCCCGCCGAGGCGCATCAGGCCCAATCCCAGTGGCTAGCGGCAGGGGGTGTTATTAACCAGCCTGATGTATCATGGTCGCCACATATCGATTTAATTATCGATGGTCTGTTGGGCATTGGCCTACGCGCTGCGCCGCAAGGCGTTTATGCGACTCTTATTGATACCGCAAACCGCCATCGGGCGGCGAAGATTGCCTTGGATATTCCCTCAGGACTCAGCGCCGATAGCGGTGCCGCCCCCGGTTCAGTCATTCGTGCGGACCACACCCTGACCTTTGTTGCGCTAAAACCCGGCTTGCTCACCGGGCAGGCCCGTGATTGGGTGGGGCATTTACACTGCAATGATTTGGGATTGGCGCAATGGCTCGCCGCGCAACCGGTGCAAATTGAGCGTTTGACCGCTGAGCATCTGCCGCAATGGCTCAAACCGCGCCGCCCCTGCGCCCATAAAGGGGAGCATGGGCGACTGTTATTGGTCGGTGGTGATAAAGGCCTGGGAGGCGCGATTCGGATGGCGGGTGAAGCTGCCCTGCGTAGCGGTGCTGGGCTAGTGCGAGTACTCACTCACATTGAACATGTGGCGCCGATTCTGGCCGCTCGCCCTGAGCTGATGGTGCAGGAATTAACCGATGAAGCCCTCAAGCAAAGTATTCGCTGGGCCGATGTGTTGGTCGTCGGGCCGGGGTTGGGGCAATCTGACTGGGGCAAGAATGCGCTGAATTTATTGCAACAAAGTGATAAACCAGCATTATGGGACGCAGATGCGCTCAACTTACTGGCATTAAATCCGCTGAAGCGTCAGAATCGGGTATTGACCCCTCATCCTGGGGAAGCTGCCCGTCTGCTTGGTTGCCGCGTCGCTGATATTGAGAGTGACCGCTTACTTTCCGCCCGTAACATCGCTAAACAATATGGTGGTGTGGTGGTATTGAAAGGGGCTGGTACTCTGATTGCCAGTGAACAGGGCGAGATGGCGATTGCTGATGTTGGCAATGCGGGTATGGCCTCCGGTGGTATGGGGGATATTCTGTCCGGCATTATTGGTAGTTTGATAGCACAAAAGCTGGTGCTGTATGATGCTGCCTGCGCGGGTTGTGTTGTGCATGGCGTTGCCGCAGACAAACTAGCTGAAGTTCAAGGCACCCGGGGTTTACTGGCCACAGATTTGCTGTCAGTTATTCCGAAGTACGTTAATCCTGAGTTAGCAAGATAGATATCACAGAATGAAAGAACTCGTTTTACCTTTGCCTGATGAGGCAGCGACCGTTGCATTAGGGGCCACTTTGGCCCATGCCTTCAATGGTGCCAGCGTTATTTATCTCTTCGGCGATCTGGGAGCCGGAAAAACGACTTTTAGCCGTGGCTTCCTTCAGGCCCTTGGCCACCTTGGGCATGTTAAAAGCCCCACTTATACCTTAGTTGAACCTTATGCGCTGACTCCAAGGCCAGTTTACCATTTTGACCTCTATCGCCTGGCTGACCCTGAAGAGCTGGAGTTTATGGGGATTCGCGACTATTTCGATAAACAGGCAATTTGTCTGGTGGAGTGGCCGCAGCAAGGGGCTGGGTTCCTGCCTCAGGCGGATGTTGAGCTGCATTTGGCTTATCAGGACGAGGGGCGTGAAGCTCGTCTGATAGCGATTTCTGATGCGGGTGCGGATGTATTGCGCCGTTTAGCTGCTGTGCAAGGATAATTTGATAATGATGCATGGCTTAACAAAATTTATTAGCCGGTCGCGGCTTAACCGCGGGAAACGCGCATTGGCCGCGGTAGTGCTAGTTGTGTTGGGGTTATTGGCCCTGCCTTCAGCATTCGCGATGAAACTAACAGATATTAAGGTCAATAATGGCCCAACTGAGAGCAGGGTTACGCTCAGTTTTGATGGCAAACCGATCTACGCCTTTTTCTCTTTAAGCGGGCCAGAACGTGTGGTGTTGGATGTCCGCCAAAGCGGCAATCTTTCCGGCTTACCGCTTGAGTTTAGTGGGCAGAATCTGCTGAAAAGGATTCGATCCAGTACCCCGAAAGATGAGCAAAGCACCCGCCTGGTACTGGAACTGACGCAAAAAGTGAAAACTCGCGCCGTTACTCAGCAGTCGGGCAATAATTACACGGTTGTCATCACCATGACGGCCACGGATAGCGCCCCCACTCGTCAGCCGCAGGTGTTGAGCCAGACCAATACACCTAGCCCTAATGCGGGGCGATTGACGTCACAGGCGACGAATTCGACTCCCCCTCCACGGATAACTAATTCCAACACCACTTCAGTGGCGAAAAATCCGTTTAATAATAAGCCGACGGTGGTGGTGAGCAGCGAAAGCACAACCACGAATACTGCCCGCCCAATTAAAACCGCCCGTGTCGCAAGCAGTGATCGTGTGGTGGTGGCTATTGATGCGGGGCACGGGGGGCAGGACCCCGGCGCTATTGGGCAAAATGGTCTGAAAGAGAAAAATGTCACTATTGCCATCTCCCGCCGGCTGGAAGCGCTGCTTAACAGCGACCCGATGTTTAAACCGGTTTTGACCCGCAATGGCGACTACTTTATTTCGGTGATGGGCCGCTCTGACGTGGCGCGGAAACAGAGCGCTAACGTGCTGGTTTCCATCCATGCCGATGCAGCACCTAACCGCAGTGCCACCGGGGCTTCGGTCTGGGTGCTCTCTAACCGTCGCGCCAACAGTGAGATGGGGAGCTGGCTAGAGCAGCATGAGAAACAGTCCGAGCTGCTGGGTGGCGCAGGTGATGTGTTAGCCAATACCGCATCTGACCCCTATTTGAGTCAAGCGGTGCTGGATCTGCAATTTGGGCACTCCCAGCGGGTGGGGTATGACGTCGCCACCAAAGTGCTGCGCGAGCTGCAAACCATTGGCGATATTCATAAAAGTCGCCCTGAGCATGCAAGTCTTGGGGTGCTACGTTCACCGGATATTCCGTCGTTGTTAGTGGAAACCGGCTTTATCAGTAATAGCACGGAGGAGCGGCTGCTTGGCAGTAGCGCGTATCAGGAGAAGATTGCGCAAGCCATTTATAAAGGCTTGCGTAGTTATTTCCTCGCGCATCCGCTACAAGCCGACCCAAAGGTCGAAAACCGTCCGCTAATAGAAACAGCGGCGGTTGATTCATCTTCACAACGCTCAAGTGTTAATCAGCCGGATCCCGTCATCAGTAATGCGCAAAGCGGCAGGGTATCTGCCGCTAAACCGGTTGCGACGGGTAAAAGCCAGATCCATAAAGTGCAGCGTGGCGAAACTTTATCCGGCATTGCCAGTCAATATGGTGTCAGTATGGCGCTGTTGCGGCAGAGTAATACGCTGAAAAATGATGTGGTCTGGGTCGGGCAGCGGTTGAAAGTTCCCGCCTCTGGCAGTGCGGTAGTGGCAGTCACGCCAAAAGCCACCGCGTCAGCTAAAGCGAAGCCGAGTAAAAGTCAGCCGGTTAAGCATCAGGTAAAACGTGGCGATACGCTGTCCGCCATTGCCGCCCGATACGGTGTGTCGATGAGCGAGATTGAGCGGGCGAATAAGATAAAGTCAGGCAACGTCCAACTTGGGCAGACCCTCACGATCCCACAGTCATAAGCGAAAGGAACTGCTATGCCGATTCAGATTCTACCTCCACAGCTCGCTAACCAAATTGCCGCAGGTGAAGTGGTAGAGCGGCCTGCATCGGTAGTGAAAGAGTTGGTAGAGAACAGTCTGGATGCGGGGGCGACGCGGATTGATATTGATATTGAGCGCGGTGGGGTGAAACTCATTCGCATCCGTGATAACGGCTGTGGGATTAACAAAGAGGACTTGGCGCTTGCATTGGCGCGCCATGCCACCAGTAAAATAAGCTCGCTGGAGGATCTGGAGGCCATCCTCAGTATGGGCTTTCGCGGTGAAGCACTGGCCAGCATTAGCTCAGTCTCCCGCCTAATTCTGACGTCACGGACTGCCGAGCAAAATGAAGCCTGGCAGGCTTACGCGGAGGGTCGCGATATGGCGGTGACCATCAAACCGGCCGCGCATCCGGTGGGTAGCACCCTTGAAGTGCTGGATCTGTTTTACAATACGCCCGCCCGCCGCAAATTTATGCGCACCGAAAAAACCGAGTTTGGTCACATTGATGAAGTGGTGCGGCGCATTGCGTTGGCGCGCTTTGATGTGGCTATCAATTTGAGTCATAACGGTAAATTAATGCGCCAGTACCGCGCGGCCACTGATCCTTCGCACCATGAGCGCCGCCTGGCGAGTATCTGTGGCCTGGCGTTTTTGCAGCATGCACTGGCAGTCTCTTGGCAGCATGGTGATTTAACCATCCGTGGTTGGGTGGCGGACCCAGCGGCGAGCCGCACCCTAGGTGAAATGCAGTATTGTTACGTAAACAACCGCATGATGCGCGACCGGCTGATCAACCATGCTATCCGTCAGGCCTATCAGGATTTACTCAAGGACGACCAGCAGCCAGCTTATGTTTTGTATCTGGATATTGACCCCCATCAGGTGGATGTCAACGTGCATCCGGCTAAACATGAGGTGCGCTTCCATCAGGCGCGTCTGGTGCATGACTTTATCTATCAAGCCGTGACGACGGTTTTACAACAAACCGCGACCCCAATTTTGAACGTCAATGACGATGGCGAAGAGATAGAAGCACCACGTTGGCAGCCAGAAAACCGCGTGGCGGCAGGGGTGAATAAATATGCGCAACCGGAACCGACGCAAGCCCATCCAGCAGAGCGAAGAGCGCCCCCTGAACGGGTATCACCGGTACGTGAACAGGCGGCTCCGGGTTATAGCGCCGGCCAACCTTACCAAAAACAGCAAGGTGAGTTATATCGGCAACTGGTGCAACCGGCTGCGGTGACTCATCCAGCAGAGCCGCGCACACCGGCAGTTGCGCCACCGTTACCACCACTACCACGCCAAACCTCCGCTGACGCCCCTCTTCAGGGCGATCATTACAGTTTTGGTCGGGTGTTAACGGTATTGCCACCTTGCTATGCTCTGATTGAATATAAGCAAGGGGTAGCATTATTGGCACTGAAGGTGGCCGAACGTTGGCTAAAACAAGCTCAGTTGAATCCGCCCCCTGAGGGGCTGCGCCCTCAGCCGTTACTCATCCCATTAAAACTGACATTAGATAAAATTGAGGCCGCTGCCTGTCAGCGCCATCAGGCGTTGTTGGTGACGATGGGGATAGAGCTGGCTGTCGAACAGGGAAGAGCGACCTTACGTGCAGTATCTTTACCATTACGCCAACAAAATTTACAAAAACTGATACCGGAACTGTTAGGCTATCTGTCGCAGCATGAAGAGATATCGCCAGATGCTTTGGCCACATGGCTTGCCCGCCACCTTGGCAGTGAACATGAGGTATGGAATGTGTCTCAAGCGATACAGTTATTGACGGACGTTGAGCGTCTTTGTCCGCAGTTGGTGCAATCACCCCCTGCCGGGCTATTACAACCTATTGATATAAAGGCTGCATTGGCAACCCTGACTCATGAATGATATTGAAAATAGAGACCGTCCACCGGCAATCTTTGTTATGGGGCCTACCGCTTCAGGTAAAACAGCGCTCTCAATTGCGCTGAGACAGCGGCTACCTGTGGAGTTAATCAGCGTCGACTCTGCCCTGATCTATCGTGGCATGGATATCGGCACGGCTAAGCCCAGTGCCGAAGAGCTGGCGTTAGCGCCACATCGCCTGATTGATATCCGTGACCCGGCCGAATCCTACTCAGCCGCTGATTTCCGTAAAGATGCACTCCAAGAGATGGCCGACATTACCGCCGCCGGGCGAATTCCGCTGCTGGTGGGGGGGACGATGTTGTACTTTAAAGCGCTATTGGAGGGGTTATCGCCGTTACCCTCTGCTGATCCGCAAATACGCCAGCGTATTGAAGAGCAGGCCGCGGAACTAGGTTGGGAAGCATTGCACCAGCAATTGGCTGATATCGATCCTGTCTCGGCGGCGCGAATTCATCCTAATGATCCCCAACGGCTCTCTAGAGCACTGGAAGTTTTTTTTATTTCAGGTAAAACTTTAACGGAACTGACTAAAATTTCGGGTGAATCCTTACCTTATCGGGTTCACCAATTTGCGATTGCGCCTGTTAGCCGGGAGCTTCTGCACCAGCGGATTGAATTACGTTTTCATCAGATGTTGGAGGCAGGGTTTGAAGCAGAGGCTAGGGCGCTTTTTGACCGCGGTGACTTGCATACGGATTTGCCTGCCATTCGTTGTGTGGGATACCGGCAGATGTGGTCTTATCTGTCCGGTGAGATTGATTACAACGAAATGGTTTACCGCGGAGTTTGTGCGACACGTCAACTGGCAAAGCGCCAAATAACCTGGTTGCGGGGCTGGAGTTCAGTTCAGTGGCTCGACAGTGATAAGCCGGGAGAGGCTTTAGACTCTGTAATACAGGTTGTTAGTGCATAGGTTGAATGATTGTGTACAATTGATTAGTACTCAACGCGCGGATTTTTTTTACGCAGTTTATTTTTGAGCCGATAGGTTCTTAGTTAAAAACAACAAGCAAATAAGGAAAACATAGAATGGCTAAGGGGCAATCTTTGCAAGATCCGTTCCTGAACGCATTGCGTCGTGAACGTGTTCCGGTTTCTATTTATTTAGTGAATGGCATTAAACTGCAGGGCCAAGTTGAGTCTTTTGATCAGTTTGTCATTCTGTTAAAAAACACAGTCAGCCAGATGGTTTATAAACATGCCATCTCTACTGTAGTGCCTTCCCGCCCGGTTTCGCATCACAGCAATAGTCCGAGTGGTAGCACCAATAATTATCATGGTAGTAATCCGTCTGCGCCGCAACAGCCGCAGCAGGATAGCGATGACGCTGAATAAAGCGCATTGTTGGTCGACCATGACGGGGAACATAAGCAACGGATTCGGGCTTATGTTCTCCGCACTAGCGGTTTTGATCCGTTTGAGAGGTTGCACGTTTGTTTGACCGCTATGAAGCCGGTGAGCAGGCCGTACTGGTCCATATCTATTTCTCGCAAGACAAAAACTCAGAAGATCTGCGTGAATTCGAAGCGTTGGTATCTTCTGCGGGCGTAGAGGCTTTGCAAATTGTGACAGGTAGTCGCAAAGCACCACACCCTAAGTACTTTGTTGGCGAAGGAAAGGCCGTAGAAATTGCTGACGCGGTGAAAGCCAGTGGCGCGTCTGTTGTCCTGTTTGATCATGCTCTATCCGCAGCGCAAGAGCGAAATCTTGAGCGATTGTGTGAGTGTCGAGTCATTGATCGTACTGGACTAATTTTAGATATTTTTGCCCAACGGGCCCGTACCCACGAAGGTAAATTACAGGTCGAGTTAGCGCAATTGCGTCATATCGCGACCCGTTTGGTTCGTGGCTGGACGCATCTTGAGCGTCAAAAGGGGGGGATTGGCCTAAGAGGGCCAGGTGAAACCCAGTTGGAGACTGACCGCCGTCTATTACGCGACCGTATCACTTTGATTTTAAGTCGTTTAGAGCGTGTGGCCAAGCAGCGTGAGCAAGGGCGGCGTGCGCGTACCCGTGCTGATATTCCGACAGTATCCTTGGTGGGATATACCAACGCCGGTAAATCCAGCCTGTTTAACAAAATTACGGCAGCTGATGTTTATGCGGCTGACCAACTATTTGCCACGCTGGATCCAACATTACGCCGTATTAATGTGGCTGATGTGGGTGATACAGTATTGGCGGATACGGTAGGTTTTATCCGGCATCTGCCGCACGATCTGGTTGCTGCTTTTAAAGCGACATTACAAGAAACGCGGCAGGCTTCATTACTGTTACACATTATCGATGCAGCAGATCCTCGGGTAACTGAGAATATGGCCGCCGTCGATGCTGTTTTGGCAGAAATAGAGGCCGATGAAATACCTACATTATTAGTAATGAATAAAATTGATTTGTTGGATGATTTTGTCCCGCGAATTGATCGCAACGAAGACAATCTGCCAGTCAGAGTTTGGCTTTCAGCTCAAACCGGCGCAGGGATCCCGTTGCTCTTTCAAGCGTTGACGGAGCGCCTTTCAGGTGAGATCGCACACTATGAATTGCGTTTGCCGCCTCAGGCAGGTCGTCTACGTAGCCGTTTTTACCAGCTTCAGGCAATTGAAAAAGAGTGGATAGATGAGGACGGGAACGTCGGTATGGTGGTAAGAATGCCTATCGTGGATTGGCGTCGTCTCTGTAAACAAGAACAAGAATTGATCAGTTATATTCAAACTCATTGATTATCAGATCTTTCTTGTGAAATTAAGAGCCAGCGTCTTTGGCATGTGCTCTTGGCCTGAAGAAAACCAATCATAGAAGAATGGAGCTAAAACATGGCGTGGAATCAGCCCGGTAATAACGGACAGGACCGCGATCCGTGGGGGAGCAGCAATAATAATGGCGGCAACTCTGGCGGAAATAACAATAATAAAGGTGGCCGTGACCAAGGGCCGCCTGATCTGGATGATATCTTCCGTAAACTGAGCAAAAAACTGAGTAGTCTCGGTGGCAAAGGTGGCGGAAGCGGTAATGGCAACAACGGCGCGACACAAGGCCCCGGTTTCAGTGGCCGTATTGTGGGTATCGCGGTAGTTGCGGTTGTGGTTATCTGGGCGGCCAGTGGTTTCTATACAATTAAAGAAGCCGAGCGCGGTGTTGTGACTCGCTTGGGTAAATTAAGCCACATCGTGCAGCCTGGTTTGAACTGGAAACCGACCTTTATCGATGAAGTGACCCCAGTTAACGTTGAGTCAGTACGTGAATTGGCCGCTTCTGGCGTCATGCTGACCTCCGATGAGAACGTGGTTCGCATCGAGATGAACGTACAGTATCGCGTGACTGACCCGGCCGCTTATCTGTTTAGCGTGACGAATCCGGATGATAGTCTGCGTCAGGCAACAGACAGCGCAGTGCGTGGTGTTATTGGTAAATACACCATGGACAAAATTCTCACCGAAGGCCGTACCATTGTTCGTAGCGATACTCAGCGTGTACTGGAAGAGACTATTCGTCCGTACAACATGGGTATAACGCTGCTGGACGTTAACTTCCAGGCTGCACGTCCGCCGGAAGAAGTTAAAGCGGCATTTGATGATGCAATTGCCGCCCGTGAAAACGAACAGCAATATATTCGTGAAGCGGAGGCCTACACCAACGAAGTCCAGCCACGTGCTAATGGTCAGGCGCAGCGTCTGTTAGAAGATGCTCGTGCTTATGCCGCACGTAAGGTGTTGGAAGCGCAAGGTGAGGTAGCTGGTTTTGCCAAGTTGCTGCCTGAGTATAAGGCTGCACCAGAAATTACCCGTGAGCGTCTATATATAGAAACCATGGAGAAGGTTCTGGGCAAAACTCGCAAAGTGCTGGCTAATGATAAAGGCAACAGTCTGATGGTGCTGCCATTGGATCAAATGCTGCGCGGTCAAGGCGCAGATAAAGCGGATGGCAACAAAGACACCAGCCTGTTTCGTTTGAATCCGCCTTCCTCTGCTAATAGCAGCCAAGAGTCTGGTGCAAGTAATTCAAGCTCAACCAGTGGCTCTATCATGGATCAGCGCCGAGCGAATGCTCAGCGTGATACTTCCACTCGCGTAGGGAGAGAATAACCAATGCGTAAGTCTATTTTACTTATCGTCGTTGTGGTGTTAGTCGCACTCTACGCTTCGCTGTTTGTGGTGCAAGAAGGTCAGCGCGGGATCGTGCTGCGCTTTGGTAAGGTATTGCGTGATAGTGATAACAAGCCGCTGGTGTATGCACCGGGCCTGCACTTCAAGATACCATTTATCGAAACAGTGAAGACGTTGGATGCTCGTATTCAGACCATGGATAACCAGGCTGACCGTTTCGTGACTAACGAAAAGAAAGACCTGATTGTTGACTCCTACCTGAAATGGCGTATCAGTGATTTCAGCCGTTACTATCTGGCCACCGGTGGTGGTGATGTGTCTCAGGCTGAAGTGCTGTTGAAACGTAAATTCAGTGACCGTTTGCGTTCTGAAATTGGTCGCCTGAATGTCCGCGACATCGTAACTGACTCACGCGGTCGTCTGACTTCAGATGTGCGTGATGCGCTGAATACCGGTAGTGTTGATGATGAAGCTGTCACCACTGAAGCGGATGATGCGATTGCTTCGGCTGCGGCCCGTGTTGAACAGGAAACCCGTGGCAAACAGCCAGCGGTTAACCCGAACAGTATGGCGGCACTGGGTATCGAAGTGGTTGACGTGCGAATCAAGCAAATCAACTTACCGGCTGAAGTCTCTGATGCAATCTTCCAGCGTATGCGTGCTGAACGTGAGGCGGTAGCCCGTCGTCACCGTTCACAAGGTCAGGAAGAAGCCGAGAAGTTGCGTGCAACAGCTGACTATGAAGTGACCCGTACGCTGGCAGAAGCAGAACGTCAGGCGCGTATTACTCGCGGCGGCGGTGATGCAGAAGCGGCTCGTCTGTTTGCTGATGCATTCAGCAAAGATCCAGACTTCTATGCCTTCATCCGTAGCTTGCGCGCGTATGAAAACAGCTTCAACAGCGGCAATGATGTGATGGTGCTTAGCCCGGACAGTGATTTCTTCCGCTACATGAGATCCCCGGATAACTCCAGTAAACGTCCATAACGGCTGTCGTTACAGCGCGTTTTGACCGAAACAGTAAGGCCCGTTCACGCGGGCCTTTTCTATGTGTGCCGGGCATGCTCAGCAGCTCGGGGGTGAAAGTCCCCTGTCCAGCCTGATGGTGGCGAAGGACTAGTGAAGCGCAAGGGCGTCGTCGTGAGGCGGGGTCTGAAGGAAGCGTGGAGCAAAACCATGACCTGACGGACAGAAACCCGATATAAGGCCTACCCGACTGGCGGAGCAAGCATGTGATTGCGAAGGCCATAACCATCAAGAGCCGGGGTGGTAGATTGGGCAGGTGTGTGGTGAAAGCGGCTGAGCTTACCCCGGGAGGCCTGTCCGGCGTTCTGTATTCAGAACTGAGTGCATCGTAAGGTGCGCTGACCGGTGGACAGGAGTCAGCAGAGGGCATAGTAGGACGTGACGTCTGAAGGCCCGAACGGTAATGAGTGACGAGTATCAGCGGAGGTTCTGAACGGTCATGCAGCAGAAAACGCATCGCGGCCCTGAAGCCCGAAGAAGGGGTGAAGCCCCGGACGCCGGTTCCCGGGGGGCTGAAACCGGGCAGGCACCGACGACCAGAGAAAGTCCGTCGTCAACAGCGTGGCTGATGGAAGCCATCTGTGAACCCGTCAATCTCAGGCAAGCCCTGAAAAGAGTGAAGGCCAATAAAGGTGCGGCGGGAGCCGACGGCATGAGCGTAAGCGAACTGCCGGAGTACCTGAAACACCACTGGCCCGAACTGAAAGCGCAACTGCTGTCCGGCAGCTATCGCCCATCCCCTGTAAGAAGAGTGACCATCCCGAAACCCTGCGGCGGCGAACGTCTGCTGGGTATCCCGACGGTGGTGGATCGTTTTATCCAGCAGGCGATGATGCAGGTGTTGCAGATGCAGTGGGATGCGTCGTTCAGCGACAGCAGCTACGGGTTCCGCCCCGGGCGCTCTGCCCATCAGGCTGTGAAACAGGCTCATGAATATATTGGGTCCGGGTATCACTGGGTGGTCGATCTCGATCTGGAGAAGTTCTTCGACCGGGTGAACCACGATGTACTGATGAGCCGGATAGCGAAACGGGTGTCGGATAAACGGGTGCTGTCACTTATCCGCAGGTTCCTGAATGCAGGCGTGATGGAAGCCGGTCTGGTAAGGCCGGTGACAGAAGGGACGCCGCAGGGCGGCTCGCTGTCGCCGTTGTTATCGAATCTGCTGCTGGATGACTTCGATAAGGAACTGGAGAAACGCGGCCTGAAGTTCGCCCGTTATGCAGACGACTGTAATGTGTATGTGAAAAGCGAACGTGCAGGCAATCGTGTGATGGCGGGGCTGACGCACTGGCTGAGCCGTAAACTGAAGCTGAAGGTGAATGCGAAGAAGAGCGCAGTGGCGCATCCGGAGTCGCGTAAGTTCCTGGGTTACAGCTTCATAAGGGGCAGGAAAGTGTGGTGCGTGGTGTCGCCGGGATCGGTGAAGCGGTTCAAAACGCGGATAAGGGAACTGACGGGACGTAACACGGGCAGAAGCCTGGAGCAGCTAATCGAGCCGTTAAAGCGATATATGACGGGCTGGAAAAGCTACTACAGGCTGAACGAGTGGCCATCGCTGATAAGAGAGCTGAACGGGTGGATAAGGCGCAGGCTGCGGAGTGTCCTCTGGAAACAGTGGAAAACGGGCGGCAAGCGTTATAAAGAGCTGCACAATCGCGGGGTTAGCAAAGACCTCTCGGCGCAGACGGTGGGAAGTTGCCATAAACAGTGGCGGGTGAGCTGTAGCCCGGCGCTGAACATAGCACTTCCCAATAACCTGTTCGTCAGACTGGGCCTGCCAGAGTTATAGGAAGGCGACGATCAACATAACCGAACCGCCGTATACGGACCCGTATGTACGGTGGTGTGGGAGGAGGCTGGTTGTGAGATCAGCCCCTATCCCGATTTGAGCCATTTTTTATCTTTTGAGACAGATGATGAATTCAACCATTTTGTTAGCATTGGCGCTGGTTTTGGTGCTGGAAGGACTAGGCCCGATGCTTTATCCGAAAGCCTGGCGCAAAATGATCCAGGCGATGACTCAATTACCTGATGCCACTTTACGCCGTTTTGGTGGAGGATTAGTGGTTGCGGGCGTTGTTATCTACTACATGTTGCGTAGCCGCATGGGTGGCTAAATGTAAGCACAAAAATTGTTCAGTTATGTGTTAAAAAGTACTGAAAGCCGCGGTATGAGATGTTAGAATCCTTTTTTAAGCAACCTGGTGATTTTTGAGATGGGTAAGAACGTCGTCGTACTGGGCACCCAATGGGGTGACGAAGGTAAGGGCAAGGTCGTTGACCTGCTGACTGAACGGGCTAAATATGTTGTGCGCTATCAAGGTGGTCACAACGCTGGCCATACTTTGGTTATCAACGGTGAGAAAACCGTTCTTCATTTAATTCCCTCAGGTATTCTGCGTGAAAACGTAACCAGCATCATCGGCAACGGTGTAGTACTGGCGCCTGACGCTTTAATGAAAGAGATGACAGAACTTGAAGCGCGCGGTGTGCCTGTACGTGAGCGACTGTTACTCTCCGAAGCATGCCCATTAATCCTGCCTTATCATGTGGCTCTGGATAATGCGCGTGAAAAAGCACGTGGTGCAAAAGCTATCGGTACTACCGGTCGTGGTATCGGTCCCGCCTATGAAGATAAAGTTGCCCGCCGCGGCCTGCGTGTAGGTGATTTGTTCAACAAAGAGACCTTCGCTATCAAGCTGAAAGAAATTGTGGATTACCACAACTTCCAGTTGGTGCATTACTACAAAGTAGACGCGGTAGACTACCAAACTGTGCTGGATGATGTATTGGCTATCGCCGATATTCTGACCGCCATGGTCGTTGACGTCTCTGAATTGCTAGATAGTGCCCGCAAGCGTGGCGATTTCATGATGTTCGAAGGCGCACAAGGCACCTTGCTGGACATCGACCACGGTACTTATCCGTACGTGACCTCATCTAACACCACTGCTGGTGGCGTAGCGACAGGTTCTGGCCTGGGTCCACGTTATGTTGATTATGTGCTGGGTATCGTTAAAGCTTACTCTACTCGTGTCGGTGCAGGTCCATTCCCGACTGAGCTGAACGACGAAACAGGCGAATTCCTGCGTAAGCAAGGTAACGAATATGGCGCGACCACGGGTCGTAGTCGTCGTACTGGCTGGTTGGATATCGTTGCTGTGCGCCGTGCTGTGCAGATCAACTCCTTGTCTGGCTTCTGCATGACCAAACTGGACGTGCTGGATGGCCTGAAAGAAGTGAAGCTCTGTGTTGGCTACCGCATGCCAGATGGCCGCGAAGTGGATACGACCCCGCTGGCAGCTGAAGGCTGGGAAGGTATTGAGCCAATCTATGAAACCATGCCAGGCTGGTCAGAAACCACCTTTGGTGTGAAAGAACACAGCAAGTTGCCACAGGCAGCCCTAAACTACATCGCACGTGTAGAAGCGCTGACAGGCGTTCCGGTTGATATCATCTCTACCGGGCCTGATCGTGACGAAACCATGATCTTGCGCGACCCATTTGATGCATAATTTATGATTAATTGGCTTATCGCCAAAAATCAGCATTCAGATGTGCGTGTTTGAAGTAATAGCCGGGCTTGCGTCCGGCTTTATTGTTTATCCCCCTCTTGCATTTGCTGCTTGCCGGCAACACCAATGAGTTTGGGTATAAAATCTATGCTGAAATTGCCTCCAATATGCCGTTTTACATCAAAAAAACCACCCGTCACCTAAATGATTAGTCGCAAGCTTTATGGCTGGTTTATCATCCAAAGTATAAGTTTTCTAAATAGCACCTAGAATCACACTTATGACCGATCAACAATGTGTCATCTTAGATGGGTTTAAGCCGGGTAAACTGATACTCAGGGGTATACGTGCAGTTAACAAGTTTTACTGATTATGGTTTGCGGGCGCTTACTTATATGGCCTCGCTACCTGAAGGCCAAATGACTAACATTACTCAGGTAACTGAGGTCTATGGCGTGTCTCGCAATCATATGGTTAAAATAATCAATCAGTTGAGCCGTGTCGGGTTGGTAACGGCGGTGCGGGGTAAAAACGGTGGAATACGGTTGGGAAAACCTGCCGAACAGATTCGAATTGGTGATGTTGTGCGCCAGCTTGAGCCACTCTCTTTGGTAAATTGCAGTAGCGATTTTTGCCACATAACACCCGCTTGCCGTCTGAAACAAGTGCTTAATCAGGCGGTACAGAGTTTCCTTAACGAGCTGGATAACTATACTTTGGCTGACATGGTCCAAGATAATACCCCGCTCTATAAGCTATTACTTGTTGAATAGTTTTTATAATAAAACATGTGTATGCCCAATAAATTTGCAAGGTGCAGCCAACCCCCTGCAACTTTAAGTCTAAAGGGGATACAACCTGCTGCTGACAACGGAGGAGCCGCAATGTCACAAGATCCATTCTTGGAACGAGAAGCAGAGAAATATGAGTCACCAATCCCTAGCCGGGAATTCATTTTGGCTCATCTCGCAAAGCGCGAAACACCTGCCAGCCGTGAAGAGCTGGCCAACGAACTTAATCTCAGCGGCGAAGAGGCTTTAGAGGCTCTGCGTCGCCGCCTGCGCGCGATGGAGCGTGATGGGCAGTTAATCTTCACCCGCCGCCAGTGCTACGCCTTGCCGGAGCGCCTGGACTTATTACGCGGCACTGTTATTGGTCACCGTGATGGTTTCGGTTTTTTACGGGTTGAAGGCAGCAAAGACGATCTCTATCTCTCTGCGGAGCAGATGAAAACCGCAATTCATGGCGATGTGGTATTGGCCCAAGCCGTTGGCGCTGATCGCAAAGGCCGCCGTGAAGCGCGTATCGTGCGGGTACTGGTGCCGAAAACCAGCCAAATCGTTGGTCGCTACTTTACCGATGCGGGCACGGGCTTTGTTGTACCTGATGATGGTCGTTTGAGTTTCGATATTCTGATCCCGCCGGAGGCTATCAACGGCGCACGCATGGGCTATATGGTGGTGGTCGAGTTGACCCAACGCCCAACTCGTCGTACCAAAGCAGTAGGTAAGATTGTTGAAGTTCTTGGTGAGAACATGGGCACCAGCATGGCGGTGGATATCGCGCTGCGCACCCATGAGATCCCGCACACTTGGCCGCCTCAGGTGGAAAAACAGGTCGCAGACCTGAAAGAACAAGTGCCGGAAGAGGCGAAAAAAGGGCGGGTGGATTTACGCAACCTGCCATTGGTCACCATTGATGGCGAAGATGCCCGTGACTTTGATGACGCCGTGTATTGCGAGAAAAAACGCGGCGGCGGCTGGCGTTTATGGGTTGCTATTGCGGATGTCAGCTACTATGTGCGCCCGCGCACAGCACTGGATGATGAAGCCCGTAGCCGTGGTAACTCAGTCTACTTCCCGTCGCAAGTGGTTCCAATGCTGCCGGAAGTGCTGTCAAACGGCCTTTGCTCTCTGAATCCGCAGGTCGATCGCCTGTGTATGGTGTGCGAGATGACCATCTCCTCACAGGGTAAGCTTTCGTCTTATAAGTTCTACGAAGCGGTAATGAGCTCCCATGCGCGTCTGACCTATACCAAAGTGTGGCGCATTATTGATGGTGAAGAGTCACTGCGTGAGCAATATAAGCCGCTGGTGCCGCACCTGTTAGAACTGCATACCATGTACAAGGCGATGGATCAGGCCCGTGCCGAACGTGGCGGTATTGCGTTCGAAACCGAAGAAGCCAAGTTTATTTTCAACGCCGACCGACGCATTGAACGCATCGAGTCGACCGTGCGTAATGACGCGCATAAGCTGATTGAAGAGTGCATGATTTCGGCGAATATCGCCGCCGCGCGTTTTGTGGAAAAACATAACGAGCCGGCCCTGTTCCGTGTGCATGACCGCCCAAGTGACGACCATATCTCAGCGCTGCGTAGCGTGCTCAATGAGCTGGGTCTGACACTCGGTGGTGGCCTGAAACCTGAGCCGAAAGACTATGCGGTGCTGATGGATGAAGTCGCTGATCGTCCGGATCATGAGATGCTGCAAACCATGTTGCTGCGCTCGATGAAACAAGCGATTTACGATCCGGAAAACCGCGGTCACTTTGGCCTGGCGCTGGCCTCCTATGGTCACTTCACCTCACCAATTCGTCGCTATCCTGATTTGGCGATGCATCGGGCTATCAAGTACCAACTGGCCAAAGAGCAAGGCAATGTGAAAGAGCGCTGGACACCGACCGGTGGCTGGCACAGTGAGTACGAAGAGATGCTGCAATTGGGCGAACACTGCTCAATGACTGAACGCCGCGCGGATGAAGCCACCCGCAATGTAGCAGACTGGCTGAAGTGCGACTTCATGCAGGATCAGGTGGGCAAAGAGTTCACCGGTATTATCGCCAGTGTCACCGGCTTTGGCTTCTTTGTGCGCCTCGACGATCTGTTTATTGATGGTTTGGTGCATGTTTCCAGTCTCGACAATGACTACTATCGTTATGACAATATCGGCCAACGGTTGATCGGTGAATCCTCCGGTATGGTTTACCGCTTGGGTGATACCGTGGAAATTCGCGTGGAAGCGGTGCATATGGATGAGCGCAAAATTGATTTTGCTCTGGTTTCCAGTGCGCGTAAGCCGCGTGGTGAGGGCAAAACCGCCCGTGATAAGGCGAAGAGAGCTGATGGTCAACGTAGTATGCGCGATACCTCCTCAAATCGTGGCGGTCGTGGCAGTTCATCCGGTGCGCCGCGTCGTGATCGTGCACCAACGGGGGATCACGCCCCGGCGGCGGCTGGGCAAAAACGGCCTCGTCGCGCTAAAAAGCCCGTGAATTTCGAGCCAGATAGTGCTTTCCGTCCGGTAGATGCCGCTGCAACTTTGGACGACAAAGCGATCGCTGAGAAAAAAGCCAAAGCGAAAGCGAAAAGAGCCTCCGCTAAGACGAAAAAAATTGCCGCCGCCACCAAGGCTAAGCGCGCGAAGAAGAAAACCAGTAGCGAGCAGTAATGGCTGCTGTTGCCGGGTGGCTTCGGTCACCCGCATTAATTTAATCATTGGCAGGCAAATTATCTTGTCAGCCAACACATGTAAAAGAGCATCATGAGCGAAATTATTTACGGCATTCACGCCGTCAAAGCCTTGCTAGACAACGACCCACAACGTTTCCTGGAAGTTTTTATTCTGAAAGGTCGTGACGATCGTCGCCTACAGCCATTGATCGCGGAGCTGGAAGCTGCCGGTTTAGTGATTCAGGTTGCCAACCGCCAATGGCTGGACGCGCAGGTTGAGGGCGGGGTGCATCAGGGGATCGTGGCGCGGGTACGTGAAGGGCGTCAGTATCAGGAAAATGATCTACCGGCCTTGCTAAAAAGTGTGGAGATGCCTTTTCTGCTGGTGCTGGATGGTGTCACTGATCCACATAATTTGGGCGCTTGCTTACGTAGCGCGGATGCCGCCGGTGTTCATGCGGTTATTGTGCCACGGGATCGCTCCGCACAGCTCAATGCCATCGCCAAAAAAGTAGCCAGCGGCGCGGCGGAAAATGTGCCATTGATTAAAGTGACGAATCTGGCGCGTACCCTGCGAGTGCTGCAAGAGCACAATGTATGGATTGTCGGCACGGCGGGTGAAGCGGACCACACTCTGTATCAGAGCAAGATGACTGGCCCGATGGCGCTGGTGATGGGAGCTGAAGGCGAAGGTATGCGCCGTTTAACTCGTGAACACTGTGATGAGCTGATCAGCATTCCGATGGCGGGGACTGTTTCTTCGCTAAACGTGTCGGTTGCCACTGGAGTCTGCTTATTTGAAGCTGTGCGCCAGAGAGCGCTGAAAGCTTAACTCTTCGCTCTTCACGTTTTGGCAAAAAGCCAACATTCACCGATGTTGGTTCAGACTGCTGACAAACCCCGATGGCGCGATCTGGAACGGAGGGGTGGGTAGAAGAGTAAAGCGTCCGCGCCAGGGATGGCGCGGCTCGAGCCTCCAGGGAAGGATTTACGGCGTCTTTACGATCTACCTATTCCCTCCGCAACCGGTACTTTGTCAATAACCTCAGCCAACATTCACCGATGTTGGCTTTTTTATTTTTTAAGCTGGAGATTCATCTAAATTATCAGTGATATATCAGTGATATATCGGTGTTTGATCCCTGTTTGTGATGAGTCTGCCAGCAAAAAACCCCGCCTACACCATACTTAACCCTGATTTATGAATGCCGATTATACATTCATACCTAAAGTTACTGGCATCACAGGTCGCTAATCCCCCTGTTGCGCCAAATACGAAG